>CALFNB010000379.1 GCA_937902425.1 uncultured Acetobacteraceae bacterium | reverse complement strand
TTGTAGGTCATCCAATAGGGGACCGTCGGCCCGAGCAATCCGCTCTGGACGGCGACCGGCCGGTGCGGGTCCTTGGGATCTGTCCAGTACGGATCGTTCCTGATGTTCGACATCATGACGGGTAGGTATAGACCGTTTCAGACGGAAGGCATTGCGCCGCCGGCGCCTGACGCGACGACAATGTCACTGTCACGGCCGGAACGATCGGCACTCCGCGCCGGCAGGATCCTGGCGGCCTTGCCACGGATCGCACGATGCCGGGCGCGCGTCCGAGAACGTTCAGGAGCGACCGCCGTCCTTCGTGTCGGTCACGATACCCAAGGGGCGGCGGGGATGCCATGCATGGGCGCAATTGGCCGATACCGGACTGACGGCTTCGGGCGACTTAAATGCGGGAGCGGACGTTCACGTCCCCACGGTCAAATGGCGGTTCTCGGTATGAGGGCATAGCGTCGGTTATTACTCAGCGCCGATTCCGTGAGCCCAAAGCCAAGCGGATGGCTGAAGCCACTATCCACATCAGAATCCGGAAAGCGACGATCGCCAGCGTGATCTGGACCCATAGACCGAAATTGCCGAGCGTTGCCTCGATCCTATCGCCCCAAGGGTAAGGGAGGAGGTTGCAGCTGGATTCGATGAGGGAAGTGGTTGTCCGCTTCCACCAGGTCAGCACCTCGGGTCGGTACAGCCAGCTGTAAACGCAGCCGGTGAGAACGAAGAGCGCGGTCCAAAACCGAAAGACGTGGCCGCGGACAGTATGCTTCCAGCGCGGACCCATTCGGCAGCAAATGGGTGGACCGCTGGCGACAATCAATCGGAGGGAATGGGCCTTAGCTACAGCCAATCCGGTTTATCTGCGGTTGGTAGCCGCGGCGGCGCTTAGCCGACCAAAAGTGGTCCCTCGTCGGCCGTGCGCGAATAGTCGTTATTTCCCGGGCGGACCAGTCTTCTGGGTCAGTAGAGAACGCACACGAGATAGGCGCCAGCCGGTTCGTTGTATAAGCCGGTCGTCATCAGGGTCATCGGTTGCACCAGCCTCAACCCGTTCGCGAGGCACCACGCGAACACCTCGTAGTTGCGCGTCGGCAGCAGGAACCCCGGGCCGGTGAAGGCCGGTGCGGCGGCGATGAGTGCCATTAGGTCCTGATTGCTTCTGGCCACGCTGTGGGCGAAGAAGCCGATTTCTGTCGCGTAACCCGTGATCCGGCCGTCACGTTCGACCACCGTCGCGGTTTTGTGATCGATCGCGTCCTTCAGTTCGCCACCGCGGTCGAATCCATGGACGTCAAAGCACACCGCATTGCAAGCATCGAGATCAGAAAGCTCAGCGGCGCGTACATGATACCCCGCGATTGTGCGATTCAGTGGCGGACCGTTCATGACTGAGAGTGGCTCACGCGTACGGAAGCCCATTGTTGTATAGAGGCACAGCGAACGGCGATGGTAGGCAGCCTGACACAAACGCACGCCGGACGCCTGGCGAGAAGTAGCGCGATCGATCACGTCCTGCATCAGCCGCCTGCCGACACCCTGGTTCTGCACAGCCGGATCAACGGAGATCGGGCCGATGCCGACGATCGTGGATCGCTCATCCAGGAAGTTGCTGCCGATGACCGCTCCATCTCGCTCAGCAACGACGCCGTAGAACCCAGGGTGTTCCAGCAACATGCGGAGCAGGCCCACCGTGATTTCCGTGGAAGGAAATTCACGCGGGTACGCATGCGCGTCATTGATCGCACTGAACGCGTCATAACAAATTCGACCGCACGCGGCGGCATCATCGGGCGTGGCTCGACGCAACGTGTCCATGTGACCAGGCTCCCCCAGACAGGCAGTTGTTCTGTTGATCTTACAACCACGACAGCCGCGGCAGACGTAGCGGACAAGTCGCGGGTGTACCGCCTGTGGTTTCTGGGACACCAGATTGAGGCCTACGGGGCGATTCGCCGGCGTGAAGCCGATCGGTGATGCAGGCGAGGGCATTTCGGGAACGGAAACACATCTCCAACTCCGACGATCGTGGTGGTATTACCTTGGCATCTCCACCCATTGTGTCTGGAAAAACAGAGGTAACCGGAATGCTTGAAAACCTCAGCGGTGAGACCCGGTTGTTCCCGATCATTGGCGACCCGATCATATTCGTTAAAATACCCCCACGCCTGACCGGCGATCTCGAGGCACGGGGCCACAACGGCATCTGCGTGCCGATGCAAGTGCCAGAGGCGGACCTGGATTGCGTCATGAACGGCCTCTCGCGCATCCGCAACATTGACGGCCTGCTGATCACCATGCCGCATAAATTCACCGCCTTTGCGTACTGTGCCACCAGCTCCGAGCGGGCGAAGCTGCTGGGTGTCGTGAGCGTGATGCGTCGCAACCCGGACGGTTCGTGGCACGGCGACATGCTCGATGGCCTCGCCTTCGTGAAGGCGCAGAAAGACGAGGGTGCCCAACCGCACGGGGCGCGGGTGCTGCTGCTCGGTGCCGGCGGGGCGGGCAGCGCCATCGCCATCGCGCTGCTCGAGGCGGGGGTCCGCAAACTGATCATCCACGACACCGACGAATCTCGCACCGCCCACCTGATCGAGCTTCTGTCTGACCTGGGCCGCGGCCGAGTGACCTCCGGCCCGCCGGACCCGACAGGCTCCGACATGGTGTGCAATGCGACCCCGATGGGCATGGCTGCCGAAGACCCGCTGCCCGTTGCCGCGGATTTACTCACCCCTTCTATTAATCAGTCCATAAGTAATGTCACACTCAGGCGGCATATTGAAGTGAGGGTTTTTGGAAAAAAGAGCATATCTTCCTCGGATTCCGTTGCAGACTGCGCATGGAGGAGACAACCTTACTTTT
>CALFNB010000378.1 GCA_937902425.1 uncultured Acetobacteraceae bacterium | reverse complement strand
CTGGGCTCCGCCGTGACCGGCCTGACATTCGTTGGCGGCTTTGGCGGCTTCGGCGGCGGCGGCGGCAGCGATGCGAACTCCGGGGGTACTGGCGGCGCCGGGGGGTTTGGCGGCGGTGGCGGCAGCGACGCGAACTCCGGGGCCAGTGGCGGCGGCGGCGGGTTCGGCGGCGGCGGTGGCGGCGGCAATGGGGGCAACGGCGGCTCCGGCGGCGGCTCCGGCGGGTTTGGTGGCGGCAATGGAGGCCTCGGCGGTGGCGGCGGGCTTGGCGCCGGGGGAGCGGTCTTCGTCCAGCAGGGCGGCAGCCTGAGCATTGGCGCCGGCACCATTTCCGGCAACGTCGCGAGTGCGGGTTCCGGGGCCTCCGGCGGAGGCGGGGGCGGAGGCTCGGCTTTCGGCGGCGGTCTGTTCATCCAGGGCGATCAGGTAATCAGCCTCACCCCGGCCACCGGTCAGACGCTGACGATCAGCGACGTCATCGCTGACCAGACCGGCTCCACGCAACAGACATCGGGCACGTCGGCGGACGGCACGCCACTCGCCGGCGCCGGCGGCTTGCTGGTTAACGGCGGGGGCACCGTGATGCTCGCCGCCGCGAATACGTACACGGGCGGCACGACCATCAACGGCGCCACCCTGGAAATCGGCGCCGGAGCGACAGCTGGCAGCGGAGCGATCAACTTCGCGGGCGCCGCCGCCACGTTGCGCATCGACGGCTCCGCCGCGCCGCCCAACAGGATCAGTGGTTTCATTCAGCAGGGAGACGCGATCGATTTGCCGGGCGTCGTCTACAGTGGCGGATCGACAAGCCCTCTGACAGTCTCGGAGGTCCAGGCCAGCTATAACCTGAACCTGACGGGAACCTCTCCAAACGAAACCTTCGCTGTTACCGGGGACAGCGGCACCGGCTCGCTGGTAAAGGTGACCGGACTGACCAGCGGCCTCACTATCCCACAACAGCTCGAACTGATTTACATCGCGTATTTCAACCGCGCCGCGGACGATGGCGGCCTCACTTTCTGGAGCGGCCAGAACACAACCGCCCAAAGCGCCGGTCAGAGCGCGGACCTGGCGCTGACCAACATCGCCAACTCGTTCACGCCGCAGCCGGAAACCATCGCGCTTTACCCGTTTCTGGCCACGCCTGGACTCAATCTGAACGATCCCACGACGCAGACCGGCCTCAGTAATTTTATCGATAACGTCTACGTCAATCTGTTCAGGCACGCACCGGATTTGCCAGGCCTCACCTACTGGATGGGCCAGATCACCGGCGGCGCAGTCGGACTGGGCGCGGCGGCATTGGCGATCGCCAATGGCGCGACGGGCGCGGACGCGATCGAGGTGCGCAATAAGGTGGGTGTCGGGCTGGATTTCACGACCAGGACGGCGGCGAACGGATTGGGTGGAACGGCGCCGTTGCCGGCCGCGTTCGTCACCGCGGCCCAGAGTACGCTGAGCGGTGTTGATGGAGCGGCTTTGAACGACCCGTCGGCGATCGCCGGAATGAATGCGACCACGGCCTACACCTTGCTCCCCGCGACGGTGGTTTCCGTCACGGCGTCCCCGGCCACCGGCGATGTCGTCACGGGATCTCTGGTGACGCTGACCGTCGCAATGAGCAAAACTGTCGCGGTGTCGGGCGGCATCCCCAGTCTGTCGCTGAACGACGGCGGCACCGCGACTTACGATGCGGCGCGGTCCGGCGGGACGTCATTGGTGTTCGACTACACGGTGCAGGCGGGCCAGAACACGTCAGCCCTGGCGATCACCGGGTTCAACACGAATACCGCGCTGATCCTGGACCCAGGGGGCGTCGTCGCCGACCTCACCGGCTCGCGATTGGCGCTCCCCGGCCTTGAGGTCAACATCGTCGGCGGTTTGAATGTCCGGACCACATCGTTGGTCGATGGGTCCGGTCCGATCTCCCCCGGCGACCCGATCACGATATCAGCCTCCAACAGCGTGATCGATCCCGGGACGGGCGATTACACGATTCAGTTCCTGGCGGGGACCGGCGCCGACACACTGGTCCTGCATCCGGGCGGCGTGGATCAGATCGCGGGCTTCGATCTGGCCGCCGGGGACGTACTCGATCTGCACGGCCTGCTCGCCCAGGCGAACCTTGATGTCCAGGATGTGTCGTCGAGCCTGGGATCCTTTCTTACGATCATTGACCAGGGAGCTGATGCCGCGCTGCTGTTTGACCCACTTGGACATGGCGGCGGCGATACTGTCGCGGTGCTGAAGAATTTGGGCGGCGTGGTCACCGATCTCGGCACTCTTTCCAGCCACGGCGCTGTTCGAATATGAGCGATCGCCGCATCGTGCCTTCGCCTCGCATGGGCGGGCGGTAAATTGACCATGGAAAATCCTGACCGCGAGCGAGGCGGCGCTGGATTTGGCCGCCGCCGGGTCACGAGTAAATTTGACCGGGTGAGGATATGGTCGTGCTTCGGCCGGTCGTTGTGCTACATGGACGGTGGTGCGGACATTGAACGGTGATGATCTTCAAGGAAATGTGGTCGGCGCTGTTCATGCAACGATCCGGCAATCGGATCAAATATCGAGGATCAGGGGTAGTACATGCCAAATATTACCGTAAACACGACTTCCACCAATTTTGGCCTGCTGCCCGCCGACCTGTCGCGATATGGCAGCTGGCTAAGCCAGTATTTGCCAGCCAGCCAGAACATCTACCAGGATCAGAGCAATGTGCTCTCGGGATTTCTGTCGGTTTCGAACGCCGTCATCGCGTATATCGCCAAGAACGGAGTTTCATCATTTAATTTCGTAAATACCACGGAACTACAGGTAACAGAGGGCCAGTATTCGCTGGATTTTCATGGGATTTTCAGCGTCGCGTTCTCCGAGGTTACCAGAGTTTCCATGACAAACACGACGACCGGAGAAATCGCGACCGAAACAGGCAATCTCATATATTCCGGATATCCTTTGTTGGGCGCCATCGAAACCGGAAGCACCCTGAGCGCGGTCTCGGATTCGGTTCCAAACCACGTTACCTCCTCCGGTAACGTGGTCGGCGTCGTTCCATTGAACGTCATCTGGAACGGTACTACCTGGGATGGTAACGTCACGGGCTACTCGGAAACTGTTTCAGACACCAATAACAACAAATCGTATCAGACATCGATATCGGAAAATCCGGCGCCGATTTCGTTTGCCACGAACACATCGTCGACGGCGGGCTCTTTAACTCTGTCCACACCCGTGGTGGTTGGCTTCGGCGTCAATGTGGCGGATGCCGCCGCGACCACGATAACCGATAGCTTGCTCATCACGGGATTCTCGTACGCCGCCAATTCGGTCTCCGCGACGCAGGCGATTCCAACGGCGATCGCGGGCAGCGACACGGTTTCGATTTCCGGCGCCGGATCGCTGAACATAGCCGGTCAATTGGTCAATTCCTCCAGTACCATCACGTCGATGACGCTCAGTGACAGCGCCGCGAACGTGGTCGCCAACCTCGACTTCCTGCAAACCCTCGTGGCGCAGGGCAAGCTCGCCTCGATCACGCTGACGGATACGGGTTCGCCGGTGCTGACCATTACACCGGGACAGCAAGCGGCCGATGCGCTCGCTTTACAGGCCATAACCTCGCCTCATTCAGTCATTGTCACGACCCCGACCGACCCGGGACTGCTTGGCGGACTCAGTGCCGCTCAGCAATTGGAAATGGTCTACATCGCGTACTTCAATCGCTCCGGCGACGGTGCCGGCGACACGTTCTGGGTTGGCCAAAACGTTCAGGCGCAGGCTTCTGGGCAGAGTGCGGGGGCGGCGGTCTCCAACATCGCCAACTCGTTCACGCCGCAGCCGGAAACCATCGCACTCTACCCATTTCTGGGCACCCCCAATCTCAATCTGAATACGCCCACCGCCCAGGCTGGCTTAACGACGTTTATCAACAGCCTTTATGGGAACCTGTTCGGCCGCGCGCCCGACTCGTCTGGGCAGACCTACTGGGTTGGCCAGATCACCGGCGGCGCGGTCGGACTCGGTGCCGCGGCGCTGGCGATCGCCAACGGCGCCACCGGTGCTGACGCGATTGAGGTGCGGAACAAGATCGCCGTGGCGATCGACTTCACCACCAGGACGACAGCCGCGGCTCTCGGTGAAACGTCGCCGTTGCCGGCGTCGTTCGTCACGGCCGCTGGCAGCGTGCTGAAAGGCGTTGACGGTACGTCGCTGAATGACGCGTCGGTGACCTCCGGGATGAGTGCGACGACGTCGTTCATCTCCGGCGCGGCCACCAGCAAGCAAACGGCGAGTCTCGCGGCCGCCGCGCAGGCCGACGCGAACGTCATCACCGTCAGCGGTTCGGATCAACTGATCGATCCCGGAGCGGGCAGCCACACGATCCAGTTCCTCGCGAGTGCCGGCGGAGATGCGCTGGTGCTGCATGCCGGTAGCATGGATCAGGTCGCTGGCTTCAATCCCGGCGCCGATGTCCTCGACGTTCGCTCCATGCTAAGCGCCACCAACATCGATCTGAATGGCGACGTCGCGGCTTTGGGTAATTACCTGACGGTTGTCGACCAGGGTTCCGATGCTCTCATCAGTTTCGATCCGGCCGGCCACGGGGCGGGGAGTGTGGTCGCTCTGTTGCAAGGACTTGGGAGCACGGTGACCGGGCTGGATACGCTTGTCGCACAAGGCGCGATCCGGACCGCGTGAACAGTTCCAGCCGTTGTGGAGAAGCAACCTCGGCCACGACAGTCGGCCCTCCCGCGACCAGGTTGGGGGAAGGCCACGATCGACGATGGTCAAGAAGCGCGCGGTTGAGAATCGCGTGGCTGTTGCTGATTGACAGGGGGCACTCCATCTCATGGTGTGAGCTTTGATACAGTGCCCGTACCTGATAGGGGCGGGTCAGGGGGCCGATCCTACGGTGTTGGATAAGCGTTGGTCAAAAAAGGCGACAACAGGGCGGGACCTATTGAAATACTTGGAATAAAGGAGTCTGGCGGAGAGAGTGGGAACCTCCGTATGCCGTCCCTGAGTGTATGAAACATATGCAATATCATGGGATCAGGAGTTCATCGTTGGTCAAAACGTTGGTCAAAATCATTGGTTTTCTTGCCCACCTTGACCACATTTCCGACTGCATTCCCCGTGACCCTGGGCACCAGTGAATTCGAATCCACTGTTGGGATTCGAACCAAAAGCCGCAGGGCCTGCCAGCCGATCCCAGACCATCCGGCGACGCTCCGGCCACCGTCCATCAGATCGCCGCCATGTAAGGTTCGAGGCAGGATCGCCCAGGCGCTCTGCACCATGCCCAAAAGGGTCTCTCGAACCCGCCGATGTTGCAGTCCGCATCCCCTTTCCGCCGGCTAAGCAAACTCCGTGATATACCCGCGGCTTACAATTTTACCTGCGCCACCTCGACCAGCAGGGCGTGATTTCGTCAGCAACTGGAACTCGACTTTTTGGCATCCGGTGTGGCGAGTAGCCGGGTCGCCTGGCCTGAACAACCGCCCGCGGCCCCTGTCGGCCATTCCGACTGAGACACGACCGTGCCCCGGCCTGGGCCCGCGCATCACGCGCGCCCGGTGCCCCAAGGCGGATCTCACCGCCCGTGAGACCAACGGGCGCCTGATGCCGCGAATCGCGAAGCCCGCTTCCGGCCGCGCGCGGTTGATGCCCTGACAATACGCATTCGCCGCCCGGCCGATGCTTGCGGAATTGTTTAAGGAATCATATGAACTCGTTAACTGGTGTCGATCCGATCGCCAGCCAAAGCCGGAGGCTGGCCCAGCGATGACGCGTCGTGACACGGATACGCGAACGACATACAAGCGTCCTGGCAGCCGTCGCCGCGGCCTCGCGTTCCAGAACTTCGCCGCCGTCCCACCCTCCGAACCCGAGGATTGATCCGCCATGGCACAGACATTCACCTGGAACGTCGCGGCCGGCACCTGGGACAATTCCGCCGATTGGTTGGGCGGGATACCGAACGATGGCACCGTCGAGGCGCTGATCGCGAACGGCGGGACCGCGACCGTCGGCGGCGGTACGAGCTTCTTGGTCGGGACCCTGATCGTCGGCACCGGCACCGTGGGCGACACCAGCGCGGTGTCGATCGCCGACAACGCGGCACTGACGGTCGCGACCAGCATCATCAACCATGCCACCATTTCGCTGAACAGTGCCGGAAACACCACCGACCTGCGCATCGCCGGCGGGGCCACCGTGTCGCTCAGCGGCGGCGGCACGGTCCTGCTGGCGGGCACGTCCAATGCCAATTACATCCGCGACGCCGCCCTGGGCACCGGAGAGCTGATCAACGTCGACAACACGATCGCCGGCCAGGGCAATATCGGCCTCGGACAGCTGGCGCTGGACAATCGGTCCGGCGGTGTCATCGACGCCAACTCCGCCGCAGCCCTGACGCTGCAGTCGAACGGCGCCGGCTTCGCCAACGAAGGGCTGATCGAGGCCACCGGCGGCGGCGGGATGGGCATCAACGGCGGAACGATCG
>CALFNB010000377.1 GCA_937902425.1 uncultured Acetobacteraceae bacterium | reverse complement strand
CCGGCCTGGCGTTCAAGATCATCAACGACAAGTACGGCACGCTGACCTTCGTGCGAGTCTACGCCGGCACGTTGAAGTCCGGCGACACCGTGATGAATACCACCAAGGGCCACCGCGAGCGCATCGGCCGGATGTTCCAGATGCACGCCGACAAGCGCGCGGAAATCAAGGAAGTCGAGGCCGGCGACATCGCCGCCTTCGTCGGCCTGAAGGATACCGGCACCGGCGATACGCTGGCCTCCTCCGACGATCCGGTGGTGTTGGAGCGGATGGCGTTCCCGGTACCGGTGATCGACATCTCGGTCGAACCACGCACCAAGGAAGCCGTTGAGAAGATGACGCTCGGCCTGCAGAAGCTGGCTGGCGAAGATCCATCGCTACGCCTGCGCACCGATCAGGAAACCGGCCAGACCATTCTGTCCGGCATGGGCGAGTTGCATCTGGAGATCATTATCGATCGGCTCCGCCGCGAGTATGGCGTCGATTGCAACATCGGCGCGCCACAGGTCGCCTACCGCGAAACCATCTCCAAGGCGCATACCGAAATCTACACCCATAAAAAGCAGACCGGCGGTTCGGGTCAGTACGCCGAGGTCAAGATCGTGTTCGAACCGATGGAACGGAACGGCGGCGTCGTGTTCGAGAGCAAGGTCGTCGGCGGCTCGATCCCGAAGGAATACATCCCGGCGGTGGAAAAGGGCATCAAGGTGCAGGCCGATACCGGCGTGCTGGCCGGCTTCCCGACGGTGGACTTCAAATACACGCTGGTGGACGGCAAGTACCACGACGTCGACTCGTCCGCGCTGGCATTTGAAATCGCCGCCAAAGCGTGCTTCCGGGAAGGCATGAAGAAGGCCTCACCGATCATCCTGGAGCCGATCATGGACGTCGAAGTCACCACGCCGCAGGATCACGTTGGCGACGTGGTGGGCGACCTCAATCGCCGCCGCGGGCACATCCAGAACCAGGAAAGCTCCGGCTCGACCATCATCGTTCGGGCGCTGGTGCCACTGAAGGAAATGTTTGGTTACATTTCCCACCTGCGGAGCATGACAAAGGGCCGCGCCTCGTTTACCATGCAATTCCACCACTACGATCCGGTTCCCCGCAATATCGCCGACGAGATCATGGCCAAAAGCGCATGACGGAAGCAGTTTCATGAGTGGTTCCCGCCTCCACTGGAAGCGGGGACGCCAGGAGGAACGTGCCGGGGTTTCGCCTCGGACACTGGAGTGGGTCGGTTATAACAACGCGGGCGAGCCAGTCGCCCGCGTTGTTCGCGTACAGGGTCCCCTGTCCCTGGGGTGGCGCTCGTTCCGCGCGGTGGCACGGGACGAGACGGCCTCGGTGGTGGAATTGCGGCCCGGTTGCCCGCCCGATGGCGCCGGTTGGCTGGCCTGCGTCGGGCCGCGAGTGGTCGGGCGGGCCGAACAACCGCTACAGGCGGTGCGAGCGGTGGAGGCGACGCTGGAGGACGAGTAGCCTGCACGATTGCATCATCCCTCACCTCAACCGGGGCCAGACGGTCCGGGCGAGCCGGACCATGACGAGGAGCCGGGCGTGCGATGTCGTCGGCGATATCGTGCGTGACAATGTCATTGGTTTGGACGCCATTTAACTCAAAGCAACATCCGGACTGGGACAACCTGCTGGGTCCGGTCACTGTGCCGCGCGGCAACATCAAGGCGCGGAACCATGCATGTCACAATCGAACCCAGTATTCTTTACCTTGGCACGCCCGTGATTCTGATCAGTACGGTCAATGAAGATGGTTCGTTCAATCTGGCGCCGATGTCATCGGCTTTCTGGTTGGGCTGGCGCTGTGTGCTCGGTCTGGCCGCCACGTCAAAGACTCCTCAGAACATGGCGCGGACGGGCGAGTGCGTGCTGAACCTGCCGTCGGCGGCGCTCGCCGGCATGGTGGACCGGCTGGCGTTGACCACGGGATCCGATCCGGTCCCGGAAGGGAAAATCCGCCGCGGCTATCGTTATGAACGCGATAAGTTCGGCCTGTCCGGATTCACCCCGATGCCATCTGAAACAGTGCGGGCGCCGCGGGTTCGCGAGTGCCCGGTGCAGCTTGAGGCGGTCGTCGAAGCGGTGCACGGCCTGGCCCAGAATGACGCGGTGTTGCGAGGCAGGACGAGCGTGATCGAGCTTCGGGTGCAGCGGGTGCACGTGGACGAAACGATCGTGATGGATGGGGAGCCGAACCGCGTCGATCCCGATAAATGGCGGCCGCTGATTCTGAGTTTTCAGGAATTTTATGGGTTGGGGCCGAAGGTTCATCGATCCCGGCTGGGAACGATTCCGGAGGCGCTGTACCGCGGGCCGGATATCGAGCGGGGTCGTGGCATCATGCGCACGGCGGCGGCGGAATAAGCAAACTTCGTGCTCGACACGGGGATCAATCTCGGCATTGTGCTGGAACAGGTCGCCGTGTCGAGCGCGGGGATGACGCGGGCTACTTCCGCATCGGGACGATCAGCGCGTCGACCGCGGTGATCTGATCACCGCCGCAAATCAACGGATTGATATCCAGCTCCGCGATCTGATCCGTGTGATCGGCGGCGAAACGAGATACCCTGCTGATGATCTCGGCGAGTTTGTCGACATCGACCGCCGCCATGCCGCGGAACCCCTCCAGCAACTTGTATCCCTTCAGGCGCAGCAGCATCCCACGTGCCTCAAGCGCCGTGACCGGAGCCGGTGACAGCGCGCTGTCCTTCAACAACTCCACCAGAATGCCGCCGAGACCAACGACGATCAGCGGCCCAAACAGCGGATCGTTCCGGGCCCCGATCACCAGTTCCACACCTTGCGGTACCATTGGTTGCACCAGCACGCCGTTGATGCGTGGCGGCGGCGACACCTTGGCCGCGTTCGCCATCACCGCCGCATAGGCGGTGCGCACATCGGCTTCCGAACGAAGGTTCAACCGAATGACGCCGGCCTCGGTCTTGTGCGGCAGGTCTGGCGATTCAACTTTCATCACGACGGGAAAACCAAGCTTGCTGGCGGCGGCGACGGCTTCATCCGCCGTTTGCGTCAGTTGCTCGCCCACCACCGGCACGCCGTAGAGCGACAGAATTTCCTTGGCCTCGCGTTCGGTAACCGTCGCTCCGCTCGCCGCCGCGATCAGGTGTTTCGCCTGCGTGATGGTCGCGGCTTGTGTTGGCGTCATGGTCTGCGCTCCCGCCGCGCGTTTATCGGCCCGCCATTGCCAGGAGGCCAGGGCGGCGAAGCACGCGTTCATCGACCGGAACAACGCGACCCGCTCGCATTGATTGGCCTCGACGACGCCGGGTCCCTCCTGCCATTCCGTTTGCCACACGACGCAGGCCATCTTGCCATGCTGCTTCGCGAGTTCGTTGTACACCTGAGGCCGTTTCGCCGACGGGGCATAGCCATAGGTCATCGGCGAAACCAGCACGCCGTATCGCGGATCGCTCAACAGCGCACCCGCGCAAACCCCCAGTGCCTCGGGATCGGACAGCACCTGGGCCGTGACATCGCAAGGATTGCGCGACGATCCGAACTCCGGAATGCGCGATTCCAGAATGACGCGGACCGCGTCCGATGGTTGCGGCATCGGAACGCCATTCTGCTCCGCCCGGTCGGCGGCCATGATCGCCGCCCCGCCCGAGGCCGCGACGATCGCGGCACCCGCCGCTTTTGGTGCCGGCGCCTTGGCGAAGAACGCCGCCGTCTCCATCAGCGATTCGAAATCGTCGACGACCACCGCTCCAACCTTGCGAAATGCCGCGCGATACGTCTCATGCGACCCTGCCAGAGACCCCGTATGCGACATCGCCGCCTGGGCGCCTTGCTCACCGGTGGCCATCTTGAAAATCACCAGCGGCTTGTCCGCGCGCCACGCATTCTCGGCGGCCAACAAAAGCCGTCGCGGTGTCGACATGCCCTCGAACACGCATGCGATTGAGGCGCAGGTTGGATCATCGACGAGGTAATTGACGTAATCCGCCATGTCCACATCGCAGGAGTTTCCGGATGTCAGGACATGTGACACGGACAGACCGCGCACGACGCCTTGTGCAAGAGCCATGCCCAGTGCACCGGATTGGCTGATGATGCCGACGGCGTGGGGGACTGGGCGAGGGATTGGCGTGATGTCCATGAAGGTGATGCGCGAATCCAAGGTCGCGTTCACCACGCCGATGCAGTTGGGTCCGACGATGCGGATGCCGCTCTCGCGGGCGATCGCGGCGAGGCGGTCTTGTTGCGCGATCCGATCTTCCCTGCCGGTCTCGGAATAACCGGAGGCGAAGATGATCGCCCCGCCCACGCCGGCCTTGACGCAATCGAGAACGATTTCCTCGACGGCTTCGCGCGCGGCGGTGATCACGGCGCAGTCCACCGCCTCGGGCAGATCCCGCACGTTCGGATAACAGGTCAGCTCGCCGATCGTCTGATACCGCGCGTTAACCGGGTAATATCGGCCACCGTAATGACGGAGGTTGTGCAACACACGCTCCCCGAACGAACCCGCGCGAGTCGAGGCGCCGATCACGGCGATGCTCGCCGGATCGAGCAGTTTCGACAGTTCTGACCGAGTGTAGACCGTGGTGCGTTTGCTTTGCATCGTTCCCGCCTGATTGACGTTCCCTGAACCGGGAGCATATTCAGCGAGAACGCCAGGAAAGAGGACCTCATGTCAACGTTGTTCGATCTGACCGGTAAGGTCGCCATCGTCACCGGCTCCACCAAGGGGATCGGGCTCGCCATCGCCAAACGCATGGCCGAGCACGGCGCGACCGTCGTTGTTTCCAGCCGCAAACCGGATGCGTGTGAGGCGGTGGCGAAGGATATTCGCGACGCCGGCGGCAAGGCGATTGTGATTCCGTGCCATGTCGCGCGCAAGGAGGAGTTGCAGAATCTGGTCGACAAAACCGTCGCGCAATGCGGTGGTCTCGACATTGTCGTCAGCAACGCCGCGGTCAATCCTTATCTTGGGCCGCAGGCGGGTGCGTCGGATGACGTGTTCGAACGTGTCATGGGCACCAACGTCCGCTCCAATTTCTGGCTGTCGAACATGGCCTGTCCGCATCTGGCCGAGCGGGGCGGCGGATCGTTCATCATCATCTCGTCCATCGGTGGGCTGATCGGCAGTGCGTCACTCGGGCTTTATGGAATTTCCAAAGCCGCCGACATCGCACTGGTGCGGAATATCGCGGTGGAGTGGGGACCGAAAAATGTGCGCGCCAATGCGATCGCGCCGGGTCTGGTGCGGACCGATTTTGCCCGCGCGCTGTGGGAAGACCCCGTGCGGTACAAGAAGACCACGCGCGATGCGCCGCTCGGTCGCATCGGTGAGCCGGATGAGATCGCCGGCGCGGCCGTTTATCTGGCTTCCAGCGCCGGCAGTTTCACATCGGGTCAGACATTGGTGATCGACGGCGGACGGATGGCGGGTTCGCCGTTGCACAAAGACGACTGATCCGGATGTCGGATCGTGCCGATCCATTGCGCTCATTCCGGGACCGATTCCTGCTGCCCGACGGCGTGATTTATCTGGACGGCAACTCGCTCGGTCCGTTGCCCCGAGCGACGCCGGACCGCATCGCCACGGTGATCCGTCGGGAATGGGGGCAATCGTTGGTCGGCGCATGGAACGATCACGGCTGGATCGATCTGGCGCGGCGTGTCGGTGACAAAATCGGGCGTTTGATCGGTGCCGACCAGGGCGGCACAATCGTCGCGGACTCGACATCAATCAACATCTTCAAATGCCTGACCGCGGCGTTGACGCTGCGGCCTGATCGGACGGTTATCCTGACCGAAACTGGTAACTTCCCGACCGACATCTACATCGCCGAGGGGATCGCGCGGGCCTCCCTGCGTGTCGTTGACGATCCGGTCGCGGCATTGGATGCCGACGTCGCGGTATTGATGCTGACACAGGTGAACTATCGCACCGGTGCCATGCACGACATCGCGTCGATCACCGCGGCGGCGCACCGGGCCGGAACTCTCGTGCTGTGGGATCTGTCGCATTCGGCCGGCGCGGTTCCTCTGACCATCGGCGCCGATGAGGTCGATTTCGCCGTTGGCTGCGGCTACAAGTATCTCAACGGCGGACCCGGCGCGCCAGCGTTTCTTTCGGTGGCCGCCAGCCATTGGCCGGATCTGCGCTTTCCACTTACCGGCTGGCTCGGCCACGCCGATCCGTTCGCATTCGATCCGTCTTTCCGGCCCGCCGCCGGCGTGGCGGGGGGCGTGGTTGGGACACCGCCGATCCTGAGCCTCGCCGCGCTGGAAGTCGGTGTGGACCTGATGCTGGAGGCACCGATCGATCTGGTCCGGGAAAAATCGGTCGCGCTGACGGAACGTTTCCTGACGGCGATGGAAGCACGAGAATTCCGTTCGATCACGCCCGCCGATCCAACCCGCCGCGGCAGTCAGGTCTCGTTCCGTCACCCGGATGGTTACGCGATCGTCCTGGCACTGATCGCCCGTGGTGTAATCGGTGACTTTCGGGCTCCTGATGTGATGCGGTTCGGCTTCGCGCCGCTATATGTGCGCTACCAGGACGTTGATGACGCGGTGGCGATTCTCGATGATGTGATGCGCGCCGAGGTCTGGCGTGACCCCAGATATCAGCAAAGGCGGGCCGTGACATGAACGCGGAACCATTGTTCGATCCAGCCGACTTCGCCATCGCGCCGGGCATCACCCACGTCTGCGCGGGCGGGGAAACCGCGAGTTTGCGCCGCCACGGCGCCGCGCTGTCCCGCTATCTGCACGACAAAAGCAGCGGAATGGCGGGCCGCGTCGCGCAGGAGACCGAGATCACCCGCGCACGTGCCGGCATCGCGCATTACTGGGGCACGGACATCGGCTCGATCGGCTTCGTCAGCAACGTCGCCGAGGGCGTCTCGATCGTCGCGGAAAGCCTGGACTGGCGCGATGGCGACAACATCGTCATCGATGCCAATGAGTATCCATCCGTCGCCGGACCGTTCCTGATGCACCGGCACCCACGCGTGGCACTGTTTCAGGCGAGAGGTACCGAACCCGACCGCTTCACCGCCCATGTCAACAAGCGCACGCGCGTGATCGGCGTCAGTTACGTCTCATACTTAACCGGGGAGCGGCACGATCTGCACGCACTCCGCGCGCTGGCGGACAAGGTCGGGGCGTTGCTGATCGTGGATTTCACTCAGGCGTCGGGATATTCGCCGATCGACGCGGCAGTCGCGGATTTCGCGTTCTCGGCCTGTTATAAATGGCTGCTCGGCATTACCGGTGTCGCCATCGCCTGTTGGAACCGCGCGCGCCAACCAACCTGGTCCCCTGCCTCCGCCGGTTGGCACTCCTTCGCTCCTGGGCATCGCGGTTACGACCGACCGCCGCCGTTGCGTGCCGACGCCATGCGCTTTACCCGCGGCAATCCCGCGCACGCCCCGATTTACGTGCTGGCCGAGGCGCTGGACTATCTGGCCGCCTACGACATGCACGCCGTGCAAGCCCATGTGCAGACGCTGACCACGGCGATGCTGGAGCGATTGCGAGCGTTGCAGATGCCGACACTGACGCCCGCCGATCCGGCGCGGCACGGCGCGAGTGTGTGCGTGCCGTCAACGCGTGCTCAGGCGATCGTCGATGCGATGGCGCAGAACGGCGTGCTGGCGTGGAACGGGCAGGGGCGCGTGCGCTTCAGTTTCCACGGCTACAATTCCACGGCGGACGTCGACCGAGCGATCGACGCCCTGCGCGCGGAATGGGTCTGATCAGCCGTTCTTCGCTTTGTTGTCCAGCGCCTCGGTCAGTCGTTGTGGATCGACCTTGATCTCCACGCCGGCCCGTTCCGTTTGCAGCACCATGATGGCGCGCGAGTCGCGATTGCCCCAGCCGCGGTTCAAGCCCTCGGACAGATCCGCCAGCGCGAGGTTGGCCAGCCGCATCGGCACGTTCAGTTCGCGGCCAAGCGCGGTCGCCAGCGAAACGTCCTTGTGCGCGAGGCGCAAGGCGAAAGCGGGCGGCTCGTATTTATTGGGCAGGAACTGATCGGTCAGCGAATCGAACGCGCCGCGTCGGCCGATGGCGCCCTGACGCACCGCTTCCCAGATCGCCAGCGGCTCGATACCGGCTTTCACGCCCATGCTGAACACTTCGGCCGCCGCCGCGGTGGCGATGTAACCGTAACAATTGTGCACCAGCTTGGCGACCGATCCGGCGCCGATCGGCCCGATATAGCGCGCCTGGTCGCCGATCGTGGACAGCACGGGAAGCCATTTCTCGAACACGTCCCGATCGCCGCCGCACCAGATCGCCAGTTTGCCACTGGCCGCGCCGCGCGGGCCGCCGCTGACCGGAGCGTCGAACAGATGCGCGCCCTTCTTGCTGTATTCCTCCGCCGCCTTGCGTACCGTGGTCGGCGAGTTCGTGGTCAGATCGAAATAAGCCGCGTCTTTCCGGATCGCGGACAAAAGTCCGTTGGCGCCGAACGATACCGCGTCGAACTCGACCGGACCCGGCAGCGAGGTGAAGATTACATCGCACTCGGCCGCCACCGCGGCGGGGCTATCAGCCCAGGTGGCGCCGTTCTTGATGTGTGGCGCCGAGGCTTCCTTGCGGACGTCGTGCACGATGACGGTGTGGCCATCCTTTTGGATGCCCTTTTGCAAGTTGGCGGCCATGAAGTTGCCCATGGTGCCAAGGCCGATGAAACCCGCCTTCATTTGTTCAGTGCTCCTTTTTGTTACGTTCATGACCGTGCAAGGCGGCATCGACGCCTTGCACGGTCACTTATCCGTCAAGGCCTGGCGCGATGCCACGCGACCTGATGACGACGGGAACCACGCGCTCACGGGTTCTTTTCGAAAATCTCGCGCGCGATGTTCGCCGCCGACATCGACGCCGGCCAACCGGAATAGAACGCCAGATGCGTGATCATTTCGGAAATCTCGTCCTTGGTCACGCCATTATCCAGTGCGCGCTGCAAATGGCCGCGCAACTGCTCCGGCCGATAGGTCGCGATCAACGTCGCGCAAACGATCAGGCTGCGATCGCGCTTCGACAGGTTCGGGCGTTCCCACACATCGCCGAACAGAACCTTCTCCGTGAGGTCGATCATCTTCGGCACGACGGCGCGGACGGCATCGCGGGACGCGGATGGCGGGGTGGCCATGGTTTCCTCCATTGGATTGAGTGACGGCACCATTGCACACCAACCCGCTTTCGCTGTCCAATCGCGGTCTGTGACAAAACGGAGTTCTCGCATGACGGACGAACCAAAGGTCGCGCTGGTGACCGGCAGCGCGCTGAACATCGGCCGCGCGATCGCGCTGGCGCTGGCCGCGGACGGGTTCCGCGTCATGACCACCGCGCGCCAGTCGGAGGCCGATGCGCGCGAAACCGCCCGTCTGGTGCGGGAGGCGGGATCTGACGCCGACACCCATCTGGCCGACATCTCCGATCACCGTCAGGCCACCGCGCTGATCGAGGCCACGGTGAAACGATTTGGCCGGTTGGATGTGCTGGTCAACAACGCCTCGATCCGGCGGCAAACCAAATTCGCCGATATGACCCCCGAGGAATGGCGCGAGATCATGGGCACCACGATCGATGGCGCGTTCTATTGCGCGCACGCCGCGGCCCCGCACATCATCGCCGCCGGAGGTGGAACGATCATCAATCTTGGCGGCATTTCCTCGCATGTCGGCGCGGTGGGCCGGGTGCATGCGATCACCGCGAAGGCGGGCATGGTGGGATTGACGCGTGCGTTGTCGAAAGAACTGGCGCCGCACAACATCACGGTGAACACCGTCGTGCCGGGCTCCATCGAAACCGTGCGCGGCTTCGCGGCCGGCGGCAACCATGGGCGTGCCGCGCTGCCCGACAGCCCTCTCGGCCGCCGCGGCAGGCCGGAGGAGATCGCCGCGATGGTGCGCTTCCTGTGCTCGGAGGAGGCGCGCTACGTCACCGGGCAATCCATCCACGTCAACGGTGGCGCGTATGTCACGTGATCAGAACGGACGCACGATCACCATGATCACGATCACGATCAGCAGCAGAGTGGGGACCTCATTGGCGATGCGGTAAAACCGCTGCGGCCGCGTGTTGCGATCTTCCATGAATTCGCGGCGCCATTTCGACATGGCGCCGTGGAAACCCGTCAACAGCAGCACGCAGGCCAGCTTCACGTACCACCAGCCGGTGCTCCAGATGATCACGCCCGGCGTCAGTACCAGCAGAATGCCGAACCCAAAGGTCGCGATCATCGCCGGATTGATGATCTGCTTCAGCAGCCGGTATTCCATCACCTTGAATCGCTCGCTGTCGGTCGATCCCGGTTTGGTATCGCAATGATACACGAACAGCCGCGGCAGATAGAACATGCCCGCCATCCACGCGACCATGGCGATGATGTGGAACGATTTGATCCACGGATAAAGCGCGGTCAGCACAATGCGGCCCGCAGCAGATCCGGAACGTCGTGCATCGACCGAAACACGACCGCACCGGCCGCGCGCAATTCGGCGCCATCATGGTGGCGCGCCAACCCGAGGCAATCCATGCCGGCGGCGCGCGCGGCGGTCACCCCGGCGACGCTGTCCTCGATCACCAGACAATGCGCCGGCACGATCGCCTGTGCGGCCGCGGCGGCGAGGTACACGTCCGGTGCCGGTTTCGCGGCGCCTCCTCGCCTGGCCAGGTCGGCCGCGCTATGCACGCGTCCGGCGACAAGTTCTCGCCAACCGGTGCGGTCAAATTTCGCTTCCATTTCGAAATGGGAGGAATTGGACGCGATCCGCCAGGGCAAGCCCAGACCTGTAACCGCGTCCAAGGCTTCGCGCGCGCCGGGCACCGGTTCGACATCTCGCCGCATCACGTCGACGAGCCGGTCCACCACGCGCCTGACCCAGTCCGTGCCAAGCGATTGACCAAGATATGCTTCGGCGATCTCCCGCACCGCGCCGAAGCTCAGGCCTGTAAATCGCAGTTCGGCTTCCTGTTCGGTTATTGCCCAACCGGCCTCGGTCAGCATCGCCGCGGCCACGCGGTTGCTCATCGCCTCACTGTCGATCAGGACGCCATCGCAATCGAAAATCACCAGTTCCAGCGGCCGCCGCCGCGCCAGGAGGAACGCGGCGGCTTCCTCGCTCACGCCGCGGGTTCCACGTCCAGACGCAGCGCGATGCCTTCCAGGCCGGGTGCGGCGGCGGGATAACGCGCGGTCACCAACGGATCGTGTCCCGGAATGATCGCGTTCGGCGTACTGGCCATGCGCTTCATCTTGTCATAGCCCCACAGCGTATCTTCGTGACTGTGCAGCGTCGGATAGGCGCGTCCGGTTTCAAAGTTGGCGTAGAAGTGGCTGGCATCGGAGGCCAGCACCATCCAGCCGCGCCGCGTGAACACCCGGGCGAATTGCAAACCCTTGCTGTGGCCGCCGACGTGATGGACGGTGATGCCGTCAGCGACCTCGCCGTCGCCGTCGTGAAACACCACGCGGCGGGCGAACACCTTGCGTACCATCGCCACGACATCTTCTTCCTCGAACGGGCCACGCAACCCGTCGTGGCACATGCACTTCCCGGTACAGTAGGCCATTTCGATTTCCTGCACGTGATACTTCGCGTGCGGGAACATGTCGTAATTGCCGCAATGATCGTAGTGCAGGTGCGACAGGATGACGTCCTCCACCTGTTCCGGCTCCACGCCGATGGCTTTCAGGCCATCGGCGGGGGAGCGCAGGAACTGGCGGTTCCGTTTCTTGCCCATCGGCGCATCGAAGCCGGTGTCCAGAATGATCGTTCTGGATCCCCGCCGGATCGCCCACACGAAATAATCCAACGGCATCGGCGCGTCGTGCGGGTCGCCGCCGATGAAGTTGGTCGACCGCTTCGCGTTGTCGTTACGCGCGTAGCGGATCGCGAAAACCTCCCACGGAGTCACGACGTCTTCGGCCAGAAGGCTTCGCCCGTGGCGATCGAATCCGGATATACCGGCACCGGCTTGCCGTTCCTGTACTGCACGATGCAGATCTTGGCTCCCTTGCGCCGGCCTTTTTCGTCATAGGCCAACCGTCCGTCGGGAAACAGCGTCGCCGGCCCACTGGTAATATCGATCGTACGCAGTATCTCCGCCACCTTGCGCCGGTCCGCCGATTTCCCGCGCTCGATCGCTTCCTTCAGGATCATCACATGTGCGTACGCGAAGATTGAGTCGTGACCGAACCACGGCTCCCCGGTACGTTTGACAAACCTCTTGTCAATGTCGGCCGCCGCCTTGCCCGGCCAGTCCGCAAGGCCGACGATCAGGCCTTCCAGATTCTCCGGCGCGGTCAGTTTGATCAATTCCGGCACGCACCAGTGACCGCCGCCACCAACCAGCGGCATTTTTTTCGCTGAAAGGCCGAATTCGGCGAATTTCTCAAGCAGTAGCTTGTCGTCGCCGACATTGTCCGATTGCACGAGGACGAAATCGGGTTTCCCGGACCGCAGTTTCTGCACGATCGACGTCGCGTCAGCCAATGGGGCGGTGAAGATTTCATCCGCGACCAGAGTCAGATTCAGGTCTTTGAGCACATGTTCGCGGATGGGCTTGAGGAAGCTGGTGACGGCGGGGTTATTGCTGCCGACGACCGCCACTTTCGTCGGCCTCGTTCCGCTCGCCCTGGTCGCCAGATCCACGATGATCGGTAGCAGTTCCTCCGCCTGGCTAATGGCGGTGGGCGATGACTGGAACACGAACTTAAAGCCGCGGCCGGTGATGAGGTCGGAGTAGGACAGGGTTAGCCAGGGCAACTCGGCGCGTTCGGTTACCTCGGTCGCCGCCAGTGTGAAACCGGAATGCCAGCAGCCAAAGCCGCCCGCCAGATCGGGCTCCTGGGAAATCATGCGCTGCGCCGCGTCCTTGGCCTTTTCCGCGGAATCTCCGGCGTCGAATTCCATTAGCCTCAGTTTGGCACCGCCAAGGGCCTGGATCCCACCGGCGGCGTTGACATCGTCGATCGCCATTCGGGCGCCCATTTGCTCCAGCAGCCCACTGCGCGCCCAGGGGCCGGAGAGCGGAACCAGCATGGCGATCTTAACTTCGGTTGGGTTCTGCGCATGGGCTTTACCAGCCAGAGCCGCGGCGCCAGCGAGGCTTAGCGCGCCGCGACGCCCGATCCCGTCGATGATTGGCATTTTCTTGGTTCTCCCTGTTGGTTACCAGCTCAGCTCGGCGAATCTCCTATAAAGTCACGACATATGCGGCGGTATTCATCGGCATTCGTGCGACGATCACGACGTCTTTGGCCAGAACGCCGGGGATGTGGCGATCGATTCCGGAAACACCGGCGTTGGAACGCCGTCATGATATTGCACGATGCAAACCTTGGCGCCCCGCCGCCGTCCCTTCTCATCATAGCTGACCCGTCCGTCCGGGAACAAATCCGCCGGCCCGGTGGTCATGTCCATGGCGTGCAGGGCCGCGTTCACCTTGTGGCGTTCCGCCGAGCCAGCCTGCTCAATCGCCTCTTTCAGGATCATCACGTGGGCGTACGCGAAGATCGAGTCATGGCCAAACCAAGGCTCCTTGGTCCGTTCCACGAACCGTTTGCCGATCTCGGCCGCCTTCTTGCCGGGCCAGTCGGCCAGCGCCACGATCACGCCTTCGACGTTGTCCGGCGAGGTCAGTTTGGTCAGCTCCGGTGCGCACCAATGCCCGCCGCCACCGATCAGCGGCATCTTCTTCGCCGTCAACCCGAATTCCGCGAATTTCTCGACCAGCAGCTTGTCGTCGCCGACATTGGTCGACTGCAACAAGACGAAGTCCGGTTTGCCCGAGCGCAGTTTCTGCACGATTGAGGTGGCGTCCGACAATGGCGGTGTGAATACCTCATCCACCACCAGTGTCAGGCCCGTGTTCTTGAACACATGGTCTTTCAGCGGCTTATAAAAGCTGATGGACGACGCCGAGTTATCGCCGACGATGGCGACTTTCGTCGGCTTCTTGCCGCTCGCCTTCTCCGCCAGTTCCATGATGATCGGTACAATCTCCTCCGCCTGGGCGTCTGCCGTCGGTGAGGACTGGAACACGTATTTGAACCCGCGGCCGGTGATCGCGTCGGAGTATGACAGTGTCAGCCAAGGCAGTTCGGCGCGCTCGGTGACCTCGGTGATGGCCAGGGTGAAACTGGACAGCCAGGCGCCGAAGCCGCCCGCCAGATCCGGTTCCTGCGCGACCATGCGCTGCGCCGCGTCTTTGGATTTTTCCGAGGAATCGCCGGCGTCGAACTCCATCAGTTTCAGTTTGGCACCGCCCAGGGCTTTGATGCCGCCCGCACCGTTGACGTCGTCGATCGCCATGCGGGCGCCCATTTGCTCCAGCAACCCGCTGCGCGCCCATGGGCCCGACAATGGCACCAGCATGGCGATCTTAACCTCGGCCGGATTGTCGGCGCGTGCCTTGCCGGCAACAGCGGCGGCACCGGCGAGGCTTAACGCGCCGCGGCGGCCGATTGGTTTGATCAGTGCCATTATCGTCTCTCCCTTCTGTTCACTCGTCGGTCAGGCCGAGGTAGGATTTGCGTACTCGGTCGTCGGCCATCAACGTATCATACGGGCCTTCCAACACCACGTGGCCCGTTTCCAGCACGTAACCATGATCGGACAGTTCCAGCGCCTCGGCGACCCGTTGCTCGACCAGCAGGATAGTAACGCCATCCGCGTGGATCTGCGAGATGCGTTCGAAGATCGTGTCGGTCACGGCGGGGGCGAGACCCATCGAGGGCTCGTCCAGCATGAGCAGTTTCGGCGCGCAGGCAAGGCCGCGGCCGATGGCGACCATCTGCTGCTCGCCGCCCGACAATGTGCCGGCCATTTGGTTCGCGCGCTCCGCCAGGATCGGGAACAAGGCGTGGATGCGGTCCAGTGAGCGGTTCCAGTTCACCCGGCCGGCTTTCGGATAGGCGCCCATTTCCAGATTTTCCAGGACCGACAGGGTCTTGAACACCTGCCTTCCCTCGGGGACATGCGCGATCCCGAGATGCGCGCGTTCCGCCGCCGACAGGGCCAGCAGACTTTGGCCCTGGAACGTGATTGTTCCGCTGGTGGGTCGAACCACACCCGAAATGGTTTTGAACAGCGTCGATTTGCCGGCGCCGTTGGGGCCGACGACGGTGACGAACTGGCCCTCGGACACCGCCAGCGACACGTCGGTCAGCGCGCGCAATCCGCCGTACGACACGGACAGGTTGGAGACTTCAAGCATCCTGTTTGGCCAGCCACTTCTTGCCGAGATACGCCTCGATCACCGAGCGGTCCTCTACCACGTCGCGCGGCCGGCCCGTGGCGAGGACCGCCCCGTGATCCAGCACGACGAAACGATCGGCGATCCGCATCATGGCATGCATCGTGTGCTCGATGATGCCAATTGTCATGCCTTCCTGGCGCAGACGGTCCAGCACGTTCAGCACGTCGTCGCATTCCTCGCGGCCGAGGCCCGCCAGTGTCTCGTCCAGCAGCAACAATCGCGGCCGGCCGGCCAACGCGCGGGCCAGTTCCATCAGCCGCAGTTGCTTGTTGGTCAGTTGCCCGGCGGGCACGCCGGCCTGGTCCGCGAGACCGGTGCGATGCAGAGCACGGATCGCTTCCGCGGCGGCATCATGGTCCGACAATCCGGCGCCGTACGCGCCGATGATCACGTTGTCGATCAGTGGCAGTCGAGGGAAACTGCGCACCACCTGGAACGTGCGGCCGACTCCCATGTGGCAAACCTGGTGGACCTTTTTGCCCAACATCGTCGCACCGCCGAGTGTCGCGCTGCCGGCGTCGGCCGCCAGCACGCCGTTCAGCACGTTGAACAGCGTCGTCTTGCCCGCGCCGTTCGGTCCGATGATGCCGAGAATTTCACCCTCGGCGATGCTGAAGCTGACGTCGCTGACGGCGCGCAGGCCGCCAAAGGATTTCGACAACTTCTCGACATTCATCAGCGGCACGCCCGACGCCGCGGGGGCGATAGCGCCCTTGGCGATGGGCTCGGGCGCCGGCAGCGGTGCCGAGGCTTTCGGCTTGAAGAACCGGTCGCGAAACGTCCAGAACAGCCCGTCCGGCGCGGCCAGGATGATGGCGATGACCGCCGCCCCATAGACCACGCCCTGAATGCCACGCAGGTAGTCTCCCGCGTACGCGTCCAGCAATTTCGACAACGGAATCAGAAATGCCGCGCCAATGAGCGGGCCCCACAGTGAGGCGACGCCCCCGAACAAGGTCATCACCACCGGTTGCGCGGAGACCAGCAGGCCGAATACGGAATCCGGCGTCACCACCAGTTGCACGCAGGCGTAAAGACCTCCGGCGCCGGCGGCGATCATTCCGGACACGATCAGCGCGCGCATCTTCCACGCTTTGGTGTCGATGCCCGCCGCCTCGGCCGCCAGTTCGTTCTGCCGCAACGCGAGCAGCGCCAGGCCGAACCGCGAGTTCTCCACCAGGATGCAAACGATCACGCTGACGGCCAACAGGCCGACGGCGACGAGTGTGTAGTAGCGTGGATCGGAGAATTCCAGATACGCGGCCGGTGCCTCGCGGTGCATCGGCAACGAGACCTCCTGGAAGCCGAAATACTGCATGAAGTACAGGATCGCCAACGGATATGCGAGCATCGACAACGCGAAATAATGTCCTCGCAAGCGGAACGTTGGGGTGCCGATGATGACCGCGGCGACCGCGCCCATGATGACGCCCAGGGGAATGCCGAGCCAGGGGGTGAGGTTCCAGTAGACCAATGCCAGTGTCATCGAATAGCCGCCGATGCCAAAGAAGCTGGCATGGCCGAACGACAACTGGCCGCCGTAGCCGGACAGGATGTTCCACGACACGCCGAAGGCAGCCCAGATCGGCACCAATGTCAGGATCAACTGGAAATAGCTGTTGGGGACGAGCCAGGCGAAGCCCAGATAGATGACGACGAGGCAAAGCAGGATCGTCAGGTCGCGGCGCAGGTTCTCGGCGGTGCCAATTCTCATGTCACGCACGCTCCGCCGAGCGGCCGAACAACCCTTGCGGCCGCAACATGACGATCAGCAGGAAGACGATGAAAATCGCCGCGTTCTGCAATTGCGGCGGCAGCACCAAGGCGGACATCTGCTGCACCATCCCAACCGTCATGCCGCCCCAGAAGGCGCCCATGATGGAGCCGATGCCGCCGAGGACGACTCCGGAATACATGATGATGACGTAATCAAAGCCGATGAACGAGCCGAACGACAGATACGTCGCCATCAGCCCGCCGGCGATCGCGGTGATGCCGCTGCCCAGGCCGAACGCCATCCGGTAATATCTGTCGACGTCGATCCCCATGTAAGTCGCGGCGGTCGGATTGTCGGCGGCGGCGCGCAAGGCTTTGCCGATCCGGGTGTACTCCAGCACGAAATACAATGTCAGCGCGGTGATGATGGCGACGGCGCAGGCCACCAGCTTGGCCTTGTTGAGGAAGATCGTGGCGTCGCCATAAACCGGACCCACGAGGAACGCACTGGAAGACAACGGTGTGCGCACCGTGACCGGAATGGTGCCGAACACGATCATCCCGCCATTTTGCAGGATCAGCGAAATGCCAAGAGTGATGATCAACTGACCGAAATGACCATCGTCAATTGACCCCGCGGTGCGCAGCCCCGACACCCGGCTGATCAGGAATTTGTGCAGCAGGGCACCGAACACGAACACGATCGGGCCGGCCAGCAGCGCACCGACAAAGGGTCCGATATACGGACCGAGGAACGCCAGGACCCCGCCGCCCGTCACCAAATAAAAGCTCGCGAACATCCCCAGCATCAGCAACTCGCCCTGGGCGAAATTGACGACCTTCATGATCCCGAAGATCAGCCCAAGGCCGATACACATCAGTCCGTAAATGCAGCCGATCGTGATGCCCGCGGTCAGCGCGTTCAGCACACTCTCTATCAGGGCCTCGAGATCCACTGACTTCCGTTAGCCTCCCTGGTCCGGGCATTGCCGGGCCGTCGCGCGTGCTTAACGGCTCACGGCGGCGGGCTCAATCCCTATTGGGCACGGGGCAAGCGCGAGGGGTCCGCCCTTCGAACCCGCCAGGAGGCGCTGCCTCCTGGACCTCCGGCAAAGGGCGAGGCCCTTTGCAATCTATCCATTGGAAGTGGAATGAGAGGGGCCGACACCGACCTTGACAGGGCACGGTTGGCCCCTCTCATTCCACTTCCAAAATGAATGGTTCCAAGGGCCACTGCCCTTGGCGGGGATCCAAGGGGCAGCGCC
>CALFNB010000376.1 GCA_937902425.1 uncultured Acetobacteraceae bacterium | reverse complement strand
ACACTTTAATTGGGACGGATGAGCGGACGGATCGATTCAATCGGCCTTGGCCACGCCCAAAAATCCGGCCTTCGAAGAGGACTAAAATCGGGAGACCGAAAACTGACGAAATCCCTTGTAAGATAACGGGTTAGCAAAAGTCCTATGGGACTTTTGCACCGTTTGTTTAAACGCACCCCCGTTTGTCCGGCTTGTTCGAGCGTCACGACTTCGCCGAGGTGGAGGCCCTGAAATTTCAACGGAAAAGCAGATCGAGCGGGACCTCCGGCCGCCCATGGTTCCGATAATGCCGATTGGACTAAACCGCTCCGCGGTAGTTATGTGACTTAAACTTCGCTTTCTCGATTTCCGAGGCCTCGTTTGTGACAACCGTCCGTCACGACCCCTGGTCTTACAACTCCCCGGCGAGACGATGGGCTCGCGCCATGTGGCGCAGGTCATCTCTTACAGGAGTTGTCGATGAGCCCACTTCGCCGTCGCATGATCGAGGACATGCAAATCCGTAACATGGCAGTGCACACGCAACGTGTGTATGTCGAACAGGTCGTCCGGTTCGCCCGCCATTTTCGTAAATCGCCAGACCATCTCGGGCCGGATGAGATACGGACCTGGCTGCTTCATCTCAGACAAGACAAACACCTGGCGGCCAGTTCGACCATCGTCGCGGTCTCCGCGCTCCGGTTTTTCTACACCGTCACACTCAAACGGCAATGGGTCGTCGAGGACGACATCCCCACCAGCCGTCAGGCGAAAAAGCTTCCCATCGTGATGAGTCAGGACGAAGTGGCTCAGTTCCTGGGCGCGGTGGACAATCTGAAGCACCGCATGGTCCTGACGGTTTGTTACGCGACCGGACTTCGGATTTCCGAGGCCGTCCGCCTCACACCCGCCGCGATCGACAGCAAGCGCATGGTCATCCGGGTCGAGGCGGGTAAAGGCCGCAAAGACCGCTATGTCATGCTCCCGCCCAAACTTCTTGCCCTGCTCAGAGAGTATTGGAAGAGTACCCATCCCGGAGAATGGCTGTTCCCTGGGGATCCGCCGTCCAAGCCGATTTCTCCGCTCACCATCAATAACACCTGCCGGCTGGTTCGGTTGCGGTGCGGCATCGGCAAGCCGGTCGGGCCGCATTCGCTACGTCATGCGTTCGCGGTGCATCTGTTGGAAGCCGGTACTGATCTGCGCACCATCCAGTTGTTGCTCGGTCATCGCGGTCTGGGCACCACCGCGCAATATCTCCGGATCGCCACCAGCAAGGTGTGCGCCACCGTCAGTCCGCTGGAGGCTTTGCAGGTTCGCGTGCCAACCGCGCCGGATCTTGTGCCCGCCTGACGGGCGGGTTCCGTGGCCCGCGAGGGGCTGGAAGTGGCGGATGTGTTCCGCCACTTCGGGCCGGCATATCGTGATCAGAACGACGCGTCGCTGTCCGCGGCACGGCGGCGCGCCATGATCGCGATCGAGAGTTGCCGCACCGCCGCGCTCGGCGGCCATGTCGAGCGGTGCGGTGATTGTGGGCATCAGCGCGTCTCTTACAACTCGTGCCGTGATCGCAACTGCCCTAAGTGCCAGGGCCTCGCACGTGCCCAATGGCTTGAGGACCGTCGGGCCGAACTGCTCGACGTGCCCTACTTCCATGTTGTGTTCACGGTGCCCCAGGAGATCGAGGTTATCGCCTTCCAGAACCAGACCGTCGTCTACGACATCCTGTTCCGGGCGGCGTCGGAGACCTTGCGCGTCATCGCCGCCGATCCAAAGCATCTGGGCGCGGAGATCGGCTTCCTGGGCGTGCTGCACACCTGGGGACAAAACCTGTCGCACCATCCGCATGTCCACTTCCTTGTTCCTGGCGGCGGACTCGCACCGGATGGTGAAAGCTGGGTCCACTGCCGTCCAGGGTTCTTCCTGCCCGTCCGGGTGTTGTCGCGGATGTTCCGGGGCTTGTGCCTGCGCTACCTGGAGAAGGCGTTCGCCGCTGGTGAGCTGAACTTTTTCGCCGCGTATCGCCACCTTCACGAGCCCGCCGCGTTCCGGCGTTACCTGACACCGGTTCATCGCGCCGAATGGGTGGTCTATGCGAAGCGGCCCTTCGCCGGGCCGGCCCAGGTCCTCGATTATGTCGGGCGCTATACCCACCGCGTCGCCATCTCCAACAACCGGCTGCTGTCCATGGACAACGGCAAGATCCGGTTCCGCTGGAAGGATTACCGGGATGGCAATCGCCAGAAGACGATGACCCTGGAGGGCGGGGAGTTTATCCGCCGCTTTCTGATCCATGTGCTGCCGGACGGGTTTCACCGCATCCGGTATTACGGCTTCCTCAGCAACTGTCACCGTAAGCGAAAACTTGCGCGCTGCCGGGAATTGCTCGGGATGGCGCCAGCCGTACCGGCTGATCCGCCCGCTGACTACCGCGACCGCTTCGAGGCGCTGACCGGGCGGTCGTTGCGGGAATGTCCGCACTGCGGGACCGGCATCATGGTGGTGGTCGAAAGCATCACACGACTTCGGGTTTGCGATCCCGTTCCGGACACATCATGACCCAGGATTGGCATCCGACCATGAGAAGCCGAACCGCCCGCCAGCCCGGGGCGGCGGCGCCCGCGCCCAGTGCTGTGCCAACGCGCCTGAAGAGGGAGCCAATGCCCGGATTCAGAACCCGCCGACCCTTTGGCGATGTGATCGGTCCGGCCCACAGCCCCAAACCGATGCTCGCGACACATCAAACGCGCGCTGGCGAGGGAGCCGGGTCCATTCAACGCCCATAGCACCGGCGGCGGGGGCAACGGTTCAGTCCAATACGTTTTTCGCTCACCGGCGCGGATTCCAACTCCGGAATCCTCCTGGAGAGGCCCGTGCGCCGCGCCGCCAAGCGAAAAACGCTGTTCATTATCATGCGTGATGTTGGGCCATAGACCGGTGTCATATGTAATTTTGAACATTATTTGGCGTAAGATTTTGAGGATTAATTGGCGCCAGCCGACCCCGGAGATAGTGCCTCGTAGAGCGCCGTCTTGCCGACCTTGATCCGCACCGCCGCCTCCCGCACCGTCAGCCCCTTGCCGATGATCGCCCGCGCCCGCTCCA
>CALFNB010000375.1 GCA_937902425.1 uncultured Acetobacteraceae bacterium | reverse complement strand
AAGCCGTCAAACTCATACCTCTGGTCCTGGGTCGCGGCCCAGTCCAGGAATTCCTCGCGGGTCATGTGCGGCTGGTGGACAGCGGTGCTCATGGCAAGCAGCTTAGCATGGCGCTGGGTTCCCTGTCTTCCCGTCGCATCGCCGGCCTGCCGCCATCAAAGCCCTGTGTTCCTTAACCGTGAGCCATCTTTCAAGAGGAAAATCGTGAATCCACGCCTCCTCTGGTCCTGATTGGGGTTGCCGGACTACCGAGTCGTCACGGTTCCAGTGGTATATTTCTGACCACCCTGAAACCTTGCAGGTTGTCAGTTGCTTGTACGTCGAGCCAAGAGCGACTCGCCGAACGTGCGAACCATGGACCATTGTTGAAACTGCCTCCTCGGCGCGCCACTTTCGAGCAATCGCCGCTAAGCCAAGGGCTGCCGTCGCCTGGCGCATCATTGTAGTTGGGATACCAGCAACCGCTGACCATTTGAAGAACGTTGCCGAGCATATCGAACAAGCCATATGGGCTTGGGCGGTAGCGCCGACCGGCGTTAACTGCCGTGGGTCGCGCGGCTGGTCACAACCGTCGCATCGGTACCGGCGTGACCGGCTGCGGTATTTCCGCCCCCAGCGCCACCACCGCCGGAGCGACCGCTTCGATATTCTCAACCAATATCGTCAGCTTCGTCTCACGAAACGGCAGCAGACTCGCCACATCCCCCGCGACGATCAGGAACGACACCGCGGGAGAACTGACCGAGGCCAGCGCAAGCCCGCGCTCCGGAAACGGAAAATGCAGCGTGCACCGCCCTCCGGTCGGCGCCTTGTAAAACGCGACGGTTTCGTGCAGGCGATCCGGCGGCACGAACAACGTGACCTGAACCTCCCGCACCCGCATCACGCGTTATCCCGGCACCACTCCGCCACCTTCGCGTGCGTCGCGAACCAGCAGCCGCCCTTGGCTTTCATATGTTTGATCAACCGCTCCAGCACCGGCAGCCGCGAGCGATGGCCGGTGATATGCGGGTGCATGGTCAGCAGGAACAACCCGCTCTCGTCCCACGCGCCATCGAACTCGGCGGTGAATATTTCTTCAACAGCCGACGGCGGCGTATAGGGCCGCAACGCCGAGAACCGCACGAAATTGTAATAAACCGCGTCGTCCCTGATCCATTCCGGTGGCAGTTCGATGATACCGGTCGGCTCGTCCTGGTCCAATAGTTCGTACGGATCGTCATCCGCCATCAGCGAACTGTCGTACAGCAGTTTCATTTCGCGGATGATATCCAGCGTGTTCAACGAGAAATCCCAACTCGCCGTTCGCATTCCCACCGGCTCGCGGCCGGCGATCTTCGCCAGCGTATCGCGTGCACGGAACGTCAGATCGCGCTCGGCCTCTCTGGGCAACGATGTATTCGCCTCATGAATCCAGGAATGGATGCCGATCTCGTGCCCGTCATCCGCCAGAGCACGCACCTCCTCCGGGTGCAGCAGAGCCGACACGGCGGGGTAGTAGAAGCTGGCCGGGACCGACTCGCGTTCCAGCAGCCGGCGGATGCGCGGGATCGCCTGGCGGGCGCCATACTGGCCCTGGCTGATCCGCATTGGGCTTTCGTCGCCATCTCGCAGCGGAATCGTTTCATGGTCGGAGTCGAAGCTGATCGCCACTGCGCAGCGCGCGCCGTTGGGCCACGCTTTCGGCTTCATGCTGCGTCCGGCTCGGGCACGGCCGACGATGCGCCGCCAGGTAGGCTCCGGCCACTGCCAAGGTTCGCCGTCAGGGTGTTTGGTGCTCATTTTGGGGTTCCCTTCGCCGTAGGTCACCGCCATGGTGCCCGCGAACCAGCCCAAAGGGAAAGTGGCCCCCATGCCAGCCTCCAAGTCAGGAACCGATCCCGCGCTGCTGTCCGCCGAGGACATGCTGACCGAATTCGCCCGCCGCCGCCTGACGCCGGTCGACGTCCTGCAGGCGGTGACCGAGCGGGTGGCGCGGCTCAACCCGGCACTGAACGCCTTCGTGGTGATGAACCCCAAAGCCCTGGACGCGGCAGGGGAGAGCGCGATGCGCTGGCGCTCCGGACGGCCGATCGGTCCGCTCGACGGCGTGCCGGTGACAGTCAAGGATTTGCTGGACCTGGCGGGCTTTCCCACGCGCCGAGGCAGTCGCACGACGCCGGCGGATCCGGTACCCGACGACGCCCCTTTGGTCGCCAGCCTGAAGGCCGCCGGCGCGGTCATTCTGGGCAAGACGACAACGACTGAGTTCGGTTGGAAGTCGCCTGGCGATTGCCCGTTGAACGGCATTACCCGCAATCCGTGGAACAGCGACTACACGACCGGCGGGTCGTCCTCGGGTGCCGGAGCGGCGGGAGCGGCGGGATTTGGACCGTTACATGTGGGCACCGACGCCGGCGGGTCGGTCCGCATTCCGGCGGCGTGGTGCGGGCTGGTGGGGCTGAAACCAACGTATGGCCGCGTCCCGCAATGGCCGACCAGCGCGTTCGCCTCCGTATCCTGCGCTGGGCCGATGACTCGCACCGTGCGTGATGCCGCGCTGATGTTCTCCGTTATGGCTCAACACGACCTGCGTGATCCGTTCTGTTTGCCGACCGATGGCCGCGACTGGCGCGACGCCATCGAGAGCGGCGTCGGTGGTCTGACGGTCGGCATCTTGCGCCGCCCCGGCTTCGACGCACCGGCCGATGCCGACGCCGTCGCCGCGGTCGAGCAGGCCGCCCAATTGTTGGCCGACGCCGGCGCCTCGGTGGAGGAAGCGCCCGCCGATCTTCCCGATCCCAGCGTGGTGTTCTCGCGTGTCTGGGGCGCCGCTTTGTCCCGTCTCGTGGCATCGACGCCAACACAACTGGTCAACCTGCTCGAAGCGGGCATTCGCGAAGTCGCCTCCGCTCTGGGCGGCATGACGGCGGTGGAATTCATGGATGGCGAGGCCTTACGCGCCCAGGTGGTGCATGCGATGGGCCGGTAT
>CALFNB010000374.1 GCA_937902425.1 uncultured Acetobacteraceae bacterium | reverse complement strand
GTTGGCGGCGCTGCTCGCGACCGATCCCGCCCCGGGCGCCGACACACTTCTGGGTGAGGGCTTTCTCGCGTTCACGGTCGACCCGGGTACCGGCGGCGACCGCCACCAGGGCATCGTGACGATCGAGGGCCCGTCGCTCGCGGAAATGGCGCTGCACTACTTCCGCACGAGCGAGCAACTGCGCTGCCTGGTGCATCTCGCCTGCGACCGCACGGAGGATGGCTGGCGCGCCGCCGCGTTCGTGCTGGAGAAAATCGCCGGCGCCGGCGGCATCGACCCAGAAATGAGCGAGGACGCGCAAGAGGAGGAATGGCGCACCGCGACCATCCTCGCCGCCACGCTCACGGACGCCGAACTGCTGAACGATGATCTGGATCCGGAACGATTGCTGCTGCGGCTGTTTCATGCCGAGGGCGTCGCGGTGGACCGGGCCCGTTCGCTGTCGTTTGGCTGCCGCTGCTCCCGCGCTCGCCTCGCGGGTATTCTCGAAGGGTTTTCCGCCGAGGACCTCGACCACATGGCGGTCGAGGGTGACATCGCCATGACCTGTGAATTTTGCAATTACGCTTTCCGCTTCGCGCGCGCCGGCGTGCGGGGCAAGGAGGTCTGATCGACCATGATGCTTCGTTTGACCCGCCGTGCCACGTTGCTGCTGCCGTTGTTGGTGGCGGCTTGCGGCGATGATGACGAGGTGCCGGCGCCAGCGGCGCGCCACGATTTTCCGCCGCTGCGCTATGGTTATCTGCCGCCCATCAAATTGAACGTTCAGCGCCTGGAGATGGCCGGGGATTTCACTCTCCCGACCGGCGCCGATGAGATGATCGGCTTCTCGCCCGTCGATCCGGTCGACACGTTGGACGCGATGGCGCGTGACCGTCTGAAGCCCGTGGCGCAAAATGGAATCGCGAGCTTCAGTATTCTCACGGCATCGATAACCCGGCGTCGTGACACGATGAACGGTGTCCTGGCGGTTCGGTTGGATGTTCATAACGGTGACAACACGGCGTCGGGATATGCCGAGGCTCACGTCACCGCGACCCATTCAGGCACGGTTTCGGATCAGCGCGGCGCCGTCTACGATATGCTGAAGTCCATGATGTCCGATATGAATGTCGAACTGGAATATCAGCTTCGGAATAAACTGAAGTCGTGGGTGGCCGATGACCAGGCCGCACCCCCGCCCGCGCCTGCGCCGGCGCCGTCCGCACCCGAACCAGTCGATCCGTCCGCGGAACCGCCGCCGCGATCCTGACCCGTCGCGCGGCGTGCCTCATTCGGAGCGCCGTCATGCCAGAGGATGACGCATCATTCCGTCTGGATCGTCGTTCCCCGGTTGTTGATCATCGCCAATAATTCCCGCCGCGTCGCGGCATTGTCGCGGAACGCGCCCAGCATGCGGCTGGTCACCATGGTGACGCCGGGTTTGTGAACGCCGCGCGTGGTCATGCATTGATGCGCCGCCTCGATCACCACCGCGACGCCGCGTGGCCGCAGCACGTCCTGAATGGTGTTGGCGATCTGTGCCGTGAGCTTCTCCTGAATTTGCAGGCGGCGCGCATACGCCTCGACCACGCGCGCGAGCTTGCTGATCCCAACCACCCGCCGATGCGGCAGATATCCGACATGCACTCGGCCGAGGATTGGTGCCATGTGGTGTTCGCACGTACTTTCCAGCCTGATATCGCGCAACAGAACGATCTCGTCGTAACCGTCGGTTTCCTCGAACGTGCGTTCCAGCAAGGAAACCGGATCGGTCGCGTATCCGGAGAACCATTCCTCATAGCCACGCGTTACCCGCGATGGCGTATCCAGCAACCCTTCCCGATCGGGATCGTCACCAGCCCACCGCAGCAATGTTCGAACCGCTGCCTCCGCCTCCGCGCGAGTGGGCCTTTCGCCACGCGATCCCGCGCCGGAATCCGCACCGCCATTATCTCTCACCGACCGTCATCCTTCACCGAGCGCCATCCTTATCCGAAAATCCATGCCATGTTAAAGGCCGTTCAATGAACCCTACTGCTTTGGTGAGGACTGTCCAGGCTGAAGGCGGGAATGGCAACATCGAACTTCTCGCCCGACACCGGCACGATCATATGATACGCGCCAACCATGAAGCCTGACGGCGTGTCGAGCGGCGTGCCCGAGGTATATTCAAACGACTGTCCTGGGCCCAACACCGGTTGTTCCCCCACCACGCCGGGACCATGCACATGTTGAGTACGGCCGCGTGCGTCGGTGATCTGCCAGGTTCGCCGCAACAGGCGTACCGTGTCGGATCCGTGGTTCTCGATCCGCACGCGATAAGCCCACACGAAGCGATTTTCGTCAGGTCTTGATTGATCGGCGAGAAAAAAAGAGCGCACCGTGACCGTTACGCCCCGCGTCGTCAGGGCGTAATCTTCTCGGGTCCGGGCTTTGCCGCCCGGCCCGGCGCGGCCGCTCGTGGGGCCGTTCTCCGACATTGAGCTTTCCCCGTTTTCATGGGTACGATCAGATCAAGACGCAAGCGAGGCCGTTTGTCCAGGATGGCACTGTCAAGGCGACAATGGACAGGCACCGCGCACGGTCATCCGGAAAACGTCCGCCGCCGGAATGATACGCACCTGTTTATAATAATCCCACAGCTCCGCGACCTGATCTGGTGGTTTCACACGAAATAACCCGACGTCGAGCAGCAGAGTACCATCGACCCGCAGCCGCCCGTTGGAGCCAAAAAAATATACCGGATCACGTCGCAGTCCGACGCTGAGCGCGAGGCCATCAATGGTATCGGAGGTTTCGACGGTCCGCAGGAAATGCTCGACCGCGGCATAGGTCGCCGCATGCGGTTTATCGGGCATGCGGCCGGTCAGTTCGTTGAATCGATACGAAAACGATCTGGTGCGGTCGTTCTGATTCCACCAGAACCCGGTGACCAGCCAAAGATCGCGCGCCTCAAGCGGTCCCATCGCATGAATGTCTTTGATGCAACCCGCGTATGCGCAGACCGCTTTGCTCCCGTCGAACAGTCCCAGGCCGCGACCCTCTCTGATCTGCGTCGCCAGCGCCGTGCCGAAAGCGCAGAGGCCGACCGCGTCCGCACCCGAATCACGCGCGCTCGTCAGCGCCGGCGCAAAGCTCGCGGCGTCGGAGGGATACCGCGCGAAACCGAGCACACGTCCGCCGGTACTCTCGATCGCGGCCGACGCGCCGGTCTGAAACGCGACACCCGTCACATCGTCGGGCGCGACGAGAAACCAGGTCTGCATTCCCTCGGCCCGCAGACCCAAAGTCATGGCCATTGTCACGGCCCGCGTGTCATCGAGCCAATGCGTGGCCGTCGGAGAGCATGCCACACCGGTCAGTGCCGCATTGAAACTGCCGGTGTTCATGATCGTCCGATTGTTCGCGCGCGCGAGGTTTTGCACACGAACCGGCGCTTCCGTGCCCGGCAGGTCCACGATCACCGCCACACCATCATGCTCGAACCATTGGCGCGCGATGTCCTCCGCCTGATCCGGCCGGCGCTGGAATTCCGCGTCGACGAGGTCGATGGGATAGCCGCGGCTGAACTGTCCGAAATCATCCACGGCGAGGCGCGCCGCGACAACCTGATCCAGCCCCGATGTCACCGCTCCTGTTCCGGAACGATCCCACAGCACGCCAATCCTTATCGTCGGCATGCTGTACTGGGCTTTTGTCCGCGACGTGGGCGATCCAGATACGGCGGCGGCAAGTCCGGTCAGTAAACTCCGCCGCCGTATCGCCAGTCCGGGCATTGATCCGTCAGACCGCCCGCGAATGCCCTTGGACGGGGCTCACCGCCGCCAACCCGCGTGCCAGATCGTCCTTGATATCTTCCGGATCTTCCAGCCCAACCGAAAGCCGGATCACGCCGTCGGAAATCCCCAGTTTCGCACGCTCCGCTTCACCGATCCGCATATGCGTCGTGGTCGCGGGATGGGTCACGAGCGACTTGGAGTCGCCCAGATTGTTCGACACCGCGATCAACTGAAACGCATTCATCGCCTGGAACGCACCGGCTTTGCCGCCGGCGACCTCGAACGTCACCACCGTCCCGCCGGCGGACATTTGTTTCATCGCCAGATCGCGTTGCGGATGATCGGCGCGGGTTGGGTACCAGACGCGGGTCACACCGCTGTGTCCGGCGAGGAATTCGGCGATCGCTTCCGCCGCGCGGCAGCCCGCGTCGACCCGCAGCGACAGCGTCTCCAGGCCTTTCAGCAAGACCCAGGCATTAAACGCCGACATCGTCGGCCCGGTGTTGCGGATGAATGGCTGCAGTACATCGGTGACCCATTTCCTGGCCGCCAGAATCGCGCCACCGAGCACGCGTCCCTGTCCGTCGATATGCTTGGTACAGGAATACACCACGACATCCGCGCCCATGGTCAGCGGCTGCTGCAACAACGGTGTCGCGAACACGTTGTCCACCACGACGATCGCTCCGGCCGCGTGCGCCATGGCGGCGACCGCCGGCAGATCGACGATTTCCAGCATCGGGTTCGACGGCGTTTCCAGCAGCACCAAATTGGTCGGCTCGCGCAATGCGTCGCGCCATTGCGTGAGATCGGCGCCGTCGACGAACACCGACTCGATGCCGAATTTCGGCAGCAGAGTCGAAACGATCCAGTGACACGAGCCGAACAGCGCGCGCGATGCCACCACGCGGTCGCCGGCTTTCAGATGCGACAGCAATGCCGCGTTCACCGCCGCCATGCCGGTCGCCGTCGTGCGACAGGCTTCCGCGCCTTCGATCAGGCACAGCCGTTCCTCCAGCATCGTGAGGGTCGGATTGGCGAACCGCGAATACTGATAGTGTTCAACCGTGCCGTTGAAGGTCGCTTCGGCTTGTTCAGCGTCGTCGTAGACGTAACCGGACGTCAGGAACAACGCCTCGGCGGTTTCGCCGTGCGCGGTACGTTGCACGCCGCCTTGTACGAGGCGTGTCGCCGGGCGGAGAGTTGATGGATCGATAGGCATTCTGTCAGGGCCTTTCCCACTACGTTGGCCCGACCGCGAAGCAGCTTTTCGCCCGAGATTTTTGGGCATTTCGCTGGCCTCTTTAGCGCGCTTGTTTCACCTCGCCGCAATCCGGCCGGACAAATCACGAGGACCGGCGAACCGGCGGGGCGGGACCATAAGAACGCATCCGGGGCGCGTCAATCCATGTCACCCGTTTGTCACCCGTTAACGCGGGACAATCCCTTGAACCGGGGAAAGCTCCGGGGCAGCGCCTTCTGGCGAGTTTGACGGGCGCCGCCCTCGCGCTTTCCGCGCTGGTTGCGGCGCGGAAACGCCCCCGCTAGCTTCCCGCGATGTCTGGAGCGAGGGCGGTATGATAACGATCCTGTTCAATTTGGCGATATGGGTCCTGAATCTCTACAAATGGGCTGTCATCATCGCGGCGATCCTCAGCCTCCTGACCTCATTCGGCGTGCTCGATACGCGGAACCGCATCGTTTGGACCATCAACGATTTCTTCTACCGGATCACCGAGCCGGCGCTACGGCCGATCCGGAACATCCTGCCGAGTTTCGGTGGAATCGACCTCAGTCCATGGGCTTTGGTCATCCTGTTGATCGTTGCCGAGGAGGTCTTGATGCGAGTCGAGCAGGCAATCATTTTTGGCACACTGCGCCCGCTGCTCATATGAGCTTCTGGCGAGCCGGAGCGGATGGTGTGACAGTGACAGTGATGGTGAAGGTGCGGCCGCGGTCGCGCCGGCCTGGACTGCAAGGCGTTCAGGAGTCGGCGGCGGGCCCGCGGCTACAGATCGCGGTCGCCGAGGCGGCGGAAGACGGCAAGGCCAACCGCGCCGTGTGTGCCATGCTGGCGCGTGCGCTGCACCGGCCGCAATCCTCCGTGCAAATTGTCGCCGGCGCCGCGAACCGCGAGAAACTGCTATCGGTGACAGGGGATTCGGCCACGCTCGTGGAACTGCTGCGGTCGCTATGACGGCGCGCCTGATCGATGGCAAGGCCGCCGCCTCCGCGCTACGAGCCAGCGTCGCGGCGCGTGTCGCGGCGCTGCCGTATCGTCCCGGTCTGGCGGTGGTTTTACTCGGCGACGACCCCGCGAGCATGACCTATGTGCGCAATAAAGATAAGGCGGCGGCGGAGGTAGGGATCGATGCCTCGACCATACGGCTGCCGGCGGAAACCCCCCAGAGTGCGTTACTTGCGCGGATCAAAACCCTGAACGCGGACCCGGCGGTGGACGGGATTTTGGTGCAATTGCCGCTGCCGCCGCATATCGATGCCACCGCGATCATCGAGGCGGTGGATCCGGCCAAAGACGTCGATGGGTTTCATCCCGTCAACGTTGGCCGGCTCGCCTCCGGGCGACCGGGCCTGGTGCCTTGCACGCCGCTCGGTGTGATGCGCCTGTTGGCGTACGCCAAGGTGACCGTGGCCGGTGCCAGAGCGCTGGTACTGGGCCGCTCGGCGGTCGTTGGACGCCCATTGGTCGCGTTACTGCTGGCCGCCGACGCGACGGTCACCGTCGCGCATTCCCGTACCAGGGAACTCGCCGAGGAGTGCCGGCGGGCGGAAATCCTGGTGGCGGCCATGGGGCGTCCGGAGATGATACGGGCCGACTGGATCCGACCTGGCGCGACGATCATTGACGTGGGGATCAACCGCCGGTCAGACGGGCGGCTGGTGGGCGACGTGGCGTTCGCCGAGTGCGCTGAAGTGGCGGGGGCGATCACGCCGGTGCCCGGCGGCGTCGGCCCGATGACGATCGCTTGTCTGCTGGAGAACACCGTGGAGGCCGCGGAACGGCGGAGGGGCATGGCGTCCCGCGTCACCGCATAACGTAACGGCCCGCGCCAAACCAGGTTCTCCCACCCGGCCCAACATCCAGCCGGTTCACCCCCAACGGTTCCGCGATCGCAGCCGCGTTCAGTACTGATCTGGGCGAGCCCAGTACCAGCACCGGCCTGCCGCGGCCAGGTGCCGGGGCGTTCGGCACCACGCCGGCGGCGGCGTAGGCTTTTGCCCGCTCGGCCGGCGGCAACGCCCACAGGTAGGTGATCGCGTTGAAAATCCGCAGGCTCGGTGCTGCCGGCGACCACAGCGCGTAATCCAGCGAGAATCGCGGCTGCGCGATCCGCACCCCGGCCTCGGTCCAGCCGTAGATGAACCCGTTGGCGGGATAGATCGAGCCGAGCGGCCCGCCCTCACCGAACTGCACTCGCACCGAGGTCCAATCATTGGCCAGGGACACGTCCAGCACCTGGACGGCGTGCGAAATCGCCCCGTGTTCAATGAACGCATTCGGCCAGTTGGCATGGTCGATCAGGATCTTCCGCTCACTCAGGACCTGGGTGACGACCGCGACATGGCCGAGCGGCATGCGCTCGATCCCGGGGAACGACAGCACGGCGCCAGGTTCCGGATGGTTGCCGCGAGCATAGATGCCGGCGGCCTTATCCCACCAGGTCCAGGCATCGCCGCGCAGGCCGATGCCCGACATGAAGCGGGCGTACGGCACGCATTGCAGGTCACCCGTCGCCTCGAATGCGTCCGGCGGCGGCGCGGGGGACGGGACCCAGGTCGCGTCCTCGTCAACGAAAGCAACGTGAACCGGCATTCTCTCCCGCCACTGGGCTTGCGTTGCTCGCTTAACGGGACCGACATCCGCGGGCAACGCATCAATCGCGTCCATCCGCGCGACCACACCCGCACGATCCTGACTTTGCGCGAACCCTTGAGACGGCGCATACAGTGACAAAAAGGCCACAGCGCCCATGATCGCGATCGCCGAGGCACGCCCGGTACGCATGAACCGTTCCCCTCAGAATGGTTTCGTTTGAACCCCTTCGGCGCTACCAGTCAGGAGCGGACGGTGACAACCCAACAGGGAACCAGTTCGACATTAAATGTGGCAGATCGCTCAAATAGCCTGTGGATAAGTCGGCGAACAGGAACCTTTGACCTGTTCTATCGCCGCAACCCGCTGGGGCGCGATGGTATGACCCGTTGTGGCCGTATTGCCACGGACTTGTGACACGGCATCCCCATGTCGGACAATCAGGTGAGGAACGAGGTGCAACATGGACGATCCGGAGTCTGGTACGACCACGCGACCTTATCCGCGCGCCGTCGCGCGACCTGACCCGCGCGCCGTAGCGCGACCTGACCCGCGCGCCGTCGCGCGACGCGTCGTGCGGGTTGGCGCGATCGAAATCGGCAACGACCGGCCGTTCGTCCTGATCGCCGGCCCGTGCGCGATTGAATCGCGCGCCCATGCGCTGGAAATCGCCAATGCCTTGCGGTCATTATCCTCCGCCACCGGCGTCCCGGTGATCTACAAATCAAGCTACGACAAGGCGAACCGCACCAGCGCCTCGGCTGGACGCGGGATCGGCATGGCCGAGGGGCTGGCGATCCTCGCCGAAGTGCGCGAACGGACCGGCCTGCCGGTGCTGACCGACGTGCACAGCCCCGAGCAATGCGCTCCGGCGGCGGAGGTGGTGGACGTGCTGCAAATCCCCGCGTTCCTGTGCCGGCAGACCGACCTGCTGCTGGCGGCGGGGGCCACCGGCAAGGCGATCAACGTGAAAAAGGGCCAGTTCCTGGCGCCGTGGGACATGGTGCATGTCGCCGCCAAGATCGCCAGTACCGGCAACCACAACGTGCTGCTGTGCGAGCGTGGCGCGAGCTTCGGCTACAACACGCTGATCTCCGACATGCGGTCGTTGCCGATCATGGCGCGGACCGGATACCCGGTGGTGTTCGACGCGACGCATTCCGTGCAGCAACCGGGTGGGCAGGGTGCCTCGTCGGGCGGTCAGCGGGAGTTCGCTCCGGTGCTGGCACGCGCCGCTCTGGCGGTGGGCGTGGCGGCGGTGTTCATCGAGACGCATGAGGATCCGGACCGGGCGCCCAGTGACGGGCCGAATATGATTCCGTTGCGGGAAATGCCGGCGTTGATCGCGCGGCTGAAGGCGTACGACGATCTGACCAAGAGTGTGTAATGTCGAACGACCTCGGCCGGCTGCGCGCGATTTGCCTGCGCCTCCCCGAGGCGGCGGAGAAAGCGACATGGGATATCCCAACGTTCCGTATCCGAGACAGAATTTTCGCCATGGCGCATGACCCGGGGACGGTTTGGTGCAAGGCGCCACGCGGTGTGCAGTCGATCCTGATCGGCGCCGCGCCGGAACGGTTTTTCGTGCCTCCCTACGTCGGTCACAAAGGCTGGATCGGTTTTCGTCTCGATAACGGCACGGACTGGCACGAGGTGGAGGCGTTGATCCGGCGCAGCTACCGGATGACCGCGCCGAAGCGGCTCGCCGTGTTGGTTCCCGCCGAGGAGTGACCGGGCCGGCCGCGCGGCGAGGCGCGGTTGGAACCATTTCGGGCCTGGCAGGTTGTTATTGCGCGCGATGCGGCCATCGCCGGTTCCGTCTCGTTCTGAGCGGTGACCGTGCGATGCGTTTTATCCTGAAGGGCCGCGATGAACGCGTTCGTCATGCACGCGCCGATCGCCCCTTCCACCAACAGGAATATAGCAACATGTTGAAAAAATCGCTTTTGACCGTGGCCGCCGCCGGGTTGGCCATCGGCACACTCGCCTCGGCTCAGGCCGCCGTCGGGGTCAGGGCTGGTGTGCTGACCTGCAACGTGGCCAGCGGAGCCGGATTCATTTTTGGCTCCGACAAGGCGGTGAGTTGCACGTTCTCGGGCACCGGCGGACGCGTTGAGCACTATTCCGGCACCATCCAGAAATTCGGGGTGGATATCGGCTACACCCGCGGCGGGGTGCTGATCTGGGCGGTGCTGGCGCCGACCAACAATCCGCCGCCGCATGCTTTGACCGGCCAGTACGGCGGCGTCACGGCCGGGGCGGCTGTCGGTGTTGGCGGCAACGCGAGCTTGCTGGTCGGCGGCTCGAGCCACGAAATCTCGCTGCAGCCACTAAGTGTTGAGGGCGAAAAAGGCCTCAACGTCGCGGCCGGCATCGCGATGATTACCCTGAGGCCCGCGGGCTGACGAACAATCGCCCCCGACTTCCACCGAAGCCGGGGGTGTTTCGTGTTCAGCAGTCCAAGCGATACACGCGCCGCGCGGTGCCCGCGAACATCGCCGATTTTTCATCCGCCGACGCGCCGGACGCCAGCCGCTTCAACGCGTTGAACAGCGCGGCGTAACCGATGCCCATTTTCTCGACCGGGAAGTTGCTTTCCACTACGCAACGATCCGCGCCGAACAGTTCGATGCAGGTTTCGACATAGGGCCGCCACGCATTCGCCAGTTGCTCCGACGATGGCGGTGCCTCCAGCGCCATGTAATCGAACGCCGCCAGACGCATCATCATGCCACCCAGCTTCATCGTGACGTTTTCGCATTTGGCCAGTTCAATCACCGACTTTTTCCAGTCGGCGAACACCGCGTCGGGTTTGCCCGCGTGCCGGCCGTAGCCGAGCGGGCCGCCACAGTGGCCCATGATGATGTTGGCATAAGGTAACGCACGCGCCAGGTCGGTGATGTCCGGAATTTGCGGATGGAAACCCCATGCATCCAGAGACAGGCCCAGGGCGCTCAGTCGTTTCATGCCGGCGCGGAAATCGTCGCGCAGGTAAAGACCGGGTTTGATGTCTGGCGCGCTGTTGCCGATCACCGGATCGGGATCGTAACCAGCCGAGTGCCTGACGCCGCGGAACCGGCCGCCACCGGCGCGGATCTGCGCCTCCAGCACCGGCGTCACCCAGTCGCCCGCCGTAAGGTCGGCGTAGCCCACGATCCCGGCGCACACTTTGGTTTTTCCAAAGCCGCCCGAATCGCTCATCGCGGCGATGCCGGCGACGAATTCGGTCTCACCGACCGGTTTCATTTGCTCCGGACCGGTTTTGCGATACATCGAGTGGCACTGTAGGAACACGCTGCCGACGATGTTGTGGCCAGTGTTGCAATCGGCCAGGAACTCATCGAGCAGATAGCGGAACTCCGGCACTTCCCACGATTCGCCGCGCGCGCCGCCACCCCGGCGCTGCCACAGGTGATGATGCGTATCGATGATTGGCAGCTCCGGCTCGATGATCGGCTCCGGCGGCGCCTTGGCGAGCCAGGCCTCGCGCAGGGGAAAGATGCGTCCAAACGCCGTTTTGGTTTGCGCGCCACTCATTGTCGTTTCTCCCGATCCGGTGGTTTCCTGATTACCGCATGGGAAGCGCGTTGGCCAGGCTCGGGGTCATCGCCCGAGCCGATGTGGAAATAAGCAACCAGCATTTGACCGCGGATGGACGCGGATGACGCAAGTGGATTTCTTGTGAATTTCGCCGGGATGCTTCCGTTCGTACTGTCGCGTTCTGGGCCGAGCTAAACGATCCCAAGAGAAATCCGCTTGCCTCATCGGCGTGTATCCGCGGTTGAAAACCTTCCTTCCGCCAACTCTGGCCTGGGAGAGGGGCACCCGGAAAGGAGATCGCCGCTTCGGGCGATTTCCATGGTGTTACCCGCCCGATCGATAGCCCCCCCGGACCGGGCGCGAGCGCGATTCGTGAACAGCCGGATGAACAATGGTCAGGCCCAGCCCCTCGCGGTAGCATCGCACCCACCGGCACGAAGCCGCGACCAACTTTGAGGAAACGGACGCTCGTGCGGTCCTGGATTGTTCTCGCGGCCCTGGCGATCGCCCGGATCGCGTTCGGTTATCAATTTCAGGCCGTCGCCACCCTGGGTCCCGACCTGGTGACGCGGTTCCACCTGAGCTACACGGCGTTCGGTTCGCTGATCGGCGCCTACATGCTGATGGGCATGTTCGTCGCCTTGCCGCTGGGGTTTCTCGGCCGGCGGTTCGGCGACCGCCCGGTGCTGGCGTCCGGTCTGGTGCTGATGGTGGTGGGTGCCGCGTTCGACGCCTCCGCGACCGGACCGTCCGGGATCGTACTGGGCCGCGGCATCGGCGGAGTGGGCGCGGTGGCGATGATCGTGCTGCAAGGCAAAATCATCGCCGACTTCTTCACCGGCAAGCGGTTCATGGTCGGCATCAGCGTCTCGGCCTGCGCGTTTCCGATCGGGGTCGGACTGGCGCAGATCGTGCTGCCGCCGGTGTCGCATGCATTCGGCTGGCAGGCGGCTTTGGCGACCGAGGCACTCGCCCCCGCCATCGCTCTGGTGCTGTTCCTGAGCAGCTATCGCCAGCCCCATTCTGTCGCGGCGCAACCGCGCGGCTTCTCCTGGCCGACGCGGCGCGAATGTCTGCTTGTCGTCATCGCTGGGTCGATCTGGACCGCGTACACGTCGGGTTATTCGGGTTACACATCCTACGTTCCCTCCACGCTGGCGGCGCGCGGCGAGAGTGTGGCGATGATCGGCCTGGTGCTGGTGATTGCGACCTGGGGCAACGTGCCGGCGACCATGTTGGGCGGCGGTCTCGCGGCGCGGTTCGGCGGGTTGCGGATATTCCTGATCGCCAACGCGGCGGTGGTGATCGGCATGGCCGGCACGGCGCTGACCGGCGGCCCGGTCGGATGGGCGTTCCTCGTCGGTGTGGTGGGATCGATCCACCCCGGCGTGATCATGGCGGTCGGCACATTGTCGGCTCGGTCGGAAAACCGCGCGGTCGGCATGGGACTCTTCTACTCCGTCTATTACCTGGGAGGAACGATCAGCCCGACGCTGTGCGGCTACGCGGCAGACCGCCTCGGTGGGCCGGAGGGCGGCGTGCTGGCGGCGGCGGTACTCTCCGCGCTCACGGTGCCGCTGTTTCTGCTGCACCGGAAACTGGCGCGGCATGAGACGATGCTGGCGCGGGCGTGAGGGGGGGCAGGCGCATGGCACCTGAGCACGGCATTGACGACCGGGATTGGCGGCCGTGTTAGGGTTGGATTGCCGCCGCGTGAGGAACTCCAGCCATGCAC
>CALFNB010000373.1 GCA_937902425.1 uncultured Acetobacteraceae bacterium | reverse complement strand
GGAACAGGCCAAGGGTCTGATCCACGGCATCCCCTGCGGCGCCGGCATGCCGTACCGGCTGTCCGACATCGCCGCGCGGTTCAATGTGCATTATTATCCGATCATCTCCTCGGCGCGGGCGTTCAGTGCGCTATGGAAACGGGCCTATCACAAGACCGCCTCGTTTCTGGGCGGCGTGGTGTATGAGGATCCGTGGCTCGCCGGCGGCCACAATGGTCTGTCCAACAGCGAGAACCCGCAAAAGCCCGAGGACCCGTATCCCCGTGTCGTCGCCCTGCGCCAGTCGATGAACGAGTTTGGCCTGGCCGAGACCCCGATCATCATGGCTGGCGGCGTGTGGTGGCTGGAGGAATGGGCGCATTGGCTCGACAACAAGGAAATCGGACCGATCGCGTTTCAGTTCGGCACGCGCCCGCTGTTGACCAAGGAGAGTCCGATCCCGGAGCTGTGGAAACAGAAGCTGCTGACGTTAAAGGAGGGCGATGTCTACTTAAATCGCTTCTCCCCGACTGGCTTCTATTCCAGCGCGGTCGACAACGCGTTCCTGCATGAACTGAAGGGCCGCAGCGAGCGGCAGGTCGCCTACACCACCGAACCCGTCGGCGAGCATGTCGCTGAATATGGCGTCGGACCGCGCAAGCGTGTCGTGTATCTGACCCACCCAGATCTCGGCCACGTGCGCGGCTGGGAGAGTCTGGGCTTCACCGAGGCGCTGCGGACTCCGGATTCGACGCTGGTTTTCGTCACACCGGAAAAAAGTCGGGAAATCCTGGCGGATCAGGCGGCGTGCATGGGATGCCTCAGCACCTGCCGGTTTTCCAATTGGTCGCAGCACGAGCCGGATTTCTCCACCAACAAACGGGCCGATCCACGCAGCTTCTGTATCCAGAAGACGTTGCAGGCCATCGCGCACGCGGGCGACAACGCGGCGGCGCTGGAGAACAACCTGATGTTCTCCGGCCATAACGCATTTCGTTTCGCCAAAGATCCGTTTTACTCCAATGGGTTCATCCCGACCGTGAAACAACTGGTCGAGCGCATCCTGACCGGGCGATGAAACTGCTGCTGATCAATCCGAACGTTACTGAGGCGATGACCGCCTCGATGGCGGCGGAAGCTCGGCTGTTCGCGTCGCCGGGGACCGAGATCACGGCGGTGACCGCGCCGTTCGGCACGCGATACGTCGAGAACCGCGTCGAAGCCGCGATCGCCGGACACGCGGTGCTGGACGCACTGGCCACCCACATGTCTGGGCATGACGCGGCGATCGTGTCGGCTTTCGGCGATCCCGGTCTGGCCGCCGCTCGGGAGTTCGCCGACATTCCCATCTTCGGCATCGAAGAGTCCGCGTTGCTGATCGCCTGGACCTTGGGCCGGCGCCTGTCCATTGTTTGCCTGACACCTCGGTTGGGCCGCTGGTACCAGGAATGCGCCGAGGAACACGGCCTCGCCGGACGGCTGGTTCGGGTGCGGGCGCTGGATGTGCCGATCCCCGACATCACGCGGGCCAAAGACCAACTGCGCGCGCGGCTGCTGGAAGAATGCGGCCTCGCGATCGAGGCCGACGGGGCCGAGGTGATCATCTTCGGCGGCGGCCCGATCGCCGGGCTGGCACGTGAGGCGGCGGCCGAGATCCCGGTGCCGACATTGGACGGCGTCAGTTGCGCGGTTCGTCTGGCTGAGGCGGTGGTGGGCCTGCACCCTCGACCGCCGACGCGCGGCAGCTTCGCGAGGCCGCCGGCGAAACCCGCCAAGGGATTGAGTCCGGCCTTGATGCGGCGCATCGTGGAGCAATCTGGACGCGAGGAGTTGGATGCACCACGGGCGCGATAGTGAGGAGGCCGCCGATCTGACCCCGGCTTCGTGGCTTAAGTTCGGCCAGCGGAATATTTTGTATATTGGGTTCGTGGCGTTGTTGGTGCCGCTCGGCATGGCGCTGGATGGACGACGGCCAGCGGGGACGCAAAGTCTGGGCGGGCTGGCCTTCGCGCTGACATTGTGCGCGGGAGTCTCGGTCGCCTTCTTCGTGCTTAATGCCGGACTTGTGGTGGTCGACCTGGCGAAAGGCCGCCGGATCGCGAAGGCGCTGATCGGGTGCGCGCTGCCGCTGGTGTTTGGGATTGGGGCGATGCTGGTGCGGCGGTCAGTGATGTAGTCGGCAAGCGGGCGACCGGATTATATCGGTCCGCTTGCCGCTGCTTTTGCCTGTTTCAGGGCCCCTCCAAGGCACTTTGTATCGTATAGAAATCAGCGGCGATCGCGGGAATGTCGATCCGGTGGGCTTGCGGTGCCCCGTGCGCGATCCGCATTGGATACAGCCGTTACATATTGCTGTTCGAGGCCGTTGTCGATTCGGGAGTACGCAGCCTCAATGGCTGGGAGATCCCTCACCTGAGGATCGACCGGAGCCTGGTCCGGTCGAGCGGTTTCAGGTCCCGCCGCTCGGCCAGTGATGCGATTCGCCATCTCGGCGCGGCGTAGTTCTTCGCACTGTCGACGATGATGTATGCCGCGACGGTCGCACCAGATCAAGACGACCACTGGTGCCAATGATCCAAAGCCCCCGTGGTTCGATATATCCCTCGGGTTTTCCGGACCGCTCCAGATCGAGCACGGGCAGGTCGCGGCCGGGTACGCCTTTCATCCGCATCATGATCTCGTCCATATGGACAAGTCGGCGGTGCTCGGCTTTCCAGCCGGCGGGCAGCCAGCCCTCGACTGCCACACAGAGCTTCTCGATACGGGTGACCCAATCATCCACCCTCCCGCGCACGTGGTCAGCGGTGATGGTCTCGCAGGTGGTTTCCTCGAGTACGTCGCTCATGGCCGTTTGCCGATCCGGTTCGTGCAAATTAATTCCCGGCGTCGAAACTGGCTGGACAAATGCCAGCGGGGTCCATCACGCGAACTTGTATAACCTCACCCCGGTGCGGCCGATTTTCTCCCGTGTCAGCGGGTCCGGAATGACGCGTTCAAAACTCTCGACCATTTGCCGGTAGGTGACCTTGGTCTCGTGCCCGACGAACGGCCAATCGCTGGCGAACAGCAGCCGCTCCGGCCCGCCCTCGGCCAGCAACCGAGCCGCCAGCGCCGCATGGTCGCAACCGGCGGAACGATATGGTGCCGAAACCTTCACCCAACCGCGCCCGGAGCCGATCGCTCGCAACGCCGCCTGAAATCCTGGTGAGTTCTCGCCCAGAGCCGGGACGGGGTTGCCGTAGTGGTCGATGACGATGTTGACTTCCGCCGCCAGCAATTGCGCGGTCAGCGCGGCGATCCGCTCACCCTCGGCGTAAACATGCACGTGCCAGTCCAGCTCGGCGACGCGGCGGAACAGCCGCTGGTACTCGATCGAACTCAGGTCGGGCGTGCCCTTATAATCGCGCAACGAAAACCGAATCCCGACGATCCCGGCGGCATCCATCGCCTTCAACTCGTGCCAACTGATCGAGGGGTCGACAATGGCCGTGCCGCGCAGCCGCGGGTACCGCGCGAGCGCCGCCAGCGTGTAATCGTTGTATGGCCCCATGAAGCTCGCCGCCGCGTGCACGCCGAACAGCACGCCATGCTCATCCAGCGTGCGCGTGTATTCTTCCGGCGTGACGTCGCGGGAGGGTTTGTGCGTGGCGCCCTCGATCAGCGGCGTATCGCGCGGATAGATGTGGGCGTGCGTATCGATCAGCGGCCCGAGGCCGCCGGTGTGTGAAGCGCTCATGCCGCGCAGCCTAGGCGGCGGCGGCGAGCTCCATCAAGTGGTTGGCTTCCTCGAATCGGCGCCGCGCCTCCGCCTGGTCGTAGGGACGCATGCGCAACGTCTCCTCCTCCCACTGCTCGCGCCTCTGGGCTACGAAGTCGCCGCCATATATGTGGATCGCGCTGGTCAGCTTGCACAACGGATTGGTCACGGAATGGATGATGTCCTGGCCCAGAGGACACACATCGCCCGGCATCAGCGCCGACGCGCCGGCGGCCTCGAGCGGCCAGCGTGCGTCCTCCGGCAGAGTGCGCCAGAAAATATTGTCCTCCCGCCCGCCATACATCCCGATCACCGCCCACATGTGATGGTTGTGCGGCATCGCCGTCATGCGCGGGCCCCAGACCAGGTTGATCACCGTGAGTTCATCCGAGCGGTAGAGCAGTTCGATCCCGGCCTTGGTCGGCTCACCCAGGGCGCGGACGACCTGACACGGGTCGGAAACCGCCTCCCGCAGCAACTCCCGGATGGCCTTCTGGGAGTTGCCGGAGCCCATGGCGGCCTTGCAATCAGTGATGAAGCAGTCGAGGTCGAACACGATTCGTCTCTCCATTGGCGTTCCGGTGGGTGGAATTTATCCACACTTCCGCATTCACGCAAAATAAATCTGTCGGGCTCACAACAAATCCCGTCACGAGCGTTAACCGAAAGCTAATCTTTCGGTGCCACCCTCCCGGCCAGCCAAAACAGCACCATCGATGAACCAAGGGCGCCCCGGAATGTCGGCGATCGCAACACTGACGAGCGAGCCATGAAGGCACTGCTCGACGGCCTCAAGGCCCTGGGCACGGCGCGGCTCGCCGCCATGGGCGCGGTGGCGCTCGGATTGCTGGCTTTGCTGGCGTTCATGGTCATGCGCTCGGGTTCCAGCGACCAGATGGTGCTGCTCTATGGCGATCTCGATCCGCGCGACGCCAGCCAGATCGTCGAAAAGCTCAATCAGCGCCATGTGCCGTATCGGATCGGCGCGGGTGGTGGGCAGATCCTGGTTTCGGCTGATCAGGTACCGGAATCCAGAATGTTACTGGCGAAGGACGGCCTGCCTTCCGGCGGTTCGATCGGCTACGAGCTGTTCGACCGCGGCGACGGATACCTGTTCTCGGCATTTCAGCAGAAGATCAGTGAAACCAGGGCGATGGAGGGCGAACTGGCCCGCACCATCCTTGCCATCCACGGCATCCGCGCGGCCCGCGTGCACCTTGTCCTGCCGCACCGCGAACCCTTCGCGCGTGACCAGCAGGAGGCACAGGCCAGCGTCATGCTGACGATGGTGGGCGCGCAGCGCCTGGACGCGGAAGGTGTGCAGGCCATTCTCAACCTCGTCGCCGCCGCGGTGCCCGGATTGCGCACCAACAACATCGCATTGGTCGATGCGCGCGGCGATCTGCTGGCCCGTGCCGGGCAGCCGGTCACCCAGCTTAGCGAGGCCGCCAGCGCCGACGGCATCCGGCGTGCCACCGAGATGCGCCTTACCCGCGCGGTCGAGGACATGCTGGAAAAAACCCTCGGTGTCGGTCGCGTCCGCGCCGAAGCGTCGGTGCGGATGAATTTCGATAAGGTCAACGAAACCAAGGAGCAATTTGATCCCGATGGGCAGGTGACGCGCAGCACGCAAACGGTGAACTCGAACTCGAAATCGACCGAGGCGAACCAGGCCGTCACCGCGCAGAACAATCTGCCGAACGCGGACGTCGGCAATCCGGGCAACGGCTCGCAGGAAGGCCGCCAGGAAGAGACGACCAATTTCGAAATCGGCAAGACGGTCCGCACTCTGATCACCGAGCAGCCGCGGATCGACCGCATCAGCCTCGCGGTCATGGTCGATGGGACAATGCAAGCTGGCGCGGATGGCAAGCTCGCCTGGCAGCCTCGGTCAGCCGAGGATCTGGAGCACATCACCTCGCTGGTGAAATCGGCGAGCGGTTTCGACGAGAAGCGCGGCGATCAGGTTAACGTCGTCAGTATGCGCTTCGTCACGGATGATGCGCCGGTCGTGGATAATGGCGGATTGCTTGGGCTGCATCTGGAAAAGCCCGATTTCATGCACCTGGCGCAGACCGCGCTGTTCGGGGTGATCGGGCTGTTGGCCTTGTTGCTGGTGCTGCGGCCGATGGTGGCGCGATTGACCGCGCTGGCGCCGGCCGGCCTCGCCCTGGCCGACGGGTCCGGTGCCGCGGCGTTTACTCAGGGTGGCGGTTTTCTGGGAGCGATCCCAACGGTCTCCGTGCCCACGGGAATGGCGGCGCTGACGGGTCCCGGTCATCAGGGCGGCGCGCTCACCGCCGCGCAACTCGAAGACGAGGCGATGATCAGTCTGACTCAGATCGAGGGCCAGATGCGCGCGTCCTCGTTGCGAAAACTCACCGACATCGTCGGCAAACATCCCGATGAGACGCTGACCATCATGCGTGGCTGGATGGCGCAGGAAAATGGCTGACCTTACGAAAGTCGACGACTATCGAAGCCTGCGCGGGGCGCAAAAAGCCGCGATCGTCATGCTCGCTCTGGGCGAGGAACAGTGCGGCCGTCTGTTCACCATGATGCACGAGGACGAAATCCGCGACATCTCCGCCGCCATGGCGCAACTCGGCGCGGTGCGGTCGGAAATCGTCGAGCGGCTGTGCACGGATTTCGTCGAGAACCTCGGGTCGTCCGGCAGCCTGATCGGCAGCTATGAAAGCACCGAGACGCTGCTGATCAAGACGCTGCCGAGGGACCGCGTCTCCCAGATCATGGAGGAAATCCGCGGCCCAGCTGGGCGGACCATGTGGGACAAGCTCGGCAACGTGAATGAGGACGTGCTGGCGAATTATCTGAAGAATGAATACCCGCAGACCGTCGCCGTGGTGCTGTCGAAGATCCGCGCGGATCATGCCGCTCGCGTGCTGACCTTGTTGCCCGATCCGTTCGCGATGGAAGTCGTGATGCGCATGCTGCGGATGGAGACCGTGCAGAAGGAAGTGCTCGATGGCGTGGAGCGCACGCTGCGCGCTGAATTCATGTCGAACCTGGCACGCAGCGCGCGGCGCGATTCACACGAGTTGATGGCGGAAATCTTCAACAATCTCGACCGCGCCGCCGAGACAAGGTTCGTCAACGGCCTGGAAGAGCGCAACCGCGAGTCGGCCGAGAAGATCAAGTCGCTGATGTTCACCTTCGACGATCTGCAGCGTCTGGGCGGCCCGGCGGTGCAGACGTTGCTGCGTTCCGTCGAAAAGGATCGGCTGCCGATCGCGCTGAAGGGCGCGTCAGAGAAGATCAAGGAGCTGTTCCTCAGCAATATGTCCGAGCGCGCCGCGAAGATGTTGCGCGACGATATCGCGGCGCTCGGCCCGGTCAGGCTGCGCGACGTCGATGAGGCACAGAGCGGGATCGTCGTTCTGGCGAAGGATCTGGCGGCCCAGGGCCAACTCGAAATTGGCGGCACCAGTGATGATGAGGTGGTGTACTGATCATGGCATACGCGTTCTCCTCCCGCGGTTCGGGTGTTCTGTTGTTCGACGAAGACTTCGATCTTCCGCCGCCACCGCCGGAGCCGGAGGTGATCCAGCCGGTATTCACCGCCGCCGAACTGATGGCGGCGCGCGACGAAGCGGCACGTGACAGCCACGACAGCGCGCTCGCCGAGGCCGCTGGTTCCGCACGCGCATTGATGGGCCGCGCTCTGGCGGAGATCGCCGCGCAAATCGCCGCCGCGCGGGCGGAGGCGGCATCGATCGCGGAGCAATCCGCCGAGGCGATCGCTCGTCTGCTGCTCGATTGTTTCGCGACCGCGTTCCCGGCGTTGAGCGCGCGGCACGGGGCTGGCGAACTCGCCGCCATGCTGCGGGAGATTTTGCCCGCGTTGCATCGCGAACCAAAGATCACGGTCAGGATCAACCCACACCTCATCGCGCCGATGACCGAGGAAATCCATGCGCTGGACGCCGAGCTGGCGGCCCATGTGCGGTTGATCCCGACTGATGCGATGGCTCCGGGCGACGCCCGGGTTACCTGGGAAAATGGCGCCGCCACGCGCAGCTCGGTGGCGTTGTGGGAACAAATTGAAGGCATCCTGGCTCCCGCCGGCCTGCTGAACGCCAAACAAACCGTGAAGGAACACGAACTTGTCGAATGACATGGAACTCGCCGAACTGTCGGACCCCATCGAAAACAGCGGCACGCGGTCGGCGCGGGAGCTGGAAGCGGTTTACGACATCCCCGTCACCGTGAGCGCGGTACTGGGCAAGACCACGATGCAGGTCAGTCAGCTGCTGAAACTCGGCCGCGGTGCGGTGGTCGAACTGGACCGCAAACTCGGTGAGGCGATCGATATTTACGTCAACAATCGTTTGGTCGCGCGCGGCGAGGTCGTGATGGTGGACGACACCCGTCTGGGCGTGACCATGACGGAAATCGTCAAAGGCGATCGAGCGCAATCGTGAGGTTGAGGCAATCGTCCCCCGCCAACCTGGCGCGAATCCGGTACTTAGGCACTGACCTGGTTGGCCTCGGTCGTCCGGCGTGTGCATCGCCTGTCGTCGTATCTGGACGTGGCCCGAGCGCACCTGGAAAACCCATGTCATGAAAGTCCTGATCATCGGTTCGCTCGCCGGTGATCTGGGCCAGGCGGCCCGGATCGCCATCGGCCGCGGCGCGAAACTCGATCAGGCGGATAACGCGGAAAGCGCATTGATCCGGCTGCGATCCGATGCGCACATCGATCTCGTGCTATGCGACATCAGCCATGATGTCGGCGCCGTGGTCGCCGCGCTGGCGGCGGAGCGTATCGCGGTGCCGGTCGTCGCCTGCGGCACCGGCGACGATCCCGACGCCGCCGTCCGCGCGATCCAGGCCGGCGCCCGCGAATTCCTTCCGTTGCCCCCCGACCCGGACCTGATCGCCGCGATCCTGGAAGCCGCATCCGGCGAATCCCACGCCATGATCGTACGTGATCCGGCGATGGCGGCCGCGGTCCACCGCGCCGAACTGGTGGCCCGCGCTGATGCCTCCGTGTTGATCAGCGGCGAGTCGGGCACCGGCAAGGAGGTTTTGGCCCACCATATTCATCGCAAATCTCGCCGTGCCGGTGGCCCGTTCATCGCCCTGAACTGCGCCGCCATTCCGGAGAACCTTTTGGAATCGGAACTGTTCGGCCACGAAAAGGGGGCGTTCTCCGGCGCTGTCGCCCGCCGCCTTGGCAAGTTCGAGGCCGCCCATCGCGGCACGCTGCTGCTGGACGAAATCTCCGAAATGGACATTCGGCTGCAGGCGAAATTGTTGCGCGCCCTGCAGGAGCGGGAAATCGATCGCATCGGCGGCTCCGCGCCGGTGAAGGTGGACGTCCGCATCCTGGCGACCACCAATCGCGATCTGACCGCCGAGGTGCGGCGCGGAACGTTCCGGGAAGATCTGTATTTCCGCCTGAACGTCGTCAGCCTGCGGATCCCCGCCCTGCGCGAACGGCCGGGCGACATCCCCGCTCTGGCGGAACATTTCTGCCGCAAATACGCCGCCGTGAATGGATTGCCGTATCGGCCGCTCACGCCGACCGCGGTGACGAGGCTGGTCGCGCATCACTGGCGCGGCAACGTGCGGGAGATGGAGAATGTCATCCATCGCGCCGTCCTGCTGGCGACCGGCCCGGAGATCGCAGCGGCCGACATCGAACTCACCCAGTCCGATGGTACAAGGCAGCCGCTGGAGGCGATATCGGCCGGCGGCGTCGCCTCGCTGGTTGGCCGCCGCATGGATGACGTGGAGCGCGACCTCATCATTCACACCCTCGGTCATACCTTGGGCAATCGCACCCACGCCGCGACGATCCTGGGGATTTCGATCCGCGCGCTGCGCAACAAACTGCGCGATTACACCGCGCACGGTGTCGCCGTGCCGCCGCCCGCGGCGAGCGCGGCCTGACGCGGCATGGCCGGGGTCGCCGACCTTCCCGCCGGAATTCTGGCCACCGTCCGGCAATATGCGCCGGGCAGCGACGTCGGTCTCGCGCTCGGCGTGGTGGCGCTGCTGTCGGTGCTGGTGCTGCCGCTGCCCACGATCCTGCTCGATCTGGGCCTCGCGCTGTCGATTACCGCGTCGGTGCTGGTGCTGATGGTGGCGCTGTTCCTGAACCGCCCGCTCGACTTTTCCAGTTTCCCAACGTTGCTGCTGTTGACAACGTTGCTGCGGCTGTCGCTGAACGTCGCGACGACAAGGCTGATCCTGTCGCATGGCAACGAAGGCATGTTGGCGGCGGGCCATGTCGTCGCCGCGTTCGGCGGTTTCCTGATGGGCGGCGACGTGGTGATCGGCCTGATCCTGTTCTGCATTCTGCTGGTGGTGAACTTCATGGTCATCACCAAGGGCTCCGGCCGCATCGCCGAGGTCGCGGCGCGGTTCAGCCTGGATTCCATGCCCGGCAAGCAAATGGCGATCGACGCCGACATGTCCGCCGGCCTGATCGATGAAACGACCGCTCGCCGCCGCCGCCGCGACCTGGAAGAAGAGAGCAGTTTCTACGGCTCGATGGACGGTGCCGCGAAGTTCGTTCGCGGCGATGCCATCGCCGGACTGATCATCACCGCCATCAACATTATCGGCGGCCTCGCCATCGGACTGCTCCGTCATCACATGGCGTTCGCCGACGCCGCCGCGACCTTCACGACCCTGAGCGCGGGCGATGGCCTGGTGGCGCAGATCCCGGCGCTGCTGGTCTCCACCGCCGCCGGCATCGTGGTGACCAAAGGCGGCATCGAGGGTACCGCCGATGTCGCGCTCGTGGCGCAACTGGGTCGTGGCCCGAAGCCGCTGGCGATGGCGGCGGGCGCGGCGACCGTGCTCGGTTTGCTGCCTGGCCTGCCGGCGCTGCCGTTCCTGGCGATCGCCGGTCTGGCCGGCGGCGCCGCGTGGTTCCGTCACAAGAACCCACTCTCCGCCGCCGGTTCCGCGCCTGTCACGGCGGTCGCCACCGAGCCGCCGATCAGCGAGTCGTTGCGGATGGACATGATCCGGCTGGAGCTTGGCTACGGGCTGCTGGCGCTCGCCGGCGGTGACGGGCCGCGGCTGACCGAGCAGATCAAAAGTCTGCGCCGCACCATCGCCGTCGATATGGGCTTCGTTCTGCCGCCGGTCCGGATCCAGGACAACATGCGGCTCGGGCCGACGGAATACGTGATCAGCGTCAAGGAGATCGAGGCCGGCCGCGGTGAACTGCGTCCGCTGATGCTGCTGGTCATGGACCCCAAAGGGGGCACCCCGCCGCTCGCCGGGGAGGCCGTGCGGGAACCGTCATTCGGGCTGCCGGCGATGTGGATCGATCCGGCGCTGCGAGAAGAAGCGTTGTTTCGCGGCTGCACCGTCGTCGACGCGCCGACGGTGCTGTCCACCCATCTGACGGAAATCGTGCGGCAGAATGTCGCGGAACTGCTCTCCTACGCGGAAACCCGCAAGCTGGTGGACGAGCTGCCCACCGAACACCAGAAACTGGTCAGCGATATGATACCGGCCACGATCTCGATCGGCGCCGTGCAACGCGTGCTGCAGGCATTGTTGGAGGAGCGCGTCTCGATCCGCGATTTGCCGACGATCCTGGAGGGGATCCAGGAGGCGTGCGGCTCGCCATCCCGCGCCATCCCCACGATCGTCGCGCATGTACGCGCACGTCTGGCGCGACAGATCAGCGACCAGCACACCGGAAACGCGGGTTACATCCCGCTGCTGACACTCTCGCCTGACTGGGAGGCGGCGTTCGCCGAATCGCTGGTCGGGCCGCCGGAGGAACGCCAACTCGCGATGGCACCGGGGAAATTGCAGGAGTTCGTGCGGCGGTTGAACGAGGTTTACGAGAAGGCGTCCATGAGCGGAGAATTGCCTGTCGTGCTCAGCAGCGGGGCGATCCGCACCCATGTCCGCGCCATTGTCGAGCGGGTCAAACCCGGCACGGCGGTGCTGTCACAACTGGAGATTTTCCCGCGCGCGCGGATCCGGACGGTGGGCACGGTTTGAACGCATCCTGGATCGTGATCGGGCGCACGGTGCTGGTTCACGTGGCCCGGAGCCGGACCACGATCGAGATAGCCGGACATTCAGTATCATGTGATCAGAACAGCGAGTAACCGCCATCGATCACGAACGTATCGCCGGTGTGATAACGCGACGTCGCACTCATCAGGTAGACCGCGATACCGCCGAAATCGTCGCCGGTGCCCCAGCGGCGCATTGGCACCCGCGGAAACACCTTGTTCTGGAAGCCGTCGCTGGCGAGTGTCTTCTCGGTCATATTGGTGTCGATCCAACCCGGCAGGATTGAATGCGCGCGGATCCCGTAGCGTGCCAGCTCCACCGCCAGCGACTTCATCATCGAAATCATGCCGCCTTTGGTCGCCGCGTAGTGCTCACTACGCGGCGAGGCCTCGATCGCGGCCAGTGACGCGGTGCCGGCCAGCACGCCCTCGATCTTGTTCTGAACCATGTGCTTCGAAGCCGCGCGCAGCGTGAAAAACGCGCCGTCGAGGTTGACCCGCATCACGCGGCGCCACTCGTCCGCGGCCATCTCAAAGAACGGCTTGCCGCCGGAGCGGCCGGAGACGCCGGCGTTGGCGAAGCAGCCGTCCACGTGGCCAAACGTTTCGACCGTGCGAGCGAACGTCGCTTCGACCGCGGCCTCGTCGCCGACATCGCATTCCAACGCGAGCACACGGTTGCCGGCCTTGGCGATTTCCTCTCGGGCGGCGGCGTTCTTGGCCGCGTTGGTGCCCCAGATCGCGACATCGGCTCCGGCTGCCGCGACAGCCTTCGCCATGCCCAGTCCGATGCCGGAATTGCCACCGGTGATGAGGGCGACTTTGCCGGTCAGGTCGAAGGGGTTCGCGGGCATGGGTGTCTCCATGTGTGGACGATATGGGTGTGGACGATTTGGGTGTGGGCGATTGCGGTGTGGACGCGAGAAGTGGCGCATCAACACAGGCCGCGGGTGTCGTGGCAAGGTGGCGCGCGGCCTGTGTAATACCGACCGGCGAAAAGAATGACACGCTGGTTTCGTCTGATCACGTCATGCGCGGGCTCGATCCTACAAGAGTCACCCACCCTGAAATCCGCTCGGCTCCGGGTGCTGGCGGCCAGAAAGTCGTGATGGTGCCATCCACCTCGGTTCGCGAGCAGGTAAGCAAGGCTTAAACACGGCGGACACGGAGGGCCACTGGAGACCAGGAAGAAAGATTTTGGGGCGCTTCGCGCGAGCGTCCGTCCCAACATCGCGCGAAGCGCCAGGCTTGCCTGCTTCGTGTGCTCCCGTGGCCTTCGCGACCTCCGTGGTAAAGTTGCGTGCTTGCTGAACTTCGAGCGTGACGCCCGAGGCGTCTGGTCAAGGTTCGTTCCAGGCTTCGTCCTTGACGAACGGGCGCCTCGCCGTCATAAGCCCCCTTCTTCTGACCAGAGGGCACTCCGAGTATGTCGCGACGCTGTGAGATCACCGGGAAGGGCGTGTTGAGTGGCAACAACGTAAGCCACGCCAACAACAAGACCCGGCGCCGGTTTCTGCCCAATCTGCAGGTCGCCTCGCTGCTCTCCGACGCCCTTGGCCAGACAGTCCGTCTGCGCCTGTCGACCCGCGCGATCCGCACCATCGAGCACAATGGCGGGATCGACGCGTTCCTGCTGGGGACCAACGCCTCGAAACTGACCGAGCGCGGTCAGGAACTGAAGCGCAAGATCTCCAGCGCGAAGGCGAAGCGGACGGCGGCTCAGGCGTCCTGAGGCCTCGGCGGCGGTGGCGCCCGGGTAACGGATGCTCCACCGGCTGCTTGCTCTGGTCTGTTTTCCCATTGGCGTAGCTGTCGCGCAGCCCGTGCTGACCGGAGCCAATGCCTATGGCGACTGGCACGGCGACGCGCCTGGGGTGCGGCGGCTCATCACGCCGGATGCCCTCCCGGTGCCATTCGCCACAGGCTCTTCCGGGCGCCCGCCCGCGGTGGTTCCGAGGCCCCGCGATCTTTCGCCGAATGTGCCGGCCGGTTTCATGGTCTCCCTGTTCGCGTCCGGCCTGGACTTGCCGAGGACGCTGCGCACCGCACCGAATGGCGACGTGTTCCTGGCCGAAAGCGGCGCCGGTGTCATCCGCGTGTTCACCGAACATCGGAGCCGGGTCTTCGCCGCGAACCTCACATTGCCCTTCGGCGTCGGTTTCTGGCCGCCTGGACCCACGCCAAAGTTCGTCTATGTGGCTGAAACGAACCGAGTGGTGCGGGTTCCGTATCCCAATGGCGGTCCGCCCGAGGTGATCGTCCCGTCCTTGCCGGATGGCGGCCATTGGACCCGCGATCTGGTGTTCTCCTCTGACGGTGCGCGCATGTTCGTGTCGGTCGGCTCCGCCACCAACGACATGACCGGCGTCGGACCGGATACGGAACAAGGCCGCGCGACCGTGGTATCGTTCTCCCCGGACGGCAAGGATCGCCGCGTCTACGCCTCCGGCCTGCGCAACTGCTCGGCCGAGGCGATCCAACCGCGTACCGGGACGTTATGGTGCGCCGTCAACGAGCGCGACGGTCTGGGCGACGACCTGCCGCCCGATTTCGCGACGTCCGTGCGAGACGGCGGGTTCTACGGCTGGCCGTGGTTTTATATCGGCGATCATGCGGATCCGCGCCATCAGGGAGTGGCAACACGCCCGGTCGTCGTTCCGGACGTGTTGATCCAACCACATTCCGCGCCTTTAGGCATCACGTTTTATGACCAGGCGGCGTTTCCCCCCGAGTATCGAGGGGACGCTTTCGTGGCGTTGCACGGCTCGTGGAACCGGTCGAAGCGAACCGGTTACAAAGTGATCCGGCTGCGTTTCGACAATGGCCGGCCGACCGGCGAATACGAAGACTTTCTTACTGGATTCAGCCGATCCGACCGAGCGGTATGGGGACGACCGGTTGGCGTCACCGTCACCGCTGACGGTGCGCTGCTGGTGAGTGAAGACGGCAACGGAACAATCTGGCGCATCGCTTATACTGGCGGGCCGAGCCACTGATCCGCGTCGCGGCGTCAATGGCTCTCCCTTGGCCGCGCCAGCGGTGTCAGCCGCGCCGCCGCCGCCGCATCAGGCCGGTGCCGACCAACCCAACCGTGAGAATCGCCAGGCTGGCCGGCTCGGGCACCTGGAAATCCGTGCCCTGCACGAACAGGTCGGTCAGCGGCGTCGCGTTGCAGGCATCCGCGAGGCAAGGCTCGCCGGTGAAACCCTCCAGCGTCAGCAGATCGGACGAATGCGTGTAATTGATATTGTTGGTATACGCGTTGCCCTTGGCCAGCGGGGAAATGACGATTTCGGTGCTGGTGAAGCCGGCGGTGCTGGCGCCGTCACCCTCGGTTTCGTCGTTCCAGATCACGATCGCGCCGTTGTTCTGAAACGCCTGCGAGGCCTCGATTTCCGGAATCACGATCGACAGGTAGTTATCTCCCTGAGCGATGTTGGCGGCGTCACCGGTGTAATGAATGTTGTTATAGGTGAACCCGCCGGTCAGCGAACTGTGCATGTCGTTAAACTGATCAGGGGTGATCCAGTTGTATTTGGCGACGGTATTGTTCTGCAGATCGGTCACGAGCTGCTCCATCGGCGCGTACTTATGCGCGAATGGATTTGACGTTGACGGGTCGTTGCCGCCATTGGTCGCGGTGAAAAACAGTTGCGGGTTGTGCTTGGCGGCGTAGTTGAACTGGTGGCTGCCGTTATATGGATTGGTATAGGTGCTTGACGTGCCCGAGAAACTGCTCAACGGCACGGTATACTGGTTCGTGGGCACCACGGTGTTGGTCAGCTTGCCCCCTACCGTCGCGAGATCGGTGCCCTCCTGATAGGATTTCCAGGTCAGCCCGGATTGCTGCAACTGATTGCTGAAATTCTGCGCGTTGACGATGTTGTTGTGCGCGTTCGTCGCCGGCAGCAGCGCGGTGTTGTTGTTGATGCCGGCTCCGTACGGATCGGTGTCGTTGCGGGCGCCGGTCAGTCCGGCCTCCTGCCACACGTAATTCGGCTCCGAGGGATGGACACCTCCGGCACCAGACGCACTGCCAGCGACCTGGACCGGCACGTTGGTGTAATTGCTCGCGTACGAGACCATCGCCGCGTTCGGATTGCCCGGCGTGACCAGGCTATTGATGTAGGGTGCCGCCGGATTGCCCATGATTTGCTGAGTCGCGGTGTAAGTCCCAGGCTGCGTCCAGTTATGGTTCTCCAGCGCGATATAGAAAATATCGCCGACCGGCGTCGCCCGCGCGGCGGTTGAGGCAATCAGCGCGACCGACACGGTCAGCATCGTGCCGGTTACAATGGCTCTCGGTCGCATGAACTGGATCTCCTCGTTGATTCGATAATTCACGCGGCCTTCAGCCAGTGCATGGCCTTCGGTCGCGCGGCTGATCTTTAATGCGGATTAATCCCGCCGTAAGGCACGATGGTGCGACAATTAGGTTACATTTCGACGTGATACGGGATTGTTGGTGATGTGGCACGGGAACGCTAAGGTCCAGCGCACCGTTGATGAGGGAGACCGGCCATGAGCCCCACACGACCGCCGAAACAGAAGGCTCCGGCGCTGACCTGCGACTGCCATTTCCATATCTTCGGCCCCTACGACAAATATCCGCTCAGTGCCAGACGGACCTACGACCCGCCCCCGGCCTTGGTACCCGACTACCTCGTCATGGCGGATCTGCTCGGGATCCAGCGCATGGTCGTGGTGCAGGCGAGTGTCTCCGGCACCGACAACGCGGTGACGCTGGACGCGGTGCGCCAGTTCGGCCAGCATCGGGCTCGCGCCGTGGCGGTGATCGACGATCGCTTCACCGATGCGGCCCTGAAACAAATGCACGAGGGCGGCGTGCGCGGCGTGCGGTTCAACCTGTCCTCCGGCAACGGCACCCCGATCGAGCAACTCGAAACGATCGCGCATCGTCTCGCCCCGCTTGGCTGGCACATTCAGGTTTATACCGAGGGCGAAACGCTGGCGGAGATGGCGCCCGCCCTCGCCAAACTGCCGGTCGAGATCGTGATCGACCATTGCGGCGGCGTAAAAGCGGGACTGGGTCGGGAACATCCGCAATTCCGCGCGCTCCTGGGCTTGTTGGACACCGGCCGTGCCTGGATCAAGGTCTGCTCCTACCGCGTGTCTTCCACCGGCCAGCCCTGGGCCGATCCGGCGCCAAACGTGCGGGCGTTCGTCGCCGGTTATCCGGAACGTTGCGTCTGGGGCACGGATTGGCCGCATCCGCAAATGAACCCGTCGCCGGAAGCCGGATTGTTGCTGGACCAGTTCTTCGAGTGGGTGCCGGATGCCGCGACCCGTCAACGCATCCTGGTGGACAATCCCGCGAAGCTCTACGGGTTTTGAATGGTTCCGCCGCGCGTTTATCTCGCCGGTCCGGATGTTTTCTTTCCCCAACCCACGCTTTGGGCAGCGGGCAAGAAGACGATCTGCGACCGGTACGGGCTGATCGGTGTGTCGCCACTCGACGACCTGACCGAGGAGCCCGCCGAATGGGCGGCGTTTCCATTCTGGCGCCGCATCGCCTTACGCAACGAAGCGCATATCAAAAGCTGTCAGGGGTTGATCGCGAACCTCACGCCGTTTCGCGGACCGAGCGCCGATGTCGGCACGGTGTATGAGGTCGGGTTCGCTCGGGCTCTGGGCCTGGCGATATTCGGCTACGCGACGACCACGGAAGCGTTTCTGCCGCGCACGTTGAAGGCTCTGGGCTCTGAGGCCAAGGCCAGGCAAGATGGCACGTGGCATGATGGCGACGGTTTGCTGGTGGAACAATTCGGCCTGTTCGACAACTTAATGATCGAGGGCGGAATCACCGGTTCCGGTGGCGTATTGATCACCGGAGACGCCGGACGATGGGACGACCTGTCGCTGTTCGAGCGTTGTGTGCACGCGGCGGCGGCCCGATTGCGGCGATAGAACCTGGGATCGTTGAGGCGCGGCACACCAAAATACGTCGTGGTCCGGGCATCGGGAGATTGAGTTCAGGCACGGGTTTTGACCCTGTTGAACCGGGAAGCCGAACCGGCCAGGGACTACAAATGGTTATCACGCGCACCACCGTGGACAACGATCAGTTGCCACATCGACGAAACAAGCACGCGCCCGGTCGCGCGCCCGCCCCCGCGGTCATCCGATCGTAAGGACCTCCTCCGGCGTGAAGGTGAGCGGCGAGAGGTCGACAAGAATCTGTTCACCCTCACCGGCGAGTTCCACGAGTGCCCGCTTTTTCGCGATGTCCAGCTGATCCGCGATCACGGCGGGCACCGTCCGGCGTAGGCTGGGAGCATCTTTCAACAAAAGTTCGATATCGGTCTGCTGCGTCAGGATAGTGTTACGCCAGCCAGCGCGTGGTTCGGTCGCGGTCGACACTTCCAGCTTGATCAGGTGGATCAGGATCGTGGTGATCCGGCTGGCCAGTTCCCGTGCATCGCGCTTACCCAACGACTCGATCTCCTCCGCGAGGTTCGGCCAGTCCAGTTCGGCTTCGTTGATCAGTTCTCCGGCGGCGCGACGGCGCAGCAGCGCGGCCTGGCGCTCGCTCCAGAGCACGATGTCGTCGTCGTAGAGGTCGCTCATCATCGATACCCCTTTCGCCGTTTTGCCAGTTCCAGCAGGGCCGCTAGTACCGCAGCACAGAGGTTTTGACAGGTTGCCGGAGCATTCTTCCTGGCGCCCCGAGCGACAGTCGCCCGGTCTTGGTCGGAAGAATAGGCCTGCTTCGAAAAGACCGCTGTGGGTGGTGACCTGCCTGGCAACTTTCGGGCGGAAAGCGGAGAAAGCGGCCATTTGCACGGTTATCGCTTTTCGACGGCAAAGCCTCCCTTCCCGGTTGCAGGTGTCCCTCGATATTCATCCCGGCACCGGACAGGCAACCCGCTAGTCGCGCAGGCCCCGCGGAAAAAGGGGTGAAAGCGCCTAGCCCAAATCATTAAGGGCTACAAAAGAGGATCATTGCCTCCTCCAGCCTTGAGTCCCGCGCGCTGCTGACATGGTGAAATCTCTTGCCAGCTTTCTCAACGGCATTCCGCAGATGTGGGTCCGGGTGCTTCCAATCATCTCGTTCAGGCTCCGCTGCGGCTACATAAATGTCGGCGTCGCTGATAAGCCGCTTGGCGCTGCTGTTGTGAATGGAACCATGATGCGGAAACATGAATGTCGAGACCGAATCCAGCAACTCAGAGTAATGAGTCTCGAACGCATCGATCTTGGCCGCCGTACGTAACGGCGCATCGCCCGTGCCAAGCCAGCCGATCTTCGCTAAGTGCCAGCGCTTGAGTCGTGGCGAAATCATGGTCGCGCCGACGCGGGAGGGCTCAGCGGGTCCAGAGTAGAGCGACAGGCTGGTTGCGTTCTTGTTGCCGAAAGCCTGACGATAGACTTCGCCAAGCAAACGCGCCCGGTCGGTTACCAGCTTTCGGCGTTCTTCCGGATTTCGGATACGTCGGCGAAAGCTCCCGTCATCCCAGGCGAGAAGGGTTTCGGCGATCTCAGCGAAGAGCTCCTTCGCGTCCTCCTCCGCACGCTGCACGTACGGAACAAAGCGCCAGGCAAGTTGCAGCCCTTCGTTGATGGTAGCCGCTATGTCGAGAGTCCCATTGCGGACATAGAAGCTGTCGCGACCTACGCTTCGAACCTCAGGCGATTCTTCGCCAGCGGACCCCAGCTTCCACGGCAGGTCGTCAGGGCCGCCACTGATAGGTTCGGTAACTGGCGCATCAGGTGGCGGACCATCGCCATTGTCGATCAGCAAGATTCGGTTTGCACCCAGGTTTTTGAACGTCCCGACGGTGTCGACGACAAGATCCTTGAAGAAGGCTTGGATCGGTTCGTCGCGCGTCGCGGCTCGCGCAAAAGCGATTACCTTCTCAAGATCGTCCACATAGGGGAGGACTATCGTATCGGCTTTGAGCTTACCGTCTCCGATCAGAGCCGGGATGCCCGACACATGGTCGACGTCGAAATGCGAAAGGAACAGGACATCGAGCCGCCGGCTGCCGCACTTACGAAGGAGGTCTGATACCAACGGCCCGAGAAACCGACTCCTGGAAGGTGCGTCAGCGCATTGAAAACACGTCATTTTTCCCGATCTAGAGGAGTCAATGACAAGGGCCGTTGGTATGATATCTCGGCCTCCACATGCTTGCGAGGATGTGACCCGCAGTCGTAGACGTAGAGAAAGTCGGACTTCGCAAGCTCCTTCTGTTCTGCCCACGCATCGAAGAGAGCACGGTTTTTGGCTAGTCTCGTAAGCCCCCCACGTGGAATCCGCCCTGGCCGGCGGCGAATTGTACCCTATGATGCCCAAGGAGGATGCCGTTTGCGATACGGCTCCAAGCTTCGCTATCATCTCGGTTAAGTCGCGTAGACCGGTTACGGAATGCCGCGTCCAAGCACTCAAGAAACTCAGCAGGTTTTTCGGTGATCCAGTGTTCGAAGCGGTCCTGATCTTCGGCCAAGTCACGCACGGCTTGGCGCGCGAGTGGGAACTGGCGCCATTTTGCGACGTCACGGTCGGCAGCAATGCTCGCGTGAAGACGTGCGCCAAGCGGACTCTGCGGATCGCTTAATTGGGCGCGTTCAAACTCGAGAAGGTCGCGGGCATGCGCGCACATGCGCTCCCACCGTTTGACCTGCAGCCCCCGCGGACGTTTAGGTAGATGATTCCACTCGCCCAAAGGCAACCTCCCAGTCTTCGTCGCAGCGCCGTCCATCCGGACCAGAGCCCGGTTCGCTGTTCAGCTCACCCGTTCGCGGTTCCTCGGCTGATGGCCGGTCGATGTCAAAAGCAGATTTCTGACGAATGTCGGATTACAGGCCGCCAACAAGCGAAGCTGAATAGCCGAGATGGGTCGACTGCGGCCATCCGCCCAGGCGCCCATCCAGACTGACGGCGTGGCTCGGACCGCCTCGCCCTTCAACCGGTCAAAACCTCTGTGCAGAGCTACTAGGTGTCGCGTGCTCACGGATCGTTCACTGACCATCGGCAAACTTTGCCACCCTGATCGTCCACCAGTCGCACGAAATCAGGCAGTGGCCGGAATTTCATTTTCGGCCGCGGTCAGCGGTCTGTCCATCGCGAGGAGGTACCGAGAACTTGCCCGGCGAGGGCGAGGGCGAGGGCGAGGCTGGCGGCCCGGTTGGTGTCGTATCCCAGTGGACAAGGGAACCTGTTCAGCACGTCGCCGCCGTACCGACAATATTCGATTTCATCGGCACCTGACGTGAGCGGTTGAGCGGCCGAACGGTGCCACTCAGGGCCAGCTTTGGCGATCGCGGCTGATGGACAGATTTTGGCGTCCTCGACTATTCCGCCGCGCGAGTTTTCGCCTTCTTCGCCCCGGCCTTCTTCTTCGCCGCCGCTTTCTTCGGAGCCGCCTTGGCTGCCGGCCGCACCGCTTTCGCCGCCGGCCGCGCCGCCGCTTTCTTCCGCGGTGCCGCGCGAGCGTTCGCCGGTGCCGGCGCATCGCCCGCGGCCGCTTTCACCCCGGTGCGCGCGCCTCTCGCGGCCTTCTTCTTCGCCGCCGCGCCACGCGGTTTCAGCGTCTTGCCCTTCTCGGCAAGCAGTGCCACCGCCTCATCCAAGGTCACGTCGTCCATCGTCGTTCCGCGCGGCAGGTTGGCCACCGTCTGACCATGCTGCACGTACGGCCCGAACCGGCCCTTTCGGACCGCCACGAACTCGCCTTTCGGATGCGTCCCCAGCGTCCGCACGCTCGCCATCTTCTTCGCGATCAAATCCACCGCGCGGTTCAAGCCCAGAGCCAGGACGTCGTCATCGCGGTCGAGCGACCCGAACACCGACCCCATCCGAACATATGGCCCGAACCGCCCGATCCCCACCTGGATCGGCTCCTGCGTTTCCGGGTGCGGTCCGACCGTCCGCGGCAGGGACAACAATCCGATCGCCTGCTCCAGCGTCAGCTGGTCGCCATCCATCCCGCGCGGCAACGTGGTGCGTTTGGGACGAACTTTCTTGTCCTCGGTCTGCTCGCCCTGCTGGACATACAGCCCGTATGGCCCCCGCCGGACCGTGATTTCCTCGCTGGTCTCCGGATCCTGACCCAGGGTCCGCTGGCCATCCTTCAGCGTATCGCCGCCATTCTCCCCGGTGTCGATCGCCAGACTGCGGGTATACCGGCACTCCGGATAGTTCGAGCAGCCGATGAAGCTGCCCAACCGCCCCAGCTTCAGCCCGAGCCGTCCATTACCGCAGGCCGCGCACAGCCGCGGATCGCTGCCATCCTCTCGCGCCGGGAAGAAGTGCGGCCCGAGGTCCTGGTCCAGCGCGTTGATCACGTCGCTGATCTTCAGGTCTTTGGTCTGGTCGATCGCCTTGGAGAACTCGTCCCAGAACGCCCGCATCACCGCCCGCCAGTTCAACTGACCGGCTGACACCTCGTCGAGTTTTTCCTCCAGCGCGGCGGTGAAACCGGTATCCACGTAGTGCTCGAAGAAGCTGACCAGGAACGCGGTCACCAGCCGGCCGCGGTCCTCGGGTATGAAGCGCCGCTTCTCCAGCCGCACATATTTGCGGTCCTGCAACACCGACAGGATCGACGCGTAAGTGGAGGGCCGGCCAATCCCCAGTTCCTCCATCTTCTTGACCAGAGAGGCTTCCGAATAGCGCGGCGGCGGCTGGGTGAAATGCTGGTTGGCGTCCACCTTGCTCCGCTTCAGCGGATCCTTCGCCGCCATCGGTGGCAGCATGCGGTTGTCCTCGTCCTCGGTCGCGTCGTCGGTATCCTCCCGATACAGCTTCAGGAACCCGTCGAACGCGACGATCGAGCCATTCGCGCGCAACGTCTGACCCTTGCCGTCAATGACATCCACGGCGACCTGGTCCAGCTCCGCCGACTGCATCTGCGAGGCCACGGCGCGTTTCCAAACCAGTTCGTACAAGCGCCGCTGATCGTTGTTCAGGCCCCGCGCGACATCATCGGGACTACGCGTCACATCGGTCGGACGGATTGCCTCATGCGCTTCCTGGGCGTTCTTGGCGCGGCTGGTGTACTCGCGAGGTGCGCCGGGCAGGTAACGCGCGCCAAACTCCTTGCCGACGTGATCGCGAATCGCGCTGATCGCCTCCTTCGCCATCTGCACGCCGTCGGTGCGCATGTAGGTGATCAGGCCGGTGGTCTCGCCGTCGATGTTAATGCCTTCATATAACTGCTGCGCGCACCGCATGGTCTGCTGCGCGCCAAAGCCCAGTTTGCGGGAGGCTTCCTGCTGTAGCGTGGAGGTGGTGAACGGCGGCGGCGGATTGCGCCGGACACGCTTGCGCTCGACTGAGCCGACCGAAAATTCGCCGCTCTCGACGATCGCTTTCGCGGCCTCGGCCAGCGCCCGGGTATTCAGGTCGAACTGATCCAGCCGCTTGCCGTTCAGATGGGTCAGTTTTGCCGCGAACGGGGCGCCGGCGGGGGTGATGAACACCGCCTCGATGGTCCAGTATTCGCGCGCCCGGAAGATCTCGATCTCCGCCTCGCGCTCGCAGATCAGGCGTAGCGCGACCGACTGCACGCGGCCGGCGCTGCGGCTGCCGGGCAGCTTGCGCCACAGCACGGGCGACAGCGTGAACCCCACCAGGTAGTCCAGCGCGCGGCGCGCCATGTAGGCCTCGATCAGCGGCAGATCGAGGTCGCGGGGATGCTGGATCGCCTCGCGGATGGCGCCGCGGGTGATTTCGTTGAAGCTGATCCGCCGGACAGTGACGCCCTTCAGCGCCTTCTTGTCCTCCAGCATGGCGCGGACGTGCCAGGAGATCGCCTCGCCTTCGCGATCGGGGTCGGTGGCCAGATAGAGGTTCTTCGCCCCCTTCAGCGCCTTGACGATGGCGACGACCTGCCGCTCGCCGCGGGCGTCCGATTCCCAGTCCATGGCGAAGTCTTCGTCGGGCCGGACACTGCCATCCTTGGGCGGCAGGTCGCGCACGTGGCCGAAGCTCGCCAGGACGGTGTAGCCGCCTCCCAGATAGCGGTTGATGGTTTTGGCTTTGGCCGGGGATTCTACGACAACTACGTCAGACATGATGTTCCGATGCGGTCCCGATGGGGCTGATCTACGATCCGGCGTTCGTCAACAAAGCGAACCGGTTCCCCGGCAGTGTCTCCACTCGCCCGGCAAGCTCCAGTTCAAGGAGGACCGCCAGCACGGCGGCGGGAGACAACTGGCAGCGCCGCACCAGATCGTCAACCTTTACGGGTGTTGGACTGAGCAGGGCGACCACCTGGGATCGCGCCTGATCGAGACCTGGCGGGTCCTCCAGTTGGTTCACATGTTCGGAAACGCAAGAGGCCTCATCATCGATTTCCGGTTGGGTGCGTCTCGCGGGGAACAGGGCGCCGAAGCCGGACAGGTTGTCCAGCACGTCGTCGGCGGTCTCGGTCAGGATCGCGCCTTCGCGGATCAGATCGTTGCCGCCGCGCGCCCGCGGATCCAACGGCGACCCTGGCACCGCGAACACCTCCCGCCCCAACTCCTGGGCGATCCGCGCGGTGATCAGGCTGCCGGAGCGGCGCGCTGCCTCCACCACCAGAACGCCCAGTGAAAGACCGGCGATGAGACGGTTGCGGCGCGGGAAGTGGCGGGCCTGGGGTTGGGTGCCAGGGGTTGCTTCGGTGATCACGGCACCTCGTTCGGCGATCAGGCGTTGCAAGTTGGTATTCTCCGCCGGGTAGGGGACGTCGAGCCCTCCGGCGATGGCGGCGACCGTGCGGCCGGTGCGCATGGCGGCGGTGTGGGCGATCCCGTCGATGCCGCGGGCAAGGCCGGACACCACCGTGACAACCGCCGCGAGGTCCTCCGCCAGCGTCTCCGCGAGGCGGAGCCCGGCGGCGGAGGCATTGCGCCCGCCAACGATCGCGATGGCCGGCAGAGCGAGGAGCGCGACGTCGCCGAGCACCGCGATAACCGGAGGTGCGTCGTCCAGTTGCGCCAGTAGCGGCGGGTAGTCGGGATCGCCCATGAAGATCAACCGGCCACCGAGTTTCGCTGTCTGCGCGAATTCGCGTTTGGCGTCGGAGATGGAGGGGGTCATTGGTGGGGACGCCTTGCCACCGGCCTGGGCCAGCCCTGGCAACGCGGACAGTGCCTCGGCCGGCGAGCGATAGCGGTCGAGCAGGCGGCGCCAGGTGATCGGACCGACGCCCTCGGTCCGGACGAGACGCAGGCGGGCGATGTCGGCTTCGGTGGGCATTGGGGCGGCTCCCGCGGTGGTCCGGGGGAGAATTTGCATTTGGGGGTGAAGATTGGCTTAAGGGGGGCGTGCGCGCTCAGGTTGGGGCGACGACGCCGAGATCGCGGTTTCGACGTCGGGGACTGACCAATCGGGACGTTCGTGCTGGGTCGAAGGCGAACATTCGGCGGCAACGCTGAGCCACACCGGCGCACGACGATCGGACCGTCGCTGTTGCATGATTCAAGAATAGTGCAACACAGATATATCGCTGCTGGCAACGGGGGAGTTCTCTATTTGTCCCGCGTAGATGGTCTCCCGTCATTCGGGCACGGTCATTGGGAGTGAGCACCCTTACCGACGCGAAGACAAAGCCAGCATGAATCGCGTCCGAAGTACGTCGTCAAGTGGAACCACCGCCGCCGAATCTGTTTCCTGATCACCGCCACGTCAGGAGGATTATCGCCTTGCCGTGATGACATGAGCACTTATCTTGCCGGTCACGCGGCCAGAACCGAAACGCAGGGCTATCGCGGCAGCCGCCGCGTCGGTAACCTCGGTGAGACGACCGGGATCACGGGCCTCGATCTCATTCCGCATCGGTGTGCCTTGGCAATATCCCACGGCGACGGATCGCGCGTTTGGCGATGTGCTCTCCCGCGCGACGGTTTCGATCGTCACCGTCTCGAATCCCGCGTCCCGAAGTTGAACTTCCAAAGCCGATGTATCGTAGTGACCATGAGGCGTGCGAGCCAAGAACATCGGTGGATCGTCAGGAAACAGGTTCGCGGCGGATTTCACCACGATGTCGGCGAATTCGTTTTCTTCAATCCGGTCCCAGACGCTTAAGAGAAAGCACCCTCCCGGTTTCAATACGCGATGCGCCTCGGCAAAAGCGCGATTCTTGTCAGGGAAAAACATCACACCGAACTGACAGACCACGGCATCGAACCTGGCGTCCGGGTATGGAAGCATCTGGGCATCCGCCTGCCGCCAAACCACCCGGCCGGATGATAATCGGGTTGACGCATGATCGAGCATCGGCTGGTTAAGGTCGGTCGCTTCGATCAAAACATGCTCCGGTAGAACAGAGGCCAGAGCGCGCGTGACGATGCCGGTTCCGGCCGCAGTTTCCAGCAAGCGGCCATCCCGTACGTTCGCAAGCCGGGACGCCAGATCATCGGCATAAGGCGCGAAGATCATTGGCCCCATGTATTGGTCATACATATCGGGGATGGAGCCCCGGAACGTCCGATCGACGTCAACCATTTTCAACCTCCTGTTCGGCCACGTGGCCATTGCTTTCGGGCGTTCTCTTGCCGGAACGCACTTCCCGCCCAGACTGATAGCAGGTTATGCTCAAGATCGCACTTCTCGCGGTCAATTGAGCGCCGGGAGTCTTCAGGCCCGGAGGCCATGTCTTTTGCATGATTCAAGAGTCATGGAACAAGAACCGGCCGTTGATCAGGCTGGGTTTTCCTGGTGCACAATTCTGTATCATTAAGGACCATTTATATGCCGCCAGAAGTGACCCCATGCGCACGTCGCGTCAACCCCGCCTGGCGCCGCCTGGCCTTACGCCGCGCTCACTATTGGTCGCGGCGCCGCACTCAACCGCGGCGGCCGCACCGTGAACGCGATCGCCACCGCGCCGAGCCCAAGCCCGAACGAGCCAATATACATCCAGGCATAGCCACCAAAATGATCGAACAGTCATCCGCCGGCTCAGGGACCGAGCGGCATGCCGAGAGTGGAAATCATCGCGACCACGCCGAACACGGAACCCATGATCCGGGCGGGGAAATACTCGCGCACCAGGATCGCACAGAGCGGCATGACGCCGCCGTAAGAAAAGCCGAACAGTGCCGCGACGGCATGGAAACTCACGAGATTCGCGGTAAACAAGTACAGGCTCACCGCGGTTGCCTGCGGCATCAGACCCGCGATCAGTGTGTGTTTGGCGCCGGTGCGGTCGGCGATCAGTCCGCGGATGATCCGCCCACCCAGTGCCGAGAGGCCGGCGACCCCGAACACCGTCGTTGCCGCCATGGCGGGCACGGCGCAATCGACCGCGTACGGCACCATGTGGAAAATCGGTCCCGAATGCGCCGCGCAGCACATGAAATGCGCCAGCGCGATCGCCGCGAATTGCGGCGTACGCAGGGCTTGTGCCACCGACATCGTGGCCGCCGCGCGGCCGGTCGCCGGGGGGACGTCACGCGGTGCCGCCGGTGGTTGCCGCGGTAACAATGCGCTCGGAACGATGACCGCCAGAGCGATAATGCCGAGCACCAGCAACGCCTGACGCCAGTCGTGATGGAGAATGATCCAGCGCGCCAGTGGTGCGATCACCGCCGAGCCCAGTGCGAGGCCAGCCGATACGAGGGCGACGGCGAGGCTGCGATGGTGGGTGAACCAGCGCGTGGTCAGCGCGATCATCGGCACATAGGAACTGCCGGCGGTGAGACCGACACTCAGTCCGAAGACGATCTGGAATCCGGTCAAAGTGGTCGCCTGGCTGGCGGCGGCGAGGCCGAGACCGAGAACAAGACCGCCGCACATCACCACGAGGCGCGTGGCCGATCCGGTCGGATAACCCCCCCCACAGGAAGGCACCGATCCCCATCGCCAGGAAATTCAATGTCCCGGCGATGGAGATGTCGGCGCGCGACCATCCCATGGACTGCGAGATCGGCTCCAGGAACACGCCGAGCGACATCATCGTGCCCATACCGACGCAGGTGATGACGATCCCGACGCCGACAATGATCCAGCCGTGGAAGATGTTCATTGTGACTCTCCCGTGTTATGGCGCCGTTCCATCTGTCGCTGGTTGGCGCCGCGGTGACCCCGGAGGATTCCACCACTCCGCGCTACCTGTGTGCATCTGTGGTTCAATTTTAACTTGTGCCAAACACCAACGAAACGCCGCGGTGTTGACGGCGGCCTTAAGAATTTCAACCACAGATGCACATAGATGGTTCTTCAAACGAAGCATACGGCCGAGTGATGCCGAACCACTAATTTGCGGCGCGACAGGAGGCGGCGGTATCGTCGTACCGGTCGTGCAGGCGCACCCAATCGGTCAGATTGTGATTGGGACCAGATTCGTTCCGCCCCTTCGGTGTCAGATCGAGAATGGTATAAGTGCCCAACATCGATTCGTTCCCGCGCGCGTATGACGAATAAGTGTGCGCGATCGAACCATCCGCGGCTTTACAGAACACGCTGAGGCCAGGCATCTCCTCCCCCACGCGGTCGGTCAGCCGATAATTGTAGTACGCGTTCCCCGCCGCGATCTGCTCCGGCGTGAACGACACGTGATAGTCGTAGTTGAAGTCGCTGTCGAACGATGATACCCACTTGAAGCGCCAACCCATCCGCCGCCGGAAAGCCTCGAGTGCCGCGAACGGAGCGCGCGACACCGCGACAACGGTCACATCGTGATGCTCCAGATGCACCAGCGCGCCGTCCAAATGATCCGACCAAAATGAGCAGCCGACACATCCCTCCTCCCATCCGGGACCGAACATGAAATGCCGGACGACCAACTGACTACGGCCGGCGAACAAATCGGCGAGCGTCTCCTTGCCGTTCGGCCCGTCGAATACATAAGTTTTCTCGACCTTGACCCAGGGCAGCTCACGGCGCCGTGCGTTGACCTGGTCGCGCATGCGGGTGAGTTGCTTTTCGTCGATCAGCAGTTGCTCGCGGGCGGCGATCCATTGCTCGCGCGATACGATACGGTGTTGCATGGTTGCTCTCCCATTACGTGGCCGTCATGTATTCGCCAAAACGCTCAAGGCAACTCGTCCAGCCAATGACGTGCGAGTCGCGGTTCTCAACCGTATCGAAGCCGCTCTGACGCAGGGTCAGTCGCGTTTGGGTGCCCAATGGTTCAAATGTCACGGTCACCAGGAGTTCACGGCCGAGCCGCCCGTCGGGCTCCTCCCAGGCGAAGGTGAAGACGATCCGCTCGGGCGCGACGATCTCCCGATACACGCCGCGTTTCCGATGGTCGACGCCTTCGGGTGAGCGCATGCGAAACCGGTAGGTGCCACCTGGACGGATATCCATATCGTAATCGACCGTCGTGTAGCCTTTCGGTCCCCACCAGCGGGCGATTTGCTCCGGGTCGGTCCAGGCGTTGAACACCAGCGCGCGCGGTGCGTCGATTACCCGCGAAACGGTGAGTTCCCGGTCCGCCGCGATGCTATCTGTTGGGCTCATCCTTCGGCGCCTTTCCCTGCAATTCAGCCAAATGTTCTTCCAAGCGGTCGAGGCTGTGCTCCCAGAACCGGCGATACTGCTCCAGCCACTCCGTGGCTTCTTTCAGCGGCCCGGATTGCAACGATCGAGGGCGCCATTGCGCTTCGCGGCCGCGGGCTATCAGCCCGGCCCGCTCCAGCACCTTGAGATGCCGGGAGATGGCTGGAAGGCTGATCTCAAACGGTTCCGCCAGTTCGGTGACCGTTGCCTCCCCCGCCGCGAGCCGCGCGAGGATCGCGCGCCGCGTGGGATCGGCGAGAGCGGAGAACGTGTGGTCGAGACGGTCAGGTGGCATCCTGTGTTTAACCGATAGGTTATATAACTAATGAGTTAAATATCCCCAGACTCCCCTCCGGTCAAGCGTTTTTTTCTGAGGGAATGCGGGTGCCGGGCAAATCCCCGTCGAGCCAGCAAGCCAGAGTGGCCAACCCGGGACGCGGGTCGCTGATAACGTGACCTCATGACCAGGCAACAAATGGCGGCGCCGCGCATCCGGGTGTTGTGTGACGCGGGCTTGCGACCTGGCAGTCGAGATAAGCAACAATCCTGAATTGCCGCATTGGGCCGCCCGGGGGCCAGCCTGAAGCAGCACGAAAGTCCGGCATTTTCCCGTTGCAACCGCCGAATATCGGTGCAACGTAATGAGCGGCACGGGGTCATGGGGTGGCCTCGCGAACCGCACATCTGGGTCGACCGGCAAAACAACGAGCTGTCTTCCTCAGGGGGAGATCATCATGTCGGGTCACGCACTCTCGGGCGACGAGGAGACATCGGCCGTCGACCAGCCGGCCACGCCTGACTCGTCAACACGATCGCGGTGGATTTCTCGGATACTGCCGCTGATCCTGTTCGTGATCGTGGTGGTCGGACTGGCGACAAACTACCGGGCGGTGATATTCGCCGAGAATCGGTACATCGCCATTGTGTTCGGCGTCGTGCTGTCGGTATTCTTGTCGTTGCTGCCAGCGATGATCTGTGTGGTGCAAAACACCACCCGCCGGCGGCAATTGAACCGACTTATCGCGCTGAAGCAATTTCCCGTCAGCGGGAGCACCTACTTCAGGACCGCATTGACCTCGGTCGACATGATGCGAACCGGCTAGGTCGACGCGGACTTCGACGCGCCCTTGTTTGTCTGGTTTTTCGTCGTGTTCATGGGCTTCCTCGCTTTCCTCATCGGCTATGGTTTCCAGGAACTGTTCGGCATCCAGAGCGTGATTCTTGGCGGCTTTCACAGGTCGACCGACACAGACTTTCAAAACTACCAGATCGGGACGTTTTGTGTCATGGCGATGGCGTTCATCGCCGCTTACGTCTACTCACTGGGACGCTTGCTGGATCGCGTGAACAACAATGACCTCTATCCGATATCGCTCTATTACTACGCGGTTCGCGTCGTCGTGGCCTGCACCGCCGCGGCGGTCGTGCGTCACACGGCCGACGTGTATGGCGGCCTGGACGGTAATCCGGTTTTGTTGCTCGTCGCATTTGGTATCGGATTCGCACCTGACCTGTTCATCGTCGCGATGACCAGGCGTGGGTTTCAGGCTTTGAAGATCTGGGGCAGCCGCGACGATCCGGCGCCCACCACGCGCCCGAGGTCTCTGACGTTGCTTATGATCGATGACCTGTCGCGCGACAAAATTGATCGGCTCAGTGAGCCTGGCATCGACAACGCGCAAATCCTCGCGCGGCAGAACCCGTTCCTGCTGCTGCCCAGGTTGCCGTACGACCTTGGGTTGATCGTCGACTGGATCGGTCAGGCACAGCTTTATGTTTTGGTGAAAGACGAGAAGCTCGCGGCGTTGCGCGAGATATTCATCCGCGATGTGTTTGACCTGCATGTGCGGTTGCAATGCGACCACGCTCGTCCGGCGATCTGCACCGCTCTGGGGATCAGCGACGCGGAAGCGGCCGCACTGGTGCGGCAGCTCGATGAGGACCCGTCGTTCGCGCGGCTTCGCGAAGTTCGCGTCGCACTGGTTCCCTGATCCGTCAAACACCCGTTTCCTTCCCGCGCTGCCCAATCCTGGGCTCGGTCCCGGCCAGCAGCCGGCGGATATTCTCATGATGCCGCGCGATCAACATCGCCGCGATACCCAGAGCGAGCCACGCGATTTTGCCGTTCGCCAAATACAACGCGGCGACCGGCGTGACCGCGACTGCCACCAACGAGGCCAGCGACGACATCCGGGTTATCACGGCCACGAGCAACCACACCACGCAACCCGTCACGGCGACCGGCCACGCCAACGTTAGCATCACGCCCAGACCGGTCGCGACTCCCTTGCCGCCCTTAAAGCCCAGCCAGACCGGGAACAGATGACCGATGACCGCTCCCAGGCCGGACCATAAGGCCGCGTCGGGCGGGCCGAGAATGAGGAACACGCCCACGGCGACGGCACCTTTGCCGGCATCCAGCAGCAAGGTCGCCGCGGCCAGCCATTTGTTGCCGGTCCGCAACACGTTGGTGGCACCAATGCTGCGGGAGCCGATCGATCTGATATCACCCAGACCAGCCATCCGTGTCAGCAGCAGACCGAACGGCACCGAGCCGAACAAATACCCCGGGAAGATGAACGGCAGCATCAACATCATATGGTCCTAAGCATCGGGTGCCCGTAACCCGAGACGCTCCAGTCTTGGCAGCACCTCGGCGAGGAAGTACGGGATTTCCTTCAGGTAATCGACGAACGCGACGGTGCAGCCGGCGAGGCCCGAGGCACTCATACGCGCCATCTCGTCAGCGATGTCGTCCGGCGTGCCGACGAACGGGTAGACGCCGGGATACGCGCCCGCGTAGTGCAAGCCGGTGGCGCGATGAAAGCGGTTCAGCAGCGGGCGAGCGATCTGGCGCGAGCCATCGGACACGGTCGCGCCGCGGTTCTTGATGTAATACGCCTGACCCTCCGGATCCTCCATTTCCTCAGCGAAATAATGGAAGTAATCCTCCGCTTCTTTCCGGGTGGGGCGGCACACCACGTGGCCCATCGTGAACACCGAGATCGAACGGTCGTAGCGCGCCATTTGCGTCTCCACATCCGCGAGGATCGCCGGCACCTGGTCCAACTCCGTCACGTTCAGGAACAGCACATCCGCCGCCCGAGCCGCGAAGTCCCGGCCTTTGGGTGAAAATCCGGCCGACATCACCGCCGGCCATGGCCGCTGGATCGACACCGGGTTGGTGTGCAGTTTTTTCAAATGAAAGAACCGTCCGTCCCAGTCGAACTCGGGTCCACCGCGCAACAGGCGGGACCAGATCTCGAACCATTCCAGCCCATGATCGTAACGGGTCTCCGGGTCGATCTTGACGCCGTGCAAATCGAACTCGTTCTGATTCCAGCCGCACACGATGTTGAGGCCGGCGCGGCCGTGCGACACATGGTCGATGGTTGCGATCGCCTTGGCGGCGAAAGCCGGCGTCACCAGCGGGACATGCACGGTGGAAAAGATCGCGATGCGTTTGGTCAGCGCGCCCAATGCGGCGCCATGGGTCAAGGTCTCGAATGACTTGCCGTACACGTTGGCGCGGCCCTGATAGCCGCGCCACTTGGCGACGGGCAGGATGAACTCCAGGCCCGCCTCGTCGGCCAGCACGCTCATGGCGGCGATGTCGTCCCAGTTACAGGGCCACCGCTCCGGCGCGAGGCTCATGGTCAGGCCGCCGTCGCAGTTGGCGCTGAACACCCCGAGCTTGAACCGGTTCGGACCGAACAGCGGGTTACTGGCACGCGAGGCATCCATTTCCAATCGGCTCCAACCACGACGAACTCGCGCCATCTTACACCTCTCGACATCGGCACGGCGAGGCGGCGCTGGCCGCGCGGGGCCTGCCCGGTTAAGAGGGCAAGCGAACAGAGGGAATGCGATTGATGGCGAAGGAAGCGGTGGCCCGACCGGCGGCGACGATCGTGTTGCTGCGCGACGGCCGGGACGGGTTGGAGGTGTTCATGGTGGTGCGCCATCATGCCATCGACTTCGCCTCGGGCGCGCTGGTGTTTCCCGGTGGACGTGTCGACGAGAACGATTTCGCGCTGGCGGGGAACGCGGCGTTGTGCCCGAACCCGGATGGCCTGGACACCGAGGCGATGGCGTTCCGGCTCGCCGCGATCCGCGAAACGTTTGAGGAATGCGGTGTGCTGTTCGCCCGTCCGAGCCATACCGTCGCGCTGATCGACGGGGCGACCTTGCGCGCGGTGGAACGCACGCACCGGGCACCTCTGGCGGAGGGGCGGATCAGTTTCGACTCCGTGCTGACCGCGTTCGGTCTGCTGCCCGCCACCGATCTGCTGACGTATTTCGCGCACTGGATCACGCCGCGGAACCAGCCGAAACGTTACGATACGCACTTCTTTCTGGCCGACGCGCCGGCTGAGCATCTCGCCGTGCATGATGGCACGGAATCGGTTGATTCAGTGTGGATCACGCCGCGTCAGGTGCTGACCGATACCGCCTCTGGGCGGTTCAAACTGGTGTTCGCCACGCAAATGAACCTGATGAAGCTGGCGCATTACGCCACCGCCGCCGAAGCGATCGCGGCCGCGCGCGAGGCAACCGTCGTGACCGTGTTGCCGGAGGTCAGCAAGATCGACGGCACGCGCCGGGTGTTGCGGATTCCGATCGAGGCCGGTTACGGCGCCGCGGAGTTCATGGTGGACAATCCGCCCGCGTCCTGAACACCCGCCGTACCTCCCGGTGCCATGGAACTTTGGGTTTGGTACCGCTACATCTCGAAGGCCACGAAGCGCGCAAAGCTCACGAAGCTTTTTTTACGCCCGGTGCGAGGCCTGAGTCACTTGCCCCTTCGTGAGCTTTGCGCGCTTCGTGACCTTCGTGATGTATGTGACCACAAAACGAGCCCAAACCCATCCTGTTATCCCACCAGTGCCGCACCAAAAAGGACTTCGCCATGCAAGCCGGCCTGTTCGTCACTCTGGAAACCGAATCCCGCTTTGATGTTACCGCGCATCTCGACGACCTCTCCGCGCAGGTTCGCACCGCCCGTGACGCCGGCTTCGACTCGCTCTGGTTCCCACAACATTTCGTGACCGGACCGAGTATGCGCCAGTTCGCCGCGTCACCGATCATGGGTTACCTCGCGAACCTGTCCGGCGGCATGCGCATGGGTACCGCCGTGTTGCTGCTGCCGATGCTCAACCCCGTTCTGCTGGCGGAGGAAGCCGCCACACTCGACCACCTGACCGACGGGAAATTCGTGCTCGGTGTGGGCCTCGGCTACCGCGATGGCGAGTTCGCCGCGATGGGCATCGAGCGCAAGTCCCGCGTGCCGCGCTTCCGAGAATATGTTCAGGCGATGCGACTGTTGCTGAACGGCGATCATGTCACGTTCCACGGCAAATACATCAAACTCGACGATGCCAGCCTCAGCATGCGTCCGCGCAATCCGGCCGGCGTGCCGATCTGGATTGGCGGCACTGTCCCCGACGCCGTCAAACGCGCCGCCGAACTGGGTGATTCCTGGCAGGGCGCCGGCGCGATGACCATGGACGAAATGAAACGCTGGTGGAATTTGTTTCACGAGACGCGGGTCGAGCTCGGCAAGCCGACGGATTATCCGCGCCAGGTGTCTCGCGAGTGTTTCTGTGGTCCGACCATGAACGCGGCGATTGACCTCGCCCGCGGTCCGATCTCCGCGAAATACACGCGTTACGCAAGCCATGGTTTCGGCGGCTTCGAAGGCGGCGACGCGGCGTTTCGCCAGTTCGCCCAGGATCGGTTCGTGGTCGGTGACGAGGCGCATGTGCGGGATGAGTTGCAACGGTATCGGGATGAACTCGGGGCCACCGAGTTCCGTTTCCGCATGGGTTGGCCTGGTCTGCCGCGGGATGAAGTGCTGGCCAGCATCAGGCGCGTCGGAAAGATCGTCTCGACACTATAGGTCGATCCGGTTGATAGGATTCTCGTGCGTCCCGCCGATCGATCAGCGACCCTCGGTCACGACCAGAGTTCGGGCACCGGACTCCACATTTTTGGACTGTCAATGATGTCCTTTTGCCCGCCCAGATAGGATCCAATCGTCGCGATGTCCTTGGGTGCCAGCTTCGCCTTCATGCCACGCCAAAGATTGAGCTTGATCTGCCATTCATACGCGCCGGATTTCTCGAGCAGCTTGTCGACGACGTCGCAGCAATTGTTCGTCACGAAACTGTAGGTCGCGTTCGTGTTGCCGGAGCGCATCGCCGAGATGCCCTTCTGCAGATCGGTGAAATAGATCTTTTTCCAGAACTCGATGGCGTCGTTGTCGTTGTCCCACCCGAAGTAGTCACCGGTCCAACTCGGCTCGCCGCCCTCCATTTGTTTGTCGTCGGCGAAGGTTGGCGCCATGCCTGGGCCGCCGGCGAAGACCTGCTTCATCATCTTGAGCTTGCTGCTGCCGGCCCCACCGTCCGGCCACCAGGACATGTAAGTCCCATCGATCTCGGTCGACGCGTGTCCAACATTTTCGCCCTTCGGGTACCAGACATTGATCCGAACGCCCATGATCGCATGCTCCTCCAAGGACAGCCACTGTGATATCATCCGTGCCAACCAGCTTCAATAAAAAGATGATCCGGCGACTCATTCCAGAATTTGGTGGTGAACCGGCACCAATCGAGATACGCGTCGTTTCATGCGAACTGACTTTTAATAGAGGCGCTGGCAGCCGAGGCGACGGCTTATCGTCCGGCGCTGGTCATGTGAATATGTTTCGGCGTCGTGCCGGACACGGGATGCGGGAAACCGCGGCATCAATCGGCCGAATAAGCGACGGCTGTACCAAACCAGCGACGGACTCTGAGGCCCGGCTCGACAGTCATGCAGAGGGGACCGGCCCGGTCGAGACAGGCGGCAGCGGGATGGTGAACGTAAGATTTCAGACGCAAGGATGTGACACCAACACCCCGTTGGCGAAGACGTGCATGTGAGGCAGATTGACGAACTCCCGTAGTAGATCCGGCGGACTCGAAATCGGCGCTGCCGTCGCGCCGCCATGACGTGTGAACTCCCGACGCTTCCGGTCACCGAAGCCTTGCCCGCGCTGCGGGCCGCGCTCGACGCGAACCAGGCCGCGGTCCTGGTCGCTCCGCCCGGCGCGGGGAAGACGACGCTGGTCCCGCTTGAACTGCTGTCGGCGCCCTGGCGAGGCGACGGCGAAATCCTGATGCTGGAACCACGCCGGCTGGCCACTCGCGCGGCGGCGACCCGCATGGCGTCTCTGCTGAATGAACCGGTCGGCCACACCGTCGGCTTCCGCACACGCATCGACGGGGCCACCTCCCCGGCGACACGGATCGAGGTGATCACCGAAGGCTTGTTGGTCCGCCGGCTGCAATCCGATCCCGGCCTGGATGGCGTGGCGGCGGTGATCCTGGACGAAATCCACGAACGCTCGCTGGAGTCCGATCTGGCCCTCGCGCTGTGTCTGGACCTGCGACAGATGCTGCGGCCCGAGTTGCGGCTGCTGGCGATGTCCGCCACCGCCGATGGCGCCCGCCTCGCCGGACTGATGGAGGCGCCAGGGGGAGCAGCCGTCGTCGAGAGCCTCGGCCGAATGTTCCCGGTCGCCATCCAGCACGCCAAAACCGACATCGCGATTCCACGTGAACTGCCCGACGCCATGGCGCGCGCCATCCGCGCCGCGCTGGCCGAGCATCAGGGCGACATTCTCGCTTTCCTCCCCGGCATGGCGGAAATCCGCCGCACGCAGACCGCGCTCGATCGCTGCGGCGCGGAGGTTTTGCCGCTGCACGGCGACCTGCCGCCCGCCGACCAGGATCGTGCACTACGCCAGTCTGACGCAAGGCGAGTGGTGCTGGCGACCTCGATCGCGGAGACCTCGCTGACCGTGCCGGGCGTGCGGATCGTGGTTGATGGCGGCTGGCGGCGGGTGCCGCGGCTGGATCCCTCGACCGGCCTGACCCGGCTGGCGACAGTGCGCGTATCGCGTGCCGCCGCCGATCAACGGGCCGGACGCGCCGGACGCGAGGGCCCGGGCGTCGCCATCCGGTTGTGGACGCTGGCGCAACACCGCGGCCTCGCGCCGTTCGATCGGCCGGAAATCCTGGAGGCGGAGCTTTCGTCACTGGTCCTCGACTGCGCCGCGTGGGGCACCGCGCCGGCGGACCTGAAGTTCCAGGACCAACCACCGCAAGGCGCGCTGACCGCCGCCGCCGCGCTGCTGACGGAGCTTGGCGCGCTCGCGGAGGGTCGGATCACGCCGGCGGGCCAACGCATGGCCTCGCTTGGGTCGCATCCAAGGCTGGCGGCGATGATGCTTGCGGCGGAAACCATCTCCGAGCAGGCACTCGCCGCCGACCTCGCCGCGTTGCTGGAGGAACGCGATCCGCTGCGATCCCCCGAAGCTCCGGCGGACATCGGCACACGCCTGCTGGCGATCCGCCACGGTGATCCCGATGCCGATCGTGGCGCGCTGTCACGCATCCGTCGCACCGCGGGTCAATATCGGCGGCGCCTCCGTCTGCCGGCCGATCTCGCGGGCGAGGGCGACGCGGGCCGCCTGCTCGCCGCCGCGTTCCCGGACCGCATCGGCCAGCGTCGCGGCGAGCCGGGGTCGTTTCGTTTCTCCGGTGGAGGCGGTGGCCGGATGCCGCGCACCGATAAACTCGCGAGCACCCCCCTGCTGGTCGCCGCCGCGCTCGACGTCAAAGCCGCCGCCCGCATCCGCCTCGCCGCGCCGCTCGACGCGGATAACCTGCCTCCGGCGATCGCGGCGAGGGTGACCGAGCAGGT
>CALFNB010000372.1 GCA_937902425.1 uncultured Acetobacteraceae bacterium | reverse complement strand
GCTAGGTTGCCGCTATCTCCGCCTCTCGCCTTGAAACGGCAACGAGACGTCGCGCGGTTCGTAACAGGAGTTGGCGGTCTTCCGCCGAACACTCCCGATACAGCCGCAGCAGGGCCAATTCGTCGCCCAATCGGGCCTCGGCGGGTGCACGTTTGTCGTCGCCGTACATAAGGTACTCGACTCCGACCTCCAGAACCTCGGCAATGCGGGTCAGGTTCGTTGTGACCTGTCCAGCGCGTCCGGTCTCCCATTGGGCGACCGCGCTACGTGATACGCCAACAGCATTGGCGAGTTGATCCTGGGTCCAGCCTCGCTCACGGCGAACCTCCCGGATTCGGATGCCCATCTCGGTAGGATTGCTCATGCTGTTAGTGTGGCTCAACCAGACTAACTTTTCCAGGCATTTTTTCGGCTTTCTCGCTGAATTTCCAAAGATTCCGCGATGACCGGCAATCCGCTGGTTAAGCTTCCTGACGAAAAGTTATTATAATTGACAAATCAAGTGAGCGAGCCTAACTATCCTCGCGTTCTCTTTATGTTCGTGACCGAGGAGGTAGATGTGCCAAGACGGATCGAATGGACCGAGGTCCAGGATATGAAAATTAAGCGAATGCGCGCCGAAAGTGCCTCATGGGACAACATCGCGGTGGCCGTGGGTGTAACGCGGTGGACCGTGATCGAGCGGGGGCGCCGCCTCGGTGCCCGTCTTCCTCCGGCCGATTTTCAACCGCCATCGGAGGATCCCGAACGCCCGTCACTGCCACCAGGCCACCCTGAAACCTGGGGTATCATCACCAAGGGAATGTCGTTGGAGGGTATGCCCTACCCTATACCTGTACCCGTTCGATGAACTTCATGGACATACGTGCCAGGGCAGGCGCCGTCATGAAGACGGGTCTCGTTGCCATTCCGACGGCCGTCACCGCGCGGGACGGGACCGGACAGTTACGGCCTCGGCCAAGACCCAGGACTGTCGACCCGAATTGGTTGCTCGATGCTGATTACGTCATCTATCGACTGGAGGAAGCCGGTGCCACCTTGTTGGCGCTGCCCGGCACCGGGTGGACAACGCGGCTAAGGACTTCGTCGCTTGAAATTGTTCGGACCGCGTTGGAGGCGTACGGTTGGGAGGCGGCCAGAATTCGCCCGGCGGTCCCATCGGCGAACAAGATCGACCGCATGGATGAGGCAATGGCGTGGATCCCGTTGATCTCAAACAACCGCTATGTTCTACGACGGGTCGTGGGCGCGCGAAGTCTGGTCCATCCGATCACGGACCGCCACCTTTACTCGTGGCGCCGACTGGGTGTTGCTCTGGGCGCGGATCACAAAGCCGTGCAGCGGTGGCACGCGCAGGGCATCATGATGATTGTCGCCGCATTACATCAGACGGATTGACTGGCGGGCCAGGTCGCGCTTCATGGATCGGTCATGTCATTGTAAAAGAATGGTAACGCTGGCCCGCTACGCCGATCCACGAACCAGTCGAGGAAACTGTCATGAAGCGCCGCACCCTGCTCGCCGCCACGGCGGTAGCCCCTCTTGCCGCGATTGATCGCGCCCATGGTCAGTCCGGCAAGATCCAGATCGTGTGGTGGCATGCCATGACCGGGGTCAATGCCGACGAGATCAATCGCCTCGCGCGGGCGTTCAGTGAAAGCCAGTCGGAGGCAGAGGTTCAGCCGGTTTACAAGGGTGGATATCCCGAAACCCTCACCGCGGCGATTGCCGCCTGGCGCGCGGATCAGGCGCCGCATCTGGTGCAGATTTTCGAGGTCGGCACCGGATCAATGCTCGCTTCCGGCCCAGCGACAAAGCAGGTCTGGAAGTTGGCGGAAGAAACCGGTGTGGCGTTGGACCCGGCCGTCTACATCCCGGGGGTGCGTGGTTATTACAGTTTGTCAGACGGGCGATTGGCGTCGATGCCCTTCAACTCGTCAACCGCGATCATGTGGTACAACAAGGACGCATTCGCGGCTGCCGGCCTCGATCCCGAAACAGCGTCCGCGACGTGGCCCGACGTGATCGCCGCGGCGCGGGCCATCAAAGCGAAGATTGGGACGCCGGCGATGGGCGCGGTGAAGTTTCCCATCACGAGTTCCTGGATGATCTGGGTTCAGTTGGAGCAATACAGCGCGATCCACGACCTGCCGTTCGCGACCAAAGGGAACGGCTTTGATGGTCTCGACGCTGAACTCCGGTTCAATGCTCCCCAGCAGGTGAAGCAATGGGATCGACTCCTGGGTATGGCGAAGGAGGGGCTTTACGAATACGGCGGTCGTGACACGGTCCCGGATGCGTTGTTTTATTCCGGTCAGGCCGCGATTGGTTTCGGTTCGTCCGCTGGGCGAGGGCAAATCGCCGCCAACGCCAAATTCAAATGGGGCGCCGCGCTGTTGCCTATCGATCCGGAGGTGAATGCGAACCCAATCAATTCGATCATCGGTGGTGCCAGTCTGTGGACGATGACCACGAAGCAGCGAACCGCGGCGGAGTATAAGGCGGTGGCCCAATTCCTGAAGTTCCTGGCCATACCGGAGCAGGATGCGCACTTCCATCAGACAACCGGCTACGTGCCGGTGACATTTGGCGGCTATGAGAAATCGAGGGCCGATGGATACTACGAAAAGCAACCGGGAGCGGACATTCCCATCAAGCAACTAGCGCGTGGTAAGGTCACGCCGAACTCGCGTGGTCTACGGCTTGGCCGCCTCGCTGAAATAAGGAACATTTTGTACGAAGAAACCGAAAAGGCCCTGCAAGGTCAGCAATCCGGGAAGGAGGCGCTGGATAATGGCACCCGCCGGAGTGATCGGGTGTTACGCGAATTTCAGAAATCTGTCGGCGGGTGATGGAACGGCGAACGATCTTCGGGCATCGGCTGTTGCCCGTGGCTTTGGTCGCGCCGCAGTTCCTCCTGACTCTCGTATTCTTCCTTTGGCCTGCCTGTGAGGCTGTGTGGACAAGCCTCACGCGACAGGATCCGTTCGGATTGCACAGCCAGTTCGCCGGCTTCGACAATTTTGTCGAGTTGTTCACTGATTCGCTCTACCGCGACTCGATCGGCCGTACGGTGTTCTTCATGATCGCGGTCAGCGCGCTGTCAATGAGTTCCGCACTGCTTCTGGCGGTGTTCGCCGATCGGGAAATTCGCGGGCGGATGACATATCGAACATTGCTCATCTGGCCATATGCAATCGCGCCGGCGATGGCGGCTGTCCTGTGGATTCTCCTGCTGCAACCGCGGATTGGCCTCATCGGCGTCTTGCTGAACCGGCACGGCGTCTCCTGGGATTATCACCTCAATGACAGACAAGCGATGTTGGTGGTCGTGCTGGCCTGTGCCTGGAAGCAGGTCAGCTATAACTTCATTTTCTTTCTTGCCGGCTTGCAGTCTGTCCCCCGATCGGTCCTGGAGGCCGCCCGGATGGATGGTGCCCGCGGGTGGCACAGGTTCCGTACGATCACATTTCCGCTTCTGGCGCCCACGACCTTCTTTCTGATCGTGGTGAACCTGGTTTACGCCGCGTTCGACACATTTGGCACGATCCAGGCGCTCACCCAGGGGGGCCCGGGGAAAGCAACGGAGACGCTGATGGTCAAAGTCTATCGGGATGGGGTGGTGAACCTGGATATTGGCTCCTCATCCGCGCAATCCGTCGTGCTGATGATTGGCGTCATCGCGTTGACCGCGCTGCAGTTCCGCTTCCTTGGCCGTGGCGGTCGACGTGAATCCGCGGCGTGATCCCGTCACCCATGTGGTTTTGCTGTTCGGCGCGGTTCTGTTCGTCGCACCGCTTTGGCTTGCGTTGGTTGGATCGACCCAAGACCCCGCCGCGATAGCCCGAGGGGATCTCTCGCTTCTGCCAGGCCACGAGGGCTTCAGCGCTTATGCTCGCGTCCTCGCCGGTCCCGTGCCCCGCATGCTTTTGATCTCACTGGGCATGGCGCTCGCGATCGCGATCGGCAAGATCGTCATTTCGGTGTTGTCGGCCTATGCGGTTGTGTTTTTTCGCTTTCCGGGCCGGAAGCTGGCATTCTGGCTGATCTTCATTACGCTCATGCTGCCCGTCGAAGTACGCATCATTCCGACCTATTCGGTCATGGCGGGTCTTGGGCTGATCAACACCTTCACTGGTCTTTGGCTACCCCTCATCGCGTCGGCGACGGCAACGCTGTTGTTTCGCCAGGTTTTTGTCGCGATTCCGGATGAGCTTGTGGAAGCGGCGCGCATGGATGGGGCAGGTCCGCTGCGCTTCCTTTGGGACGTCGTGCTTCCGGTCTCCGCCGCCAATATCGCTGCCCTGTTCGTGATCCTTTTCATCTACGGCTGGAACCAATATCTCTGGCCTCTGCTGGTCGCGACAAATCCAAAACTGGATACAATCGTGATCGGCATTGTCAAAATGGTAGCGGTGGAAACCGAAACCGACTGGAGCGCGGTCATGGCCACGGCGATCCTCGCCCTGTTGCCACCTGTCGTCGTTGTCCTGCTGATGCAGAGGTGGTTTGTCGCCGGACTAACGGAAAGCGAAAAATAAATGGCCATGTTGGAGTTGATCGGCCTTCGCAAGAATTTTGGCACGACCGAGGTGTTGCGTCAGATTGATCTGTCTCTCGCCAGCGGGGAAATGCTGGTGATCGTTGGAGCGTCCGGCTGTGGCAAATCTACTTTGCTGCGGATCGTCGCGGGTCTGGAAACGCCATCCGCGGGACGAATTTTATTGGAAGAACGGGACATAACATCCGTTGATCCGTCGGCTCGGGATATCGCGATGGTGTTTCAAAATTACGCTCTTTACCCGCACATGACCGTATTTGAGAACATGGCATATGGACTTCGCATTCGAGGTTTGTCTCGGGAAGACATCGCTCACCGGGTCGATGAAACCGCGGCACTTCTGGGATTGTCTGAGTTCCTGGGAAGGAAGCCGCGTCAACTCTCAGGTGGTCAGCGTCAACGGGTGGCGATGGGCCGGGCCATTGTGCGGGAGCCCAGGTTGTTCCTGTTCGATGAGCCGCTGTCTAATCTCGACGCGACTCTGCGGGTACGGACACGTGCGGAAATACGCCGGCTGCAACGACGACTGGGTGTCACGAGCCTCTATGTGACCCACGATCAGGTGGAGGCGATGACCCTTGGTGATCGATTGCTGGTCCTTCATCAAGGCCGCCCCGCGCAATTGGCGACACCGATGGAGGTCTTCGAACATCCAGCCGACACTTATGTGGCGGGGTTCATCGGCGCCCCGGCGATGAATTTTCTACCGGCGACCTTGATTGAGGCCGGTACCGCGGCGAAGCTGGAAGCTGGTCCGCTCGTGCACTTCATCGACGGCAAGCGCGATGGCTCCGATGGAAAGACGCTCACGATCGGTGTTCGACCCGAACATATCCGGATTGATCCGGAAGGGGTACCACTCAGAATCGATCTTATTGAGCCGCTTGGTTCGGAAACATTGATTCACGGACGTCTGGCGGCTCCCGGTGAGACGCCATTGGTGATCAGACTCGCGGGCAAAGCGCCGGAAGGCGATATCCTGACCGTCGCATTTCCGCCGGAGCAAATGCACGTGTTCGATGCGGCAACCGGGCGCCGGCTGCCCTGACGCGACCTTTATTTCACGGTCGCGACCCGAAGCGCGTTGGTTGTTCCCGGCTGACCGAACGGCACACCGGCAGTGACAACGATCTCATCCCCATGAGCAGCGAACCCCTCGGTCAGGGCTAATCGTGCCGCACGGGCGACGGCTTCGCCCATGGAGTGCACCTCAGGAACCACCACCGCGTGGACCCCCCAGACCACCGCGAGTCTGCGGGCAGTATCTGTCAATGGAGTCAATCCTATGACCGGTGAATCAGGCCTTTCGCGTGCCACTCGTAACGCCGTACTGCCCGAGGCCGTGAACGCCACGATCGCGCGCGCACCGATTGTATGCACGACCTGGCTGGCAGCGGATGCGATCGCTCCCGCGGCGGAGTGTTCCGGTGCCGGGCGTGATGAATCGATCATGGACCGCCAACCCGCGTCCTGTTCGACCCGGGCCACAATCCGGTCCATCATGTTCACGGCCTCATAGGGATACTGTCCGGCGGCGGTTTCGCCCGACAGCATGACGGCGTCGGCACCGTCGAACACCGCCGTTGCCACATCCGAAGCCTCCGCCCTTGTCGGCGCGGGGGCGGTCATCATGCTTTCAAGCATTTGTGTCGCGACGACGACCGGCTTGCCAAGTTGGCGTGCCAGACGAACGATTCGCTTTTGTGCGAGCGGAACTTCCTCGGGCGGTAATTCAACGCCAAGATCGCCACGCGCGACCATGACGGCGTCGGTCAGCGCGAGGATGGCGTCCAGATTATCCAATGCCTGTGGTTTCTCCAGCTTCACCATCGTCCAGGCCCGGCCGGCGATCAGTTCTTTTGCCTCCGCCACGTCCTGCGGGCGTTGCACGAACGAAAGGCCGATGTAGTTGGCGCCGTGACTGACCGCGAATTCCAGGTCCACGCGGTCTTTTTCGGTCAGCGCGGGGATCGGCAGGACGACGTCCGGAACATTGACACCCTTGTTGTCGGAAATGGCGCCGCCAACCATGACCTCGGTCTCCAGAGCATCGGCGCGCTTGTGCACGACCCGGAGCCGGAGTTTACCGTCGTCGATCAACAATACCGCCCCGATGGTCGCGGCCTCGATGATTTCCGGGTGCGGCAGGTTGACGCGGTTTGAATCGCCCGGAGTAGCGTTCAGATCCAGCCGAAACGGCCGGCCGGCCTGTAAATGAGCCCGCCCGCCCGAGAACCTGCCAACACGCAGTTTAGGGCCTTGAACATCGGCTAAAATGCCAATGGGGCGATCGAACTTCTCCTCGAGTTCCCGGATCATCGCGAAACGCTTCGCGTGATCCTCATGCGTACCATGCGAGAAGTTCAGACGAAACACGTCCGCCCCGGCCTGAAACAACCGTGCCAGGATCTCGGGCGAGGAACTGGCTGGTCCAAGCGTGGCGATGATTTTTGTACGGCGTCGTCGGCGCAGCTTGGGACGGGCGGCCATGGAATATCCTTCAGGCGATCAGAATGGCGCGGAAGTCGTTGACGTTCGTCAGCGTGGGACCAATGCGGATAGCATCGCCAACGGCATCGAAGAATCCGTGGCTATCATGGGCTGTGAGCATGCCCCTTGGATCCAGACCCTTCGCCCGCACCCGGGCGAGCGTGTCCGGTGCCAGGATCGCGCCCGCGACGTCATCCATCCCGTCGATCCCGTCGGTATCACCAGCGATGCCCCAGATTCCGCCGGTTCCCTCCAGCGCCAGTGCGAGGCCGAGCAAGAACGTTGTATTGCGGCCTCCACGACCGGTCGCATTCGACCCCAGTGTGACGGTCGTCTCGCCGCCGGACAGGAGAACCGCGGGTGACGTGACAGGTTCACCATGAACCCGGATTGAACGGGCGATGCCGGCATGGACGATGCCAACCTCTCGTGCCTCGCCTTCCAGCGCGTCGCCCAGGATCAACGGGGTCAGACCCATGCCTCGCGCCAACTCCGCGGCTGCCCGCAGTGCCATCATCGGCGTCGCGATCATCCGAAAATCGCTGTGCGGCAGACTGCCCGGCTTCGGCGTTTCGTCGGCATCCTGTCGTAACCGCGCGGCGATGGCCGGAGACGGCGTAATCCCGTAGCGCTCGAGCAGCGCCCGCGCATCCGCGAAAGTTGTCGGATCAGGGACCGTTGGCCCTGATCCAATGACAGCCGGATCGTCACCTGGCACATCGCTGATCGCCAACGTCACCACCTGGGCCGGCGCCGCGGCGGCGGCCAGCCGGCCGCCTTTGATCGCCGACAGATGCTTTCGGACCGTGTTCATCTCGCCGATGTTCGCCCCGCTCGCCAGCAGGGCACGATTGATCGCCTGTTTGTCATTCAACGAAAGCCCAGGCGCGGGGGCGGCGAGCAGCGCTGATGCGCCGCCAGACATCAATGCGATCACCAGGTCCCGCGGGCCCAGACCACGGACCCGCTCCAGGAGGCGCCGCGCACCGCGCTCACTGTTGGCATCCGGCACTGGGTGCGACGCTTCGATCACCTCGATGTGACGCGTGGGAACGGCGTGGCCATAGCGGGTCACCACCGTTCCTTCCAGCACGACATCCGGCCATGCGTCTTCCAGGGCAGCGGCCATGACGGCGGCTGATTTGCCACCACCGACCACGATGCAGCGGCCGCCGATTGGCTTCGCGGGTAGATGCGCAGCCAGCACACGGCGTGGGTCAGAGACGGCAACGGCGGTATCAAACAGTCGGCGCAAGGCCACGCGGGCTCGCGCGTCGTCCCAGGTCATCGCTTGCTATCTCCCACTGGACGCGGCGAAACTATGGCGGATCGTGGTCGTCGATACCAATTTAGCCTTGAGGACAGGAGGAACACCATGCCCGAACACCAATCAGACATCGCCACCGACACCGAGTTGGAAGCCGCCGCGTTCCGGCGGCTTGTCCAGCATTTGCGGGAGCGCACGGACGTGCAGAACATCGACCTGATGAATCTCGCCGGCTTTTGCAGGAATTGCCTCAGCCGCTGGTACCGCGAGGCCGCCGAGTCCAAGGGGCTCGGGCTCACCGATCCGGAGGCACGGGAGATTGTCTACGGCATGCCTTACAAGGAATGGCAGGCGAAATATCAGAAAGAGGCGACCCAGGAGCAAAAGGCCGCATTGGCGAAATCGCATCCCGGTCATTGACCCGGTTCCAATGGCCCGCTATCCCCGCCCGCTTTCCAGAACAGGAATGGGGGTGGGATGGCGGCGAAACCAGTTGACCGTGAGGAGCTGAAGACGGGCGGCGTGGCCGCTGATCGGCTGCGGAGTATCGTCGATCGGATTGAGCGGCTTGAGGAAGAGCGCAAGGCTCTCGGCGCCGACATCAAGGATATCTATTCGGAGGCCAAATCCGCCGGTTTCGACGTGAAGGCGCTGCGACAACTCATTCGCATTCGCAAGCAGGAAGCCGCCGAGGTCGAGGAACTGGAAACACTCCTCGATGTCTACCGGCGCGCGCTGGGGATGTAAGGACGGGTATACCGCCGCCTGAGCCGTCAGCTATCCATGCAAACGTGCGAGAACTTCAGAGTTGGCGCGAATGACCATCATTCGGCGAATTTTGTGCGTGGGCGTGAGCAATCCATTCTCCACGGTGAATGCCTTCACGACCGCGTGTCGGCGAATTCGCTCGGTGACGGACAACCGGTGATTGGTGCGGGTCAGGGCCAGGGCGACGGACACCTCATCGTGGCCTTCGGCGGGAACCAGCAACGCCGTCAAACCCGCTCTGCCATCGCCGGCGACCACGGCCTGAGCAATCTCAGGTTCGGCCATTAACATGCCTTCAATTTTGGCTGGGGAGATGTTCTCTCCACCGGACAACACGATCATGTCCTTCTTGCGATCGGTGATCCGAAGGTTGCCGTGCTCGTCGATTGAACCGATATCTCCGGTATGCAGCCAGCCGTCCTGGATTGCCCGAGCGGTCTCCTCCGGGCGGCCCCAGTAGCCGTCCATCACAAGGTCACCGCGGACCAGAATCTCCCCATCTCCCGCGAGCCGAAGTTCGACGCCGAGGAGCGGGGGGCCAACTGTGTCGATGCGGATTGCTTCCGGGCGCGTCGCGCTGATCACCGGGCCGGCCTCCGTTTGGCCATAGCCCTGCAAAAGTATAATGCCGAGCGCGAGAAAGAACCGGCCGACATCCGATTCCAGCCGAGCGCCACCGCACACCGCGGCCCTGAGGCGTCCCCCGAAGCGGTCGCGGATTTTGGCTCGCACCACACGATCCAGGACAGGGTCGATCAGCCGCTCGAACATCGACAGCCGAACTTCATCCAATCGCTTGTACCCGATGTCCATCGCGCGATTGAACAGTTCCTGCTTCCACCTGGGTTGCCGAGCCACCTGCGTCATGACGCGGCCGCGGATCACGTCAAGAACCCGAGGCACCGCGGTCAGAATCGTTGGACGAATTGTGAGCATGTCCGCGGCGAGGTGTTCCACGCCACGCGAATACACGATCTCGGACCCGAGACTGGCAAAGAAGAAATTACCGACGGTGTGCTCATAGCTATGGGAGAGCGGGAGGAAGGAAAGATAGATCTCATCCTTCAGCTGTAATGGTCGGACGAGATCGAACGCCCCGCGGCAATTCGACAAGATGCACCGGTGCGGCAGCATCACGCCTCGTGGTGCCCCGCCGGTTCCGGACGTGTAAATCAGGCACGCCATCGCGGAGGGCGGGACCGTGGCCGCTTGCCGCTCGATATCATCGGGCGGCCATGTATCGGCGAGGATGGTGTTCCAGCGCTCGCTGCCCATTTCCAACAGAATATCCAGGCCACCGTTCTTTCGCGCCGCCGCACTCAGTCGATCGGCGAGGCTTCCAGACGAAACGATCGCGGCTCGCGCACCCGAGTCACGCAGGATGTGGGCGTGATCGTCCACGGTGTTTGTGGTGTAGGTGGGGACGGGCACCGCACCGATGGCCATCAGCGCGACCTCGGCGATCGGGTAGTCCGGGCGGTTTTCCGCGCAGATCACGACGCGGCCGCCCGCCGCGATTCCCTCCGCCCGAAGATGACGGGCGCACGACGCGGCCATCCGAGCGAACTCCGACCAGGTCGTGCTGTGCCAGGCGTTGTCCCGGTAGGCGCGAAGGAGCCTCTTCTCAGGCCATTTTTTGGCCAGGTCGAACATCATCGTCGCCATGTTTGGCCATGTTGGATAGCTTTCCACGAACCCTCCCCGCGCGGAATGGCCTGATGGCACACCTTTGATGTGGAAGGTTCCTACCCTACATCTGTTGAGAGCGCAGCAGCCAAGGGAACCGCGTCACGATGTCCGAAGCCACGAACCCTCAGACCCTGCCGGTTTGGGATCTGTCCGACCTCTACCCGGCGCCCGATAGTGCGAAGCTGCGGTCGGATCTCCGGGAAGCGGAAGCGTCGGCCCGCGCCTTCAAGGATCGTTACACCGGGAGGCTTGCCTCGTGTGCCGGTGGTGAACTCGCAGGCGCGATCAAAGAATATGAGCGGATCGAAGAAACACTGGGCCGGGTCATGTCTTATGCCCAGTTGCTGTTTTCCTCCGATAGCTCGAATGCCGTCTATGGCCAGTTTTATCAAACCATGAGCGAGCGGGTGACGGAGATTGGGAGTCACCTGATTTTCTTCACGTTGGAGGTCAATCGCCTCGACGACGCCACCTTGGAGCGTGAGTTTAAGGCGGACTCGGGCTTCGAGCGCTACCGGCCATGGCTTCGCGATCTGCGCGTGTTTCGGCCGCATCAACTTTCCGATGAACTGGAGGAGTTGCTGCATGATAAGGACGTGACCGGTCAGTCCGCCTGGAGCCGATTGTTCGATGAAACCGTCGCGGGGATGCGGATTTCGATCGCGGACCAGGCTTTGACGGTGAATGCGGCGCTGGAGAAATTATCCGCGCCTGACCGTGCCGTTCGGCGGACCGCCGGGGAAGCAATTGGCGCCGCTTTCAATGAGAAGATCCGGTTGTTTTCGTTGATCACCAACACGAAGGCGAAGGATAAGGAAATCATCGATCGATGGCGGAAATACCCACGTTCCGCCAGCTATCGCAACCGGTCGAATATGGTTGAGGATGAGGTAGTGGATGCACTTGTCACCGCTGTCGTTGATGCGTACCCGAGGCTCTCGCACCGCTATTACACAATGAAGGCGAAGTGGCTTGGGCTACCGAAACTCGCGCATTACGACCGGAACGCGCCGCTACCTGGCGACGACGATCGGAAAATCAGTTGGAATGAAGCGCGCGAGCAGGTGTTGACAGCGTACGGCGCATTCAGCCCGGACCTCGCCCGAATTGGCCGGCAGTTCTTTGATAAGCCGTGGATCGATGTGCCACCGCGGGAGGGCAAGGCGGGCGGCGCGTTCTCACATCCGACCGTGCCGTCAGCGCACCCGTATTTGTTGCTGAACTATCACGGGCGCACCCGTGACGTGATGACCCTGGCGCATGAGCTCGGGCATGGCGTGCATCAGGTCCTGGCGGGAAGTCAGGGTTACCTGATGGCCAGCACGCCGCTGACCCTCGCGGAGACAGCGAGTGTGTTTGGTGAGATGCTTACATTCCGGGCACTGCTGGATTCGGCTAACCCGGCACAACGACGGCTGATGCTGACCTCGAAGGTGGAGGACATGCTGAACACCGTGGTGCGGCAGATCGCCTTTTATCGCTTCGAGACAAAGGTTCATGACGAGCGGCGAACCGGCGAACTGTTGCCGGACCGAATCGGCGAAATCTGGCGCGACGTTCAGACTGAAAGTCTTGGGCCCGCTTTCGAGTTTTCTCCGGAATACGATGTATTTTGGGCCTACGTTCCGCATTTCGTGCATTCGCCATTTTATGTTTACGCGTATGCATTTGGCGATTGCCTCGTGAATGCGCTTTATTCAGTGTTCCAGTTGGGTCATCCTGGGTTCCAGGCGAAGTATCTGGACATGCTCCGGGCGGGGGGCACCAGGCGGCACAAGGAATTGCTTGCTCCATTTGGGTTGGACGCCTCTGATCCCTCTTTCTGGGCGAAAGGTCTGGATGTGATTTCCGGTTTCATTGATGAGCTTGAGGTAACGACGTAATCCAACAGGTGTGCTCTTGAAAGACCATGTCCGGCAGTAATTTCCTCGGCGAACTCCGCCGAATGGCTCGCACGTCGGGTGCGGTCGGCGGTATCGCCGCGCGTATGGCCGGGGAGCGTATGTTTGGCATCCGTACGGATCGTGCCGCGCATGCCGAGGATCTCAGGACCATTCTCGGTGGGCTGAAGGGTCCGCTTATGAAGGTGGCCCAGTTTCTGTCAACGGTGCCGGATGCGCTGCCGGTCGAGTACGCGGAGGAACTGGCACAACTTCAGTCGAATGCACCCGCCATGGGCTGGAACTTCGTTCGCCGCCGCATGACGAGTGAACTCGGGCCCGACTGGCGCTCTCGCTTCACGGCGTTTTCTCAGACTGCTTCCGCCGCCGCGTCGCTCGGTCAGGTGCATCGCGCGACTCTGCCGGACGGGCGCGAGGTTGCCTGCAAGCTGCAATATCCCGACATGCCCAGTACGGTCGAGGCCGATCTGCGCCAGTTGCGCCTGGCGATGGCTGTCTATCACCGCATGGACAACGCGATACAACACCAGGAGATTTACAAGGAACTCACCGAGCGCCTCCGTGAGGAACTGGATTATGAGCGGGAGGCGGCGCAGATGCGCCTTTATGCGCTGATGCTGGCGGAGCATCCGGTCGTGCACGTGCCGGTCCCGGTGCCCGGGTATTGCACCCATCGCTTGCTGACGATGACCTGGCTCGATGGCCGTCCGCTGATGCATCGGCTCGCGGAGGACCCACCTCAGGAGGAGCGGAACCTGATCGCGGAGGCGCTGTTCCGGGCCTGGTACGTGCCGTTTTACCGGTATGGGGTCATCCATGGCGATCCGCACATGGGCAATTATCAGGTGCTGTCTGACGGGTCTGTGAACCTGCTGGATTTCGGCGCTATCCGTGTCTTCGATGCGAAGTTCGTGCGGGGTGTCATCGACCTGTTTGAGGCGGTGCGCGATCACGACGATGCAAAGGCGCACCACGCCTATGAGACCTGGGGTTTCGCGGATTTGTCGCACGAGAAAATGGATGTGCTGAACCTGTGGGCTCGCTTCTTGTACGAGCCGCTGACCGAGGATCGGGTTCGCCGCATCCAGGAAACCGACGACCCGCAATTTGGCCGGGCCGTCGCCGAAAAGGTCCATGCCGGATTGAAGCGAACCGGCGGGGTCAAACCGCCGCGCGAATTCGTGCTGATGGATCGCTCGGCGATCGGTCTGGGCGGTGTGTTCCTCCGGCTGCGGGCGGAACTGAATTGGAGCCGGCTGTTTCAGGGCCTGATCGCGGACTTCGACGAAGCGGCGCTGGCGGAGCGGCAGCGTGCCGCGCTGACCGAGGCCGGAGTTCCCGCCGCGGCCTGACGATGGACCACGAGCGGATTCCGGGTTACGATGACCGGTAGTCATGAACTCCGGAACCAGGGGACCCAAGAGATGAACGATATGGCGGCGGCACCGCAATTCGACCGGACTGTCGAGGATCTCGGCAATATCGTCGAGCTTGGTCACGTGAACGTGACCGTACCTGATCAGTCTCTTGCGATCGCGTATTATCTCATGGGTCTGGGTCTTACACGGGACCCCTACCTCATGGCCGGCCTGGAGAACATGTGGGTCAACGTCGGGAAGGGACAGTTCCACTTGCCAACCCGCGGCGCGCAGGTGGTCCGCGGCACCACGGCTTTGGTGCTGCCGGACCTGGAAGCGCTCCTGAAACGGCTGCACTACACACAGAAGTTCCTGGAAGGGACGCAGTTCAGCTACCGCGAGGCTGGCGATGTGGTTGAGACGACATGTCCGTGGGGCAATCGCATCCGTGTCCACGCGCCGGATCCGGCGAAGTTTGGGCCGATGCGAGTCGGCATGCCCTATGTCGAATTCGACATTCCGTCAGGCACCGATCTGAACGCGATCGCCCGGTTCTATAAGGAAATTCTCGGGGGTGTGGCAGGTGTCTCCCAGGACGAGCGGGGCGCCTATGCCTGGGCTTCATGTTCCGGTGAGTGCCGGGTGATTTATCGCGAGACCAAGGCGGATCTCGCCGAATATGACGGTCATCACATCCAGATCACGCTGGCCGATTTCTCTGGGCCACATAAGAAATTGCTCGAGCGCGGCCTGATCTCGGAGGAGAGCGACCAGCATCAGTATCGCTTCCTGGATATCGTCGATGTCGACACCAACAAGCCGCTGTTTCGGATCGAGCACGAAACGCGCAGCATGCGGCACCCGATGTTCAATCGCGTGTTCGTGAACCGTAACCCGGACATGAACAATCGCAATTTCGTTCCCGGTTACGAGGTCGGACTGTTCGCACTGAACTGATCCGAGATTTCTTTCATTGCCATCCGCGCTCGCCGCGGATGGCTGGAGGCTGATTTTATGTCCACTCTGCCGCCGTATCGGGTTTCAGCCTATAACACCGCGAAGTCGTCGGAAAACAAAATCCACGACGATGCGACCGCGAAGCGGTTTGGTTTCAAGGGCGGGTTGGTCGGCGGAGTCCATGTGTATGCCTACATGTCGCATATGCCCGTCCAGCGCTGGGGTCGCGCCTGGCTTGAACATGGCACCGGAGAAGCCCGATTTGGGAAGCCGGTGTACGAAGGCGACATCGCTGAGATAACCGCGGTGGAGGACGTCGACGGGATGTCGTTGCAGGTCACCAGCGGTGGCGTACTGTGCGCCACCGGACGCGCGGGAATGCCGGACCATGCTCCGGCGTTATCCAATCTCGCGGACTTCCAATCAGTTCCCGCGCGTGCGCATCGCGTGGCCGCGGATGAGGAGTCGTTGCGCGTCGGCGATTGGCTGGGAATGAATCCGCTGACAGTGACGTCCGACTATCAAGCTCAGGACATCGCGGACACACGGGAGACGGATCCGCTCTATTCGCGCGAAGGACTCGTTCATTCCGGAACGGTTTTGCGCTGCTGTAATTGGGCGCTGTCGCATAACGTCATCCTCCCGGCATGGATGCATATGGGGAGCACGGTCCAGAACCACGCTGTGGCCCGCGTTGGCGATACACTGAATGTTCGCGCTCGTGTCACGAAGAACTACGAGCATAAAGGCCATAAATGGGTCGAGATTGATGCCTTGGTTATCGCCAATGAAACGCGTCCGATCGCCCGTGTGACTCATATCGCGATCTATCGGCCCCGTCAGTTGGCGGAGGCCGCCTGACCGCTTCGACGCCATGACCGGCCCAATCATCGAGTATGAAGATGTTGTCCGTCCGGAGTGGATCGACTCCAACGGCCATATGAACCTCGCCTACTATGTGGTCGTCTTCGACCTCGCCACGGACAAACTCTATGCGGCTCTGGACATTGGCGATGCGTACCGGGAGGCAACCGGCAACTCCTGTTTCACCGCCGAGACGCATACGGTGTACGAACGCGAAGTGCATCTTGGGGAACGATTGCGCGTTCACACCTGGCTGTTGGGTGCCGACGCCAAGCGACTGCACTATTTCCATGAGTTGTTTCACGTCGAAAGCGGCGAGCGCTCAGCGGTTCAGGAGTTGATGGCGCTGCATATCGACATGCGGGTTCGCCGCGTCGCCCCGTTTCCTGACGCGAAACGCGTGGCCTTGCGGGACGCTGTTGCCAGATTCGCGCCCGCGCAACTCCCAAAGGAAGCGGGACGGCGTATCGCGATGCCGAAATAACGAGTTGACTCCGCTCAATCCGAGCCAGTCTGGTTCGCATCCTCACGGATCATCGCGGCACCTTTTTCACCGATCATAATTGTGGGCGCGTTGGTGTTCCCGGTGGTGAGTGTCGGCATGATGGATGCGTCGATCACTCGCAAGCCGGTGATGCCATGGACGCGTAGCCGCTCGTCAACCACTGCCGACGGCCCTTGACCCATGCGGCACGTGCCGATCGGATGATAGATCGTATTGCCGAAGCCGCGAGCATAGTCGATCAATCCGTCGTCGGTTTGAACATCGGGTCCCGGCAACGTCTCCACCACGCTGTGTCGCGCGATCGCGGACGCCTTGAATATCTCACGCGTGAAGCGAATGCCCGCGAGCAGAACTCGAGCATCTCCAGGGTCGGACAGGTAATTTGGCGTGATGATCGGCGCGGTGGTCGGGTCGGCGGTCCGCGCCATGATCGTTCCGCGGCTGTCCGGACGTACTGGGCAAACCGCGACAGTCATCCCGTCCTCAAGCTCCAGCGCGCCGAATTTATCCGGATCATAACTGGCTGGCGTGAACAAAAGCTGTAGGTCAGGGCTGGATTTCTCAGGACTGGACCGGCAGAAGACCTGCGCCGTCGTCACCCCGAAAGTCAGCGCCCCTCGGCCTTCCAAAAAGAAGCGGACGATTTCCCTCGTCAGGCGAAGCCCGCGCGCCAGTTTGTTGATGGAGATTGAGCCTTTGACGCGATGTGAAACACGGGCAACGTAATGGTCTTGCAAATTCGCGCCCACGCCCGACAGAGCATGCACCACCGGCACGCCGATCGACGCAAGATGCGCGGCGGGTCCGATGCCGGAAATCTGCAGCAGATGCGGTGAATTAATGGCACCGCCGCACAATATGACTTCCCTTGTCGCGCGAATGGTTTTGATTTCTCCGCGTTGCCGGAACGAAACGCCGGTACAGCGACGACCGTCGAAAAGCAGCTTCGAGGCCAATGCGTCCGTCTCGACAATCAGGTTGCGGCGGCTTCGAGCTTCCTTTAAGAATGTTTGCGCGGTCGATCCGCGCCATCTTCCCTTTCGGGTCATTTGCGAATAGCCAACGCCTTCCTGAATCCGGCCATTGAGGTCCTTGCTGAAACGGTGCCCGGCCTGTTGCGCGGCCTCCACAAAACGATGAGTGAGCGGAAGGATTGTTCGATAGTCCTCGACCTTCAGCGGCCCGCTGTGGCCGCGGATCTCTGGGTCGCCGCCTTGCTTGTAGTCCTCTGACTTTCTGAAGAAAGGCAGCACGTCGTCGAAACTCCAGCCGCGGCATCCCATTTGCGCCCACCCGTCGAAATCAGCGGGATTGCCGCGCACATATAGCATGCCATTGATTGAGCTTGATCCGCCGAGAGTCTTCCCTCGCGGCCAGTGGATACGCCGCCCCGCGCTTCCCGATGTCCCTTCCGCGCTGTAGTTCCAGTTGACGACGGGGTGATACAGAAGTTTCAACATTCCGGCGGGGATGTGGATCCACGGCAGCGTATCTCGCGGACCGGCTTCAAGCAGGACAACCTTCGCACCGGTCTCCGATAGCCGCGCCGCCACCACGCAACCCGCGGATCCGGCTCCCACAATGACGTAGTCCGCCTCCATTCATAAATCTCCGGTTCGGAACACGGCTTTCCCCGCGACCTGCCGGTGCCGCAACGACTCCGCGACTGTGGCGATCTCTGCCCAATCGCGCTCGATACCGATAACCGGACGGAGGCTGCCGTTGGCGATCAGGGATACCAGCAGGGCAAGGTCCGACGCGAACAACTCCTCAGGTCCCGAGGTAAAATAAAAGAAACTTTGGATGCGCGCATTTTGCGCCATCCGGAAATCCTGAAAGCTGATGGTTGAAGGTTCAGCCGAGGAGTTCCCATAGACAACGACAGTGCCGTTAGGTTCGATTCGCTTCACCGCCTCCGTAAGCGAGCTTCCGCCACCGGATTCCAGGATCAACGAATATCGTCCTGTAGCGTTTTCGATGCCGTGCACGACCTCCTGGGCGCCCAGGCCGCTCAGAGCGACGGTCCGCTCTGGACGGCCCACGACGGCGGTGACATGTGCGCCTGAGTGTGCCGCGATCTGAACCGCGAGCGTGCCCACACCACCTGCCGCGCCGGTTATCAGCACCCGGCGGCCGACCAGCGCTCCGCCAAGCCGTACACAGCGAAGCGCGGTCAATCCCGCGACAGGCAATGTCGCGGCCTGAACGAAACTCACGTTGTCGGGGAGCGGGACGATGCGATGTGTGGGCACCGCGGCTCGTTCGGCCCAACCGAATTCGTCGGTGAGCGCGACGACACGGGTTCCCTCCCCCGGACCGGAGCCATTCGCGGCGGCTCGCTGTACTACACCGCTGATGTCCTGGCCCGGGATCCACCCTGCCTCATTGTTGACGAACGAACGCAATTCCCCACGATTGAGCGAAAAGGCTCGCACCGCGACCACTGCCTCGTTGGGGCCGGGGTTTGGTTCGGGTACCTCGCGCAATTCGACCGGCGTCGTCCCGCCAGGTGTGTTCACAATGGCGCGCATTCACAGCCCCCTTTCAGTTGTTTGACAGGGCCTCACCCGCGAAGAAGCGTCGCGGGTTATCGTCCAGAATGGAGAATATTTCATCATCAGCCATGCCACGAACGCGCAGCATCGGTACAAAATCGGTAAAGAGATACGTGTACGGAGGCGGCCATTTGCCATCCGTCCGCAACGCATCGATATGGGCTTGTTCAGAAGGCGATACTTGCCGGGCGACCTTGCCAAGCCAGCCACAATGCCGGTCCTGACTCATCATGATCTGGGAACGATGACCGGAACGCACGAGCCTCACCAGATTATCAGCGCGAACTTCATCCGGTTGGTATCGCAGCAACCCGATCCGGTCAAAGCCGATATACGACCCACCATCGACAACCCGTCGGTGATACGTCGGGTCCGAATTCCCGCAGCAGTGACCGATCAGGCATCGATGCGCTGGAACGCCGCCCGCGGCGAACGCGGCTTGCTGTTCTGGGCCCGCGTAGCCGTCCTGAGTGTGCGTTATGATCGGGACATTGGTGGCCTTTTGTGCAATGCAGGCGGCCTCCAGGAATTTCATTTCGAGCGGCGTGATGTTGGGCGCGCCGGTCGCGACCTTAATCGCACCGGCGCGAACGCCGGTGTTGCCGACGCCGTGGGTGATTTCCCTGATATACAGTTCGGCGATTTCCTCGGTGGTGCGGGCGCGCCAATAGACCGGCAGACCCATAAGTTCGAAGTAAAATCCGGTTGTGCAGATGATGTTCATCTGCGATCTCTCGGCGATCTCCGCCATCACGGTAACGTCCCGGCCGAGTTCAATTGGACACGGATCGACGAAGCTCTTCACGCCGTGCTCGACTCGAAGCTGCGTCAGGCGTTTCACCGCCTCGGCGACAAAGACGGCGCGGTCGCAAGTGGCTGAAGGATCGAACTCGGCGCCGGGGAAGGCGATGAACAGATGCTCATGCATCAGAGTTCGGCCGAGTTGATCGAGACCGATCGGTCCGAGGACGGTCTGGACCTGCATGCGGGTTAACTCCGTTGCTTATCGAGTTCCGGTGATGTCTTGCCACAGGGCGCGCGTTTCGCCACGTGGATCGTTGTCGACGCGACAGGTCGTGTCCAGGATCAAGGTGGCACGCTCCGGAACGCGGTAGGCAGGCCAGTGGGGAATCGAGGGGTGATCCGGCACACCGTTTCGCGCGAACGCAGCCCACACGCCTGACATCGTTTCAGCCAGCCGCCGCGCCGTGTCACTTCCGTCGGTTGCGTTGGTCAAATCGATCGTGTCAAATGTGAATGGAACATCCATCGCATGCGGGGCCTTCATTTTGCCGCCTTGCACCGGTGTCTCCCAATCGAATGCATACATCCAAACCGGAGCGGTCGCTTTGGCTGCTCGGCGTTGTGCCAGGACCAGGGATCGAATGCGGAAGTTGCAATCGGTCGTCGTTGCGATCAGCCGCTCCGCTGGAGTGGCGCCGGGGTAGAGGCGGCGGTAAGTCTCGACCACCCGCTCGGTATCGGCACCGGCGATCGCGTGGACCCGGTCAAGCATTTGCGCCTCGGTCAGGGTGCGGTGCCAGACCAGATCATCCGGGGCAAGAAAGCTCGCTGTCTCATCCTTCATGTCGCCAATAATAAGCGGAATGTCGAGCATGATATCCGGCGCATCGGGATCGAATGGCTGCCGCGGCAATATGTCGCCGTCCACGACCGGTCCAAACAGGTAACGATCGAACAACCGATAAGGGGAAGTGCCCAGAATACGTTCGGCGGGTTTGATCGCCGCCAGCAGACGGGTGACCGACAAAGTCCGCAGCTGTTCGATCGCCGCGGCCTTGATGCCGAGCTCCTTCAGGACGAGTTCGGTCAGCTTCAGCGAGCGTTCCTTCGTCCGCAACCGGATAGCGGCACCACTCTGGATGATCGCGCGATGAAACAGGCCGGCCGCGACGGGCATCGCGAGGAGCGTGCTCACTTTTCCACCGCCACCGGATTCACCGAAAATCGTTACGTTGGCTGGATCGCCGCCGAAGTGGGCGATATTGTTCCGGACCCAGGTCAATGCCGCGACCAGATCAAGCACTCCCGCATTGCCGGAGTGCTTGTAGTCGGTGCCGCCGATGTCAGATAAATCGAGATGTCCGAAGATGTTCAACCGATGGTTCACGGTCACGACAACGACATCGCCGCGTTTCGCGAGGCGGCTGCCGCGGAGCCGCTCGGAGTTCGCGCTGCCATAGGAAAACGCACCACCATGCAGCCACACCATCACCGGCCGTTTCGCGTAATCCGTGGTACTGGGCGACCAAACATGCAGGGTCAGGCAATCCTCGGAATCCGGCGAGGTGTCGGGCGTTCCCGAGAACGTTTCAAGCTCGGGGCGAGTGCCCGTGCGCAATCCGGCCTGAGGCGCACGGCCCGCGTAGGACGTCGCGTCCCGAACGCCAGGCCAAGGTTCCGGCGCGTGGGGCGGCAGGAAGCGGGACGCGCCTGTTGGCGATACGGCATAGGGAACGGCCTTGAAAGCCGTGACGCCTTCGATGATCGCGCCACGAACTTTGCCGGATGATGTTTCCGCGACCGGTGCTGTTTGGTCGTTCATGTCCCCTCCCGTCGTGCGATGTCACAGTCGCACCATGCCGCGCCTGTCGGGAGGCTGTCGAGGTCCGGGACAGGGCAGGGGGTCGACTGGCTTGGTGGACCGGCGCCAGCCTGCTTCAATGCCGGAACCGAAGCAGGAGACTGTTGGCCATGTTAAATCACCGGATCACCCTGAAGGCGCGTCCATCCGCAATTCCGGGCCCAGAGCATTTCAAGCAGGATGTCATGCCGGTGCGGCCGCTCGAAGCTGGCGAATTGCTGGTCGAGACGATGTATATTTCGATTGATCCGGCAATGCGGTCGTGGATCAGTAGCTCGTCGGGCTATACCCGTGGTGTCGCGATCGGCGATGTGATGCGAGCCGGCGGAATTGGTCGCGTCCTGCGGACCCAGGCGGAAGACTTCGCGACAGGGGACCTGGTTCAGGGGCGAACCGGCTGGCAATCCCACCCAATCCTACGTGCCAGAGAAACTCAGAAGCTCGATCTTTCGTTGGGGTCGATTGAGGACTGGATGGGCCCGCTCGGCACGTCCGCGTTGACCGCCTATTTTGGCGTGCGCGACGTCGGAGGGCTGAAACCGGGTGAAACGTTGGTGGTTTCAGCGGCAGCCGGAGGGGTCGGGCAAATCGCCGCCCAAATAGGACTGATCGACGCGTGTCGCGTCATCGGCATCGCTGGGGGCCCGGAAAAATGCCGGTTTCTCACGCAGACGCTGGGTTTGCATGGCGTGATAGATTACAAAGCGGAACCAGATCTCGCGGCGGCGATCCGGCGGGCATGCCCCGACGGAATGGATGTCTATTTCGACAACGTTGGCGGTCCGATGTTGGACGCGGCACTCGCGAATCTGCGAACGGACGCGCGAGTGGTGCTGTGTGGGCGGATCTCTCAGACGGTCGCGACGGAGCCATACGGCATTCTTAATCTTGGGCTTCAGGGCGGTAAGCGGATCACGATGCGAAACTTCCTCGTGTTTGATTATCACGACCGCTACACGGAGGCGCGTGCATGGCTGTCAGCACAGATCCGTGGTGGCCGGCTCCAACAGCAGCTTCACGTCGTCGACGGGTTGGACAACGCGCCACTTGCACTGGGCATGTTATTCAGGGGCGAGAACACCGGAAAACTGATCGTCAGAGCCGCCGCCTGACCGCGCTTCACGACCACGACAGCCGCCTGTCGAAACAGCCGCGCCAGCCGCTTGACCAGGCCTGGGGCCGCGAGGACCAGCAAATGTTCTTCGCGCCACCTCCAACAGGAACCTTCCGCTGGCAGCGTCACACATCGACGCAATCGCTGCTTCAGTCGATCCTGCTGCGTTGGTTCCAACGGACCGGCATCCGATGTGACAGCGGATTCCAGGCCGTCACGAACACGGCGGATCTGACGCGATATGCGGTCAGCAACTTGTCCATTTCCGATGACCGGCGATTGATCATCACGTCGATCGTTCCCATGGTGTAATGCGTGTGCCGCCAGGCACTCAACAGACGTGCCGGTAGCTTCATCAGTCGTTGTCGGTGTTGGCGAACTCCACATCGCGATGCACCTGCACCGACATGAGGATGCCAAATGACACCATCATGGTGATCATCGCCGAACCACCGTGCGATATAAGCGGCAGCGGCACACCACCCACGGGGATCACCCCCATGACCATCGCGATGTTCACAAAGCAATAGAAGAAGAAATTGCAGGCAATGCCAAAGGCGACGAGCCTGCCGTACTGGTGCTTGCAACGCAGGCCGACCAGCAGAGCTCCCCAGGTGATCAAAATGAGAAGTGTGATCACAGCGACCGCGCCGACCAAACCGAACTCCTCGCCGATCATCGTGAATATAAAGTCGGTTTGCTTTTCCGGCAAAAAGTCGAGGTGGCCCTGCGTGCCTTGCAGGAAACCTTTGCCCCACGTCCCACCAGAGCCCAGAGCGATCTTGGACTGGATGATGTTGTATCCGGCACCGAGCGGGTCGCTCTCGGGGTTCAGGAACGTGTCGATCCGCGCGCGTTGGTAATCGTGCAGATGCTGATAGGCATAACGAGCGACGAATGGGACGGGCAACAACACGAGAATGAATTTCCACCATCTGACTCCGGCGGCGAAGAAGATCACGCCTCCCAGCATCAAGGTGATCATCGCGGTGCCAAGATTGGGCTCCTTCAGGATCAGTCCGACCGGGATCAGAACCGCGATCAATGGTGGAAGCAAAAACAGAGGGTTGCCGATCCGTTCCCAACTCGCGCGGTGGAACCATGCCGCCAGCGCGAGAATCAATCCCAGCTTCATCAGTTCCGAAGGCTGGATTTGCTGACCACCCAGGTCCAACCAGCGTTGAGCACCTTTGCCGACGTGGCCGATTTTGAGCACGAGAATCAGCAGTGCGACACCGCCGGCATAGGCGACCCATGAAAATCGGGCGATGATGCGGATGTCGACCAGCGCAATGCAAACCATGATCAACAGCCCGAACGCGAACCGAACGATGTGGCGCGTGGCGTAGGGCTCCGGCGATCCGCCCGCGGCGCTGTAAAGGGCGACATACCCGACCGTCGCCAGCGCACAAAGCAGCAGTACGAACAACCAATTGACGCGGAAGATTTTGCCGGTCAGGTCGTGTGAACTTTTCAGCCACAGGCGTTGTTCGATCATGTGATCAGGCTCCGGCGGCTTTTCATGACTTTACGTCCGCGACCTGGGCCGGACCATCCTGACGGCTGGCTGGATCGCGGCGCAGGACCTCGGTCATGATGTCACGTGCGAGGGGCGCGGCCACGATGCCACCGGCATTCCCATGCTCAACCACGACCGATAACGCGTAGCGAGGTTGTTCGTAGGGTGCGTATGCGACGAAAAGAGCGTGCGGCCGAAACTCCCACGGTAGATTCTTACTGTCGAACGTGCCGCTTTCGCGCTGCTTGCGTGACACCCGCCGGACCTGGGATGACCCGGTCTTGCCGGCGAGATGGAACGGGCCGGCGAGGCGCGCTCTGGGGGCGGTGCCGCCCGCGTCGTTCACAACCGCGAACATACCAGATCTCACCGCCTGCAGCATAGGCTCCGGCACGGCGAGATCCGGCCAGTCTTCCGGCTGGGAGCCGGGTTGCATGGCGCCGGCGATGCGGCGGGTGAAATGGGGCTGAACCGCTCGGCCGGTGGCGATCCGCGCGGCATAGGTCGCCAGTTGTAAGGGCGAAACGACGATGTAGCCTTGGCCGATGCCGCTCACGACCGTGTCGCCGAGTTCCCAGGGATGACCTTTACTTTGCCGCCATTCCTTGGTTGGTACCAGTCCGAGCCGCTGACCGGGAATGTCAATGTCGAGTTCGGTTCCCATCCCAAGCCGGTGGGCCATGGCGGAAATCCGATCGATGCCGGTTCGTAAGGCGACCTGATAAAAGTACACATCGCAACTGTACTTAAGCGCCTGATGTAGATCCAGCGCTCCGTGGCCCGCCTTGTTCCAGCAATGGAACCGGCTCGTTCCCAAATCGAGATGACCTGGGCAGTTGAGCCGGTCATGGAAGCTGATCGCCTTGGCGTCCAGGCCGGCCAGCGCCACCGCCATCTTGAAGGTCGAACCGGGCGCATAAAGTCCCGAGGTCGCCTTGTTGATCAATGGCGTTCGCCGATCTTTCGTCCATTCCTTCCATTGAGCCTGCGAGACCCCGGTGGCGAACAAAGTCGGATCGAACGATGGATTGGAAACCATCGCCATGATCTCACCATTGCGGCAATCCAGCACGACCGCGCTCGCGGCGTCATCGCCAAGCATCTTTTGAATCGCCAGTTGCAAACCAACATCGAAAGACAGGCCGATATCGTCGCCATTTATTCCGTCCGTCCGATCCAGCTCGCGGATCACCCGTCCAACGGCATTTACTTCCAGGTGTACCACCCCTGGGCGGCCCCGCAGAGCCAGATCGTGATATTTTTCGACCCCGGCCCGCCCAACCTTCAAGCCAGGCAGAGCCATCAGCGGGTCGCCGTCCATGTCGTTTTCATTGGGTGGCGCGACATACCCGAGAATGTGGGCGAGTTCATACGGGTAATTATAGGTCCGGCTGGTGCCCACATCGACCAGGATGCCGGGCAGATCGGGAGCGTTCACTTCGATCTTCGTCATCGCGTCCCGGCTAAGGAATTCCTTGATCAGGATCGGAATGAAGCTTTTGCCGTGACGCAGATCCCGATCGATACGGGCCCGCTCGGCGTCGGTCAGGGGTACGATCGCGGATAAGTTGTCCAGGCTTTGGCGAACGTTCACCGTTTGCTCGGTGACGAGCAATGCGCGCCAATTGATCAGGCTTCCAGCCAGCTGGGAGCCGAACCGGTCGAGAATCCGACCGCGTTGCGGTGCTATCATTCTGGCTGTGACACGATTGTCCTCGGCCATCGTGGCATAGCGACCGCCTTCGTCAACCTGTACTTGCCATAGGCGGGCGGCCAGACCTCCCAATAACAGTGTCTGGGCTCCCCCGACCAGCAAAGCCCGGCGCGTGAAGACCGTTCCTCGGTTGACGTCGCGACGAATCATGCCTGATCCGGATCAGCTATGGAGCGATGAGCGAGCGATAGTGGAATTGCCACAGCGGGGTACATTGCCGCCGCGAGACCGGCCTGGAACAGCACCGGCGCAGGGGGTACCAGGCTAAATGTCAGCAACGAGACCAAAGCCCAGTTCATCGCGGCGATGCCACATGCGACGGTGATGAAGATCAGCCATACAACAGCGAACCCCTGGCGGGAGAGGATTCGTCGCAGCCGTTGCGCAATTCCGTGCGTTGTCAACATGGTCAGGGCGCCGACGCCCGGCGGCAGGTAGCCAAGAAGGTCGAGTAGCACGCCAATCAGGAACACCACGGGAGGTGCCATCGCCGCCGGCCGGAACAATGACCAGAACCACACGCAGGTCAGAGCTACCGTCGGTAGTAGCGCCGCCTGGCCCCAGAATCCAAAAGGCGTCAGAGAAAGCAGCATCAACAAAAGACTGGTGGTTCCCGGGAATGCATGCCGCCACACGATATCCAGCCGGCGACCCACGGTCAGTTGGGGTCGGACACCGGGAAACCGGTCGCTCAGCGCCATTAGTGGCGGCCTTGAGTCGAGCGAGCCGTCACCTCTGGTGCCGCGAAACCATTCAGGCCGTAATCGAAGATCCGGACGATATCGAGAGCACGCAATTGCGCGTCGGGCTCGACCTCTGGAACACCGTTGGCATTATATCGGACGGTCCCAACCGGTAGATTGGCCGGGAATGCGTTTGCTTCAGCGCTGGTGACGATCCGCTCTCCTTCCTTTGGGACCGTGCCCTCTGACCAATATAACAGGCGTGGCCGGGGACCATTCGTGCCGGCCAGGATCGCGTGGGAACGGCTGCTCTCCAGGATGACCGGCACGCGGCTGTTCATATCCGTGATCAGCAGTACCCGCGCGGTTCGGCTTCCGACTTCCGTGATCCGACCGACCAATCCACGTTCATCGAGCGCGATTTGCCCCTTTCGGAGCCCATGATTTGGCCCAACCGATAGCAGCACTGCTTTGGCGTACACACCACCGGCATCCGCCACGACCCGCGCGGTTACGTAGGACGCCTCGGGATCGGGGACCCAGCGCAATGCCGCCTTCAGTCGCTGGTTTTCCGCGTCAAGCGTCAGTGCGACCGACTGCCAACGCCGCAAGCGTTCGTTTTCGTCGCGCAGACGCGCGTTTTCCACGCGAAGTCCCCACAGCCCGATGACTTCCGCGACAGCCTTACTCATCTGGCCCAAAGGTTCCGAGAGAGCGGCGTAAATCGGCGCGCTCGCATCGTACATCGTTACACGGGCACGCTCCACCAGAACCGTGTCTACCTTGCCGACCAGCATCAGACCGAATGCGGCGACCACCATCACTGGCAACGTCAACCTGGCCAGCGCGTGGCGCGCCTGGATGGAAGGACGGATCATCCCCTGAAATCAGGCAACAGGAAAGATTGGTGTCATGACGGCCTCCCCTCGGCGCGAAGGCACGCCGAGGTCAATACATGCTGGTCAACACATTGCCGAGTCGTTTGCGTTCTTCAAGAGCCCTTCCAGTACCGAGCGCGACACACTGGAGAGGGTTCTCAGCCACGACCACCGAAAGGCCGGTTGCATCTCGGAGAACCTGATCAAGATTGTGCAACAACGCGCCGCCGCCCGTCAGCACGATACCGCGATCGACAATGTCGGCCGCGAGTTCCGGCGGGGTGTTTTCCAACGCCACCTTAACCGCGTCGACGATCGCCGTCACCGGTTCGCTGAGGCTTTCGGCGATTTGTGCTTGACTGACAATGACCTCCCGAGGGACGCCATTGATCAGATCGCGGCCTCTTACCTCCCGGTATGGGCCGTCTTGGTAGTTATCCGGAATGCTTGCCGCGCCGACATCCATCTTGATCCGCTCAGCTGAAGACTCGCCAATCAACAGGTTATGGGCGCGCCGAATATAGGAGATGATCGCCTCATCCATCTTGTCCCCCCCGACCCGAACGCTGCGGGAGTATACGATGCCGCCCAGAGAAATCACCGCCACCTCGGTGGTGCCGCCTCCGATATCGACAACCAAGGAGCCTGAAGGCTCGGTGACCGGCAACCCGGCGCCGATCGCGGCGGCCATGGGTTCCTCGATCAATTGGACCTTGCGGGCGCCCGCGCTTTCGGCGCTTTCCTGGATGGCCCGCCGCTCGACCGCGGTAGAGCCTGACGGCACACAGACGATGATAAGGGGTGAGGCCCAGCCTCGGCGGCCGTGGACCTTGCGGATGAAATGTTTGATCATTTCCTCCGCGACCTCAAAATCGGCGATCACGCCGTCACGCAGCGGACGGCTCGCCGTGATGAAGCCGGGGGTGCGGCCCAGCATCTGCTTGGCTTCTTCACCTACCGCGACCACATGTTTCTTGCCCCGTGATTCGGCGATCGCCACCACACTGGGCTCGGCCAGAACGATGCCTCGGCCTTTGACATAGACAAGCGTATTGGCGGTGCCGAGGTCGATCGCCATGTCGGCTGACATGAAGCCGAGCAGCCGAGAGAACATACGTGAAACCTTCGAGAATGGCTGATGGTGGGCCGAGGAAGGGCGGGACTTAGACCTGAGAGGGACAGTCCACAAGAGGGGAACTGTGTTCAGGCGCGCTGCCGTCTCGAGCTTCGCCTCGCCGTCGGGGCAGCCAAACACTGGCATTCCGCCAGTTCGGCAGCCTGGAGCGTGACCGAAGCTCATGGGGCCAACTCATCGATTCACCAATAATATACTCACGGTCGGCGTCAACGCCGATCGCCTCCGGCCACGTCGGCTTTCAGTTTCGAGGACACCTTGGCTTAGGATCCTTCGGATCAATCATCCTCGTCATGCCTATCGGTGCACCAGGACGATTGCCGATCCGTCCTGACAACAGCGATCCGGCGGCAGTAGCCGGCACATTCCCGGTTCTCCCGCTGAGCAATCTCGGGAGCAACTCATCAATTTACTCGATACGCCGGCAGAGATGCCAGGAGTTGCCGCTCATCACCGCGAAAATCATTGACCGTGCGAGATTTTACATCAAACACCATGGTCGTGCGGTCTGGCAGACGAAACTGCGCCCATTGCGGTGAGGTTTTGTTGTTGGGATTGCCGCTGCGCGCGAAGGCGAGCCATGCGGCACTCATCTGCTCCGCGAGCGCGCGCGGGCCATCGCCGCTGCCGACCATGGATTCCGATTTGGCGACATTATCAAACACGAAGGCCAAATCGAGCGAATGGGGCGACTTCCACTTTCCCCCGTCGACCGGCGTTTGCCAATCGAGTTCGTACAGCCAAACCGGAGCGGCATTCTGCACAGCTTTGCGTTCAACCTGGATCCACGTCTGTTGTCGGAACCATCGCGCGGTCGTGATGGCGAAGAACAGGTCGGACGGTGTCGCGTGAGACGCGGATCTTCGGTACCCGGCAACAACACGATCGATCTCGTTGGCGGGGATCCATCCGGCCAACTTCTGCCGCAAGCTCGCATCGTTCAGTGAGAAAACCGACGCATCACCACCGCCGATCAACGCCGTGGTTTCGGTCTCGGTGGTTCCAATCATCATCGGAACGGTCGCGGAACTCGCCGGCGCGTCCGGAGTCCAGGGGGCCTTTGGCAAGAATTTTCCGTCCACCACCGGACTGAAGCTCGGTCGCGCGCCCGGCACCATGGTGATTTTGCGAAGTGCCGTCAGAAGCTGCTCAAATGTGAGTTTCTGTAGGCGCGAGAGGTCGGTAATGGGGACCTCAGCGGCTTTGAGAAAGGTCAGCGCGTTGGCATTGGCCTCATCGACTGTCAGTCCGTCCAGTTGCGAGCCGCTTTGCACAATCGCGCGGTGGAACAACCCTCTCGTTTGCGGCATACCCATCAGAATGCTGATCTTGGCGCCGCCACCGGACTGACCGAAGATCGTGACATTCGCGGGGTCGCCGCCAAATTCAGCGATGTTGGTGTGCACCCATCGCAACGCCAAAACCAGATCGAGAACACCAAGATTTCCGGATTCAGCGTATTCGCTGCCGCCCAATCTGGCGAGATAAAGATGCCCGAATATATTCAATCGGTGATTGAGGGTGACAATCACGACGTCACCCTTCCGCGCGAGGTTTGTACCATCGTAGACCGGGTTTGCGCCGGAACCCCTGGAGAAACCGCCACCGTGGATCCAGACCATGACCGGTCGCATGTGATGATCGCGCAACGCCGGCGTCCAGATATTCAGAACCAGGCAGTCCTCGCTCATGGACGGCCTGCTCTCCCATGACGTCGCGAAGGACGGTCGGGGCCGAATTTCCTGGGGGCACATAGGCCCGTAGCCGAGCGCGTCGCGAACCCCTGGCCAAGGCACCGCGGGTCTGGCCGCACGGAACCGGTTCGGGCCATCAGTGGGCGCGCCGTACGGGATCCCCTTGAACGATCGGATCCCACTGGTGGTCGCCCCCCGCACTCGTCCGCGTGACGTTTCCGCGATTACGTCCTGAACGTCCGCCTTCTTCGGCGGTACAGCGAACGCCGGACCGGCCAGGCAAAAACCAAGGAAGGCCTGACCAATCTGGCGCCGCCGTCCCGTCACCGTTTAGCCGCGCCCGATGAACGGCATTTTCGTCGCCATGATCGTGACAAACTGGACGTTCGACTCGAGAGGTAGGTTTGCCATGAACGCCACCTGCTGGCCAACGTGGTTGACGTCCATTCGGGCCTCAACCGCCATTTGGCCGTAAGGCTGCATTTGACCGTTGGTCGAACGGGCTGTCATTGGCGTCGCCGCGTTGCCAATGTCGATCTGGCCGGAGCAAATGTCGAATTGGCGGCCGTCCAGCGCGATTGATTTTGTCAGACCGGTGACACCGTGTTTGGTCGAGGTGTAGGCCACGGATCCGGGCCGCGGCACATGCGCGGAAATCGAGCCATTGTTGATGATCCGCCCGCCGCGCGGTGTCTGATCGCGCATCATGCGAAATGCCTGGTTCGCGCACATGAACATCGCATCCAGATTGACGGCGACGACTCTGCGCCACATCTCCCAGGTGAAATCGCCGAAATTCGTCGATGGCACATTCCCGCCGGCGTTGTTGAACAGCATATCCACTCGGCCGAACTTTTCCTTCACCGCCGCGAACGCGGCTATCACCTGATCCGGGTCCGTCACATCGGTTGGCACTGGCAGGGTCTATCACCTGATCCGGGTCCGTCACATCGGTTGGCACTGGCAGGGTTTTGCCGCCGGTGGCGAGACCCGCTGTTTCCTCCAGCGCGTCCTTGCGCCGGCCCAGGAGTGCGACGGACCAGCCGTCCTTGCAAAGTGCGAGGGCTGAGGCCCGGCCAATGCCACTGCCCGCCCCGGTGATGACCGCGACCCGATCCGCCATGGTGTTTTCTCCCTTGCCAATGGGTATCCGGCCCATTCTGGACCTTGGTTGCGAGAGGTGGAAGATGGTGCGAGCCTGCGGGTCCGAGAGGAGACGCCATGGCTCGCTTCGCCGCGATCGGATTGGACCACCGGCATGTCTATGACATGACCGAAGGGCTGCTGACGGCGGGTGCTGAGTGTGTTGGGTATAATTCCGACACCACGGATCCGCACGTCCTGGCGGGGTTTGGCAAGCGCTTCCCGCGTGTCCCGGAAGTATCCCGGGAACGTTTGCTTGATGATCCGACCGTCGATTTCATTGTCCTGTCGGCAGTGCCGTGTGACCGTGCCGCCTTGGCGATCGAGGCGATGCGGCGTGGTAAGGATGTGGTGTCGGACAAGCCAGGTGTGACCACGCTGGAGCAACTGGACGCGGTCAGGCGCGCGGTTCACGACACCGGGCGATTATGGTCGGTTTGCGTTGGGCGTGTGACGTCCCCGGCGATCCAGGAAGCCGTGCGTGTGGTGCGTTCAGGTGAGCTTGGGCGATTGGTTCAGGTAGTGAGCATGGCACCTCACAGGCTCAATCGCGCGCTGCGTCCGGCCTGGTTCTTCGATCGGCCGGCGTATGGCGGGATCATCAACGATATCGGCGTACATTCGATCGATCAGTTCCTGGCGTTGGCGGACGTCTCGGAGGCGGAAATCGAATCCAGCACGATCGGCGCTTTCGGCACCGAACCAGAGGGGTTCGAGGATTTTGCTGAAATCACCCTGCGGACGCCGTCGGTGCGTGGCTATTGCCGCGTCGATTGGTTCACGCCGGATGGATTGCCGACCTGGGGCGACGGGCGGCTGTTTTTGATCGGCACCGAGGGCACGCTGGAATTGCGGAAAAACCTCGACATAGGGGGCCGGCCCGGATCGAACCACATGTTTGTCGCGGGCAAGGACCGCACCCGCTATCTGGATTGCAGCCTGCTTCCGGTAAGCTATTATCGTGACGTCGTGGCCGCCGTGCGTACGCGGGATTTCGCGGCATTGCCCCAGGAGCCGGTGTTTACCGTGTGCCGCATGGCGCTGCGGGCGCAAGCCAATGCGAAACGATATGTCGCGGTACGCCGGCCGTGATCGGCCTCGCCATCATCGGCCTCGGCAATGCGCTGGCACCGCACGCGAAAGCGGTGCTGGACCTGGCCAATCGGGTGCGCGTGGTCCGTGCGGTGGCCAGGAACGCCGAGCAGCGCCGGGTCGCGGCGGAGCGGTACGGTTTCTTAACCAGCGATGATGCGGCCGCGGCGATCGCTGATCCGCGCGTTGATGCGATCTCGATCCTGACGCCAACCGATTCACATCTGGAGATCGCCGAGGCCGCCTTCGCCGCGGGTAAACACGTCTTATGCGAAAAGCCATTGGACACCACAGTGGAGCGCGCCGAATGCCTGGTCGCCGCCGGCCGCCGCGCCGATCGCCGGCTGGCGGTGATGCTGCAACTTCGCTTCCGTGCCGCGAGCCAGCGTCTGAAAGCGTTGCTGGAGACCAATGCGCTGGGTGAGGTTCAGGCCGCCACGATGACGGTACCGTGGTGGCGGCCGCAGGCGTATTATGACGAGCCTGGACGCGGGGTGAAGGCCCGTGATGGTGGCGGCGTGCTGCTGATCCAGGCTATCCACACGCTGGATTTGTTCCATTGGTGCGTGGGCATTGGCTCGGTCGACGCGGCGATCGTGCGCACGACGTCGCTGCACCGGATGGAGACCGAGGATTACGCCACCGCCTTGGTCCGGCTTGGCAATGGTGCCCCGGGCACGATTACCGCCACCGTCGCCGCGTTCCCGGGAGGTCCCGAACAGATCATGGTGATCGGTGCGAAAGGCGTCGCGCGGATGGACGGCGGTAACCTGGTTGTGTCGTTCCTGGACGGGACCGAGGACGTGGTCCGGGAGACTGTTGGCTCCGGCAGCGGCTCCGGCTTCATGGCGTTTTCGCACGAGCCTCACAAAGCCGTGATCAGTGATTTCCTCGACGCGATCGAACAGGGGCGCGATCCGGCCATCCCCGGGGAGGAAGCTCTCGCGACACAACGTGTCATCGACGCCATCATCAACAAGGGAGTGTGAACAATGCAAAGCCTGCTGCCGTTGGCCGAAAAAATCGGCGCCCGTCTGAAAGCGCGTGACCAAACGATCGCGATCGCCGAGTCTTCGACAGGGGGGCTGATTTCGGCCGCGCTGTTGTCGGTCGCCGGCGCATCGGTGTACTTCCGCGGTGGCAGCGTGATTTACACTGCTTACGCACGCGCCGGCTTTCTTGATATCCCCAACCCGTTACCGCCGCCGATCGAACGTGCTTCGACGGAACCTTATGCTTTATTGCTGGCGAACACCGTGCGCGAGCGGCTGAGCGCGACCTGGGGCCTGGGCGAGACCGGCGCGACCGGCCCTACTGGCAATCGATACGGCGATAAGGCCGGGCACACCTGCATCGCCGTGACAGGTCCGGGTTTTTCGAAGGCAATCACGTTGGAGACCGGGGATGGGGATCGGGTGGCGAACATGCGCGCCTTCTCCGACCGGGCGCTCCAACTTCTCGCCGAAGCCCTGGGCTGATCACGGGCGATCGGCTGGCGATGTCCGTCGAAGCGTACCGGCGAGCCTCGTCGGGACGGCGGCGGCGGCGTCAGTCCAGCAATGTTGGTAGGTACCGGGTCAGAATTCCGCGTTCGTCCTGAAGCTCATGGACGATGGTAAAGTGGTTTCGACCTGGCACCGGAATGAGTGCTCCGGGGAGATGCGTGGCCGAGCGCCGTGCGTGCAGGTCTCGGCTGTCCGCGACGAGGGGTGGCAATTCGGCGGTGCCGTAGGTGATCGCCAACGGCTTGTTGACCATCGGCAGACGCAACGGCGACAACGTCGCGATCTCATCGTCGGTCAGACGAAGTTTCTGGTTGAGGTTGGTGTCTCGCAGTGGTCCCAGTTCAAAAATGCCGGAAATGGCGAGGCCCGCGTGAATGAGAGGATGACCAAGGCACAGCGCGGTCAAATGCCCTCCCGCTGACCAGCCCGAGAGTATGACAGGCCCTTTGATGCCGTGTGCTCTGCCATTGGCGGCCAGCCAATCCAGCGCCGCGTTGATCTCGGCGGCGATGTCGGTGAGCGATGCGTCGGGAGCCAGCGTGTGACCAGGCAAAGCCGCTGACCAGCCCATCGCGTACGGACCGGCCATCACGCTGGCGAACTGGTCCTTGCTGTTGCGTTGCCAATAGCCGCCGTGAATAAAAACCAGGCACGGTGCATCCGGATCCGACGCGGGGAACAGGTCCCAGGTGTTTCTTTCCCTGGGACCATAACGAAGATCGAGGTGTCCGGAATGCGCTGCCCGAAATGCCGCGGACGCCTCTGCCCGCGCGGTGTTAAATGCCATGCTGTTCGGAACGGCGCCGAGATTGTCGTAAGCGGCGTCGCGCTCCGCTCGGCTGAGCGTTCCCCAGTTCATTTGGTCACCTTGAGGTACCAGTCCATGATCTGGCGGCCTTGCCAAAACACTGTGCCAGGCCGCTCCGCCATATGTGCGAGTGACTTCTCGAACCAGCCGATTCGATGCGGGACGCCAGTTATATATGGATGCACCGCGAGGCCCATGACCTTTGCCCCCTGCCGCTCCGCCTCGTCGTAAAGCCGATCGTACTGGGCTACCGTTCGGTCATACAGTTCTTCGGCGCGATGATGCTGGATCATCATGATCGGAATGTCGTTCAGTTCGACGCTATAGGGCATCGTCAGCAATGGCCCGTGTGCGGTTCGGATCGTCGCTGGCAGATCATCGATCACCCAGTCGGCGCAATACCGGATACCCGCTTCCGCCAAAAGATCCGGCGTCTCCAGAGTTTCGGTGAGGCCTGGCGCGAGCCAGCCAACCGGGTCGTGCCCACCGGCCTCGCGCAAGGCATCGATCGCCGATCGGATCATCGCACGCTGCTCGTCCACCAGATGTGTCGCCATTTGGTGGTAGCCGTGCACCATGAACTCCCACCCCGCATCGCGGGCTGCTTTCGTCACGCGAGGATAAGCGGTGGGCACCGCGCCGTTGATCGCGAGCGTCGGAGCGATGTTAAAGCAGTCCAGTGCGGCTTTCAGGCGCCAAAAGCCCACGCGCATTCCATACTCGTGCCAGGCCCAGTTGGGGAGGTCGGGAGTAACTGATGCACCCTGAGGCGCGGTCAGCACCTGACGCGGCATGGAACGGTTGATGTCCCAGCGTTCTACGTTAACGACTACGAACACCGCGACCCGCTTCCCGTCCGGAAGCGTCAGTTTCGGCCGGTCGATGCTGGCCTGATAATCGAGGCGTTTTTCTGGTTCCATGGCTTCACCATGCCTGTCGACGGATCACCCCTCAAGTCCTTGACGCTCAGTTGCTCACGCCGCGATCCGGTACACGCGTGCCGCGGTGTCATGAAACAGCGCGGCTTTTTCCGATGCCGAAGCGCCAGCGGAAATCCGTTTGAATGCGTTCCAGCAAGCGGTGTAATCGCAGGACTGCTTGTCGACCGGGAAATTGCTCTCATACATTCCGCGCCGCGGGCCGAAGGCCTCGATACAGGTCTCAAGGAATGGCTTCCAGGTCGTGGCCAGTACCTCGGATGAAGGCGGATTCTCACGCAAATGCAAATTGAAGCCGAAAATCAGCATTCCCAGTCCGCCGAGTTTTACGACGATATTGGGACAGGTCGCCAACTCGACGATGGAGCGCTTCCAGGCCTGGAACTCATCTTTCGCACGGCTGGAATACGGGCCCACACCCAGGCATCCGCCAACGTGATTGAGGATGATCGTCGTGTCCGGGAAAGCGCGGGCGAGCGCGGTGATCTCGGGGAGTTGCGGGTGGTAGCACCAGCCCTCGAACGTCAAGCCGAGTTTTGCCAGCCGCGCGAAGCCGGCGCGCCAGGTGGCATCGCGCGAAATTCCTTCCTCCACAAAGCGGGAGACATGTTTGCCGACCTCGCTCGCGTCGTAAGGAATGGACCAGCGAATGCCGCGCATTCTGCCGCCGGTGAGGGTGATTTGCTTCTCCAGGATGTCCTGGACTTTCTCACCCAGGCGAAGATCGGCGTGACCGACGATCGCCACCGCCACGCGAGTGGGGCCATGGCCGCCGCTCGCACTCATGGCGGAAATCCCATTGACGAACTCGACCTCTCCGAGCGGCCGTTCGGCGTCGGTGGCACAAGCGCGGTAGTGCGTTCGGCATTCGATGAAGACGGTGGCTTTTACGTTATGGCCACCACCGATATCGCCAAGGATGTCAGGCAGCAAATAAGGGCCACGGTCGTCGTCCCACAAATGGTGATGTGGATCGATGATCGGCAGATCCGGTTCAAGTGCCTGCTCCTTTCGGACGCGGGCGATCCAGCGGTTTAGCGCGACGCTGTGGCGGTAAGAATTGCCGCGGAAGGCGGGGGCCTCGGCCATCGGTTCGCTCCTGACAATTTAGTTCAGCCTTTGGTGAACGTGATCTCGGCGGAGCCCAGGCCCTCGAACCGGACAGCGCAAACATCGCCGGGTTTGAGGAACTTCAGGCCAGTGCAAGAGCCGCAGGTGACGAACTGGCCGGCGCGAACGCCGCCCTTCGCGCGCCAGATGTTGGCCAGCACGACCGCGACCCCGAGCGGATCGCCGGTGGGGTGGCCCCCGACCTGTTCGAGGCTCTTCTTGCCGTTCACGCTCAACGTGACTTTCAGCTTCCCCAGTTGCAGGTCGCGCCAGCCAGACCGCGGCACGTCGTACACGAGCGCTCCGTTGCTGATCGAGTCCGCCAGCTTTTCCAGGTTCGACGCTGGCGCCTTCTGGGCGAAGCGGCTGTGCACGACCTCAATCGCGGCACAGGCGTCGACGACGGCGGCGACCTCGTTCCGGGTATAGGGCCTGAGGCGGAAGGGCAGGTCGCGGCGGAACATGAACGCGACTTCGCCTTCTACTCCGCATTGCGGTACGGTTGAGGCCGGGAGTTTGCACGGCGAGGTATGGATGGTGCCGCCATAAATGACACCCCTCGTGGGGTCGCCATTTGCCGGTGCCATTGCTTTGAAGCCGCCGATCAATTTCCCAAGTTGGTGGCTGACGGCGTCCTGGATCGCATGAGCCTCCTCGATCGTGGATGGTTTGAGCCCATCCGGCAGGCCGCTCAACGGCTTCATGTCACGGCGTGCCTGGACGAGGATGTGCGCCGCGCGCTCGATCTGTTGGTTGTTCATGGGACGTGCTTCCCCCTTCTTGGTGATATGCCGGAACCTGCCACGGCTGGCCGATTTTGTCACAGGTCCGGCGTGAGAAACGCTTCCGTTTCGATGCAAGATGGAATGCTGCTCTGACTGCCTTGGCGGGTACAACACAGTGCGGCGGCGGCCGTCGCGCGGTTAACCGCGGAGGTCAATGTCGCGCCACGATCGAGGGCAGCGGCCAGGACGCCGACAAAACAATCCCCCGCCGCGGTCGTGTCCACCGGGATAATCGCGCGGGCGGGCATGCTTGTGACACCCGTCGCGGTCGCGGCCTCCAGGCCATCGCCGCCCAGGGTTCGGATTATCACAACATCGAGACGGTCGCGAAGCGCGGTGGCGCTGTCGGCGCAACCCAGATGGTTGGCGAGCCATGCGCTCTCTGTTTCGTTGACCACCAGTATATCAAGCTCCCGCAGAGCGGACTCTGGGATGGCCGCGGCGGGGGCGAGGTTGAGGATGATTCTCGCCCCGTTCGCCCGGGCACGATGGATCAGCTCGGCCGTTTCGTTGGCCGAAACCTCCATTTGCAGCACCAGCGTGGACGTTGGGCCCAGCAATGTGTCTTCGATTTGGGTCTGGCGCGCGATCAGGTTGGCTCCCGAACCGACGGCGATCGCGTTGTCACCCTCCGGGTCGACGGTGATCGCCGCGCAGCCCGTGCTGGTGTCGGTTTCGACAATGCGGGTGAGATCCACATTCGTTTCGAGTAACAGGGTCAGAGCGCTCGCCGCCAGGCTATCGCGTCCGACGGCGCCCGCCATCACGACCTTCGCACCATCACGGGCCGCGGCGACGGCCTGATTGGCGCCCTTGCCGCCAGGTTCCATGCGGATTGACGGACCGAGCACAGTCTCCCCAGGTCCGGGGATGCGCGGTACCGGAAAGATCAGGTCGAGGTTAATGGAGCCAAAGACGATGACCATGGGGTTATTTATCAGCAAAACCCACGCTGGACATAGGGTAGAGACGTTCCATTACGGTTCATCCGTGACCCGGTTGACGGCGCGCCTGGGGCGCGGTCATCGGCTCGTTAAACCGCGTCGTGGTGCAAAGGTGACGCGATTGTTGCCAGGCGGATGGGGAGGAAGGAGTTGCCGTTGCCCGTAACCAATGTTTGGACATTTGGCTGGCACTTTCGCATCGCGCTGGTGGCCGTCCCCTTGCTTGTCGCCTGCAAGAAGCAAAATGCGTTCGTTCCGCCACCGCCGCCTCAGGTTGGGGTCGCACACGCGCTGCACGAGGAAGTAACGCCTATCTTGAACTGACTGGCAACGCTCAGGCGGTTAACCAGGTCGACCTTGTCGCCCGGGTGCAGGGGTTCTTCCAGGCCATTAACTACCAGGATGGCGCGTCGGCGAAGCAGGGCGATACCCTGTTTGTCATCGAGCCGGCGTCGTACGAGGCGCGCCTGCGACAAGCCCAGGCATCGCTGGCCGCGACTCAGGCGCAACTCACGCAGTCTGAGGTTGAATTCGATCGGCAGTCATCTCTGGGCAAGAGCGATTTTTCATCGCGGTCAGCGGTCGATCAGGCGCGGGCCGCGCGAGACAGCAATCAGGCGAACCTCGCGAACCTCCAGGCCGGGGTGACACAAGCGGCGATCAACCTCGGTTACACGCGGGTCACCGCGCCGTTCGACGGTCAGGTGACTGCCCATAAGGTGTCGACCGGGGGTCTGG
>CALFNB010000371.1 GCA_937902425.1 uncultured Acetobacteraceae bacterium | reverse complement strand
GGCCAGCATCCCATCCGCTCGCAACGCGGGTAAGCCATGCATGACCAAGGAGGGCGGGCCATCGCGCTCGCGAAACCGCACGGCATCCGCGCCCAAGGGACCCAACGTCGACGCCCGCAACCTCATTCCGTCCGCGAAACCGTCATGTTCCGGCATTCCCACGAGTCGGAATCGCCCGTCCCAAATGGCGCCGCGCCGCGCCGGCACCGGCGCTTCCATCGCCCGCCACTCCCTCACCAGCAGCCATCCTGGGCCGAGACGCCCCGCCGGCACGATCCTGACCCCGCCCAATGTCGCGGGCCGGAGCGCGCGGGCCAGGACGGCGACGCGGTCGATCGGCGGCGCATGGCACGCCCCCGCGATGGTCCGCAGCAGCGCCGCCAGCGCGTTGGGCTCGATCGGGCCAGGCGTGAGCACGGCGTAACCTTCGGGCCGGATCGTCGCCCGCTCGGCGAGGATCCGGGCCACGGAGCTGTCCCGCGTGGCACGATGGATCCCCGCCTCACGCGCGGCCAAAGCGACGGCCCGGGTCCCCTCGCCCGTCCCTGACGGATCGGCGCGCGCGGCACGCAAACGCGGACGCAGGGCGCCGGTGTCGCGGTTGGAGGGATCCTCGATCCACGGGACCGCGCGTTCGGTCAAAAACGCGCGCAATTGGCCCGGCGGGACATCCAGCAGGGGACGCAGCAACCGGACGAGGCGTGTCTCCAGCAGGGCCGGCATCCCCGCCAGGCCCAGTACGCCGCTGGAGGACAACGCGCGCATCATCACGGTCTCCACCTGGTCGCCGCGGTGGTGCGCCAGGAGCAGGTGCGGAATGCCCGCCTTGGCGCAGGCCTTCAGCAACAGGCGATAGCGGGCCTCGCGCGCCCGCGCGGCCAGCGCCGGGCCATGGGCGAGATGCGCGACGGTCAGCTTAAGCCCAGAAATGCCGCGCTCGGCCAGAACGCTCAGGGTGGCGTCTGCTTCGGTGGAGGACGCGGCACGCAGGCCGTGATCGACGGTCAGCGCCAGCACCTCGCCGCCCCGGCGAACCGCCCAATCTCCGGCCAGCAAGGTCAGCGCCATGCTGTCGGCGCCGCCCGAGACCGCGACGGCGAGCAGCGGGCACGGTTCAAACGGGCCGAGACGATCCATCTCGGCTGCGAAATGACTGGTCAGGTCCCGATGGTCGATCGCGGACAGCGTGCTCGCCATGGAGGGTGATTGCCCTCTGGGAAAGATCGTGCCGGCTTCATTGTCGCGGTCAACGCCCCGGTTGTTCATGTCACATCAACCGGGAGCATCGCGGGAAAGTGTGAGTGATCGGACAAATTCCAGGTCGCGTCATCAAAGTTTCACCCGCGAGCAGCCTGTCTGTATGCATCTGTGTTCATCCCTGGTTGCAACCTTTCTTATAACGCTGACACCGTTAGTCCCTTACCGGCCTGACTCTTGACACTTTCTGCACAAAAATCCGTTGCGATTGAGACGTCGTGGTGCGATGCTCGGTTTGCCGTAATGGCCTGAACCCACAGGGTTCTTATCCTCTGCACCCGCTGATGCGGGAACAATCGGGCGGATGTGAATCGGCGGATCATCCAAATTTGCCCGCACGGCCGAGGGAGATGTGTTGCCTTTTTGGTTCCGGTTCATCCGGCTTAGGGTTAAGAAACGAGTCCTCTCACCGTTTCACCCACGCATTCGCGGTCAACGTCAGGTCGCCACCCAACCACGGATAATGGAACGGCCCAGAGGGCACCCCGGCGGGCGCCCCATCGACACGATCCGGAAAACGCAACCGGTAGAACGCCAGCCAGCCGAGCAACCCGCCGCGCGGCACGTCGACCGATGGCTCCCCCGCCAGCGCGGCGAAGCCTTTGGGATCGCGCAACCCCGCCAGGACCCGCGCGGCGAGGCGATGGATCGCGCCATCGCCGTGGCCATACCAGTCCTCGCCCCGTAACGCGGCGAGTTCGGCGGCCATGACCAGTGGCGCCAGGGCATGGTTCGTGTAGTCGAGTGCCTTCTGCCGGCGCGCGAGTTCCAGCGGCAGCGTTCCGTCCGGTCTGATATCGCTCATCCCGGCGTCGAACGCCCGCCGCGAGTAGTCGAGCAGGCGGCCCGCGCCGGTCGCCGTGCCGACCGCTCCCGCCGCGAAGCCAGCCCAGTACACGTGATTGTTGCGTCTCGCCGGCCAGCCTTGATCGGCGACGACATGATCGCCGAGTGCGTTCATCCAGGCGTCGATCGTCGCCTGATCCGCCGGTTCCAGCGACCCGCGGATCTTGAGGTAACCCACGGCCATGCCCGCCGTCCGCCATTTGCGCTCGACCTTGGCCTGCTGGCTGCTCATGTGGCCCAGCATGGCGCCACCCTTGGCCCAGTTGAGGAGCCAGCGAGCGGCGCAGGCGGAGCTGACACGGTCGCCGGCGAAGCCTCGGTCCTCCATCGCCAGGATGGTGATGAGGGTGCGGTCGATTGTGGCCAACGCGGTTTTGTTGCGGGCGATGATCGCCTTGTCCGCGATCGAGCTGGCGGTGTCGACGTAGAAGCGGTCGGCGATGATATCTCGCACCGGCGGCGGCGGATCATCGCAGGCGGCGCGCGCCGCGGGTGCGCTCAGCAGCACGATGAGGCCCAGGCATGCCAACGCCAGAACCAATGCGAGAGCCGGCGTTTTACTGACCATGGTAGCGCGGCTCACCGTGCCGCGACCGGCATTGCCAGGTCCGATGGCGGTTGCTCAGGGTGCACGGGCTCAGACCGGCGTCGGTCGGGGCAACGTACCTGCGATGTCGATAACAGGGATGGCGATGTCGATGACAGGGGCGGCATGGCGGCAGTGTTTACCTCGCCGGCCGGATCGCCGAAAGATCACCGGGTGCGATGGGTCCGTGCAACCTGGTTGGCGGGCTGGTTGGCGGGAGGGAACACCCCGGATGACATCATCGGGGCGCGGCCGTTCCGGTTCGTCGTTGGTGGGATAACGCTGTGCGCAAATCAACAGGTCACGCGTCCTCCGCCAGCTCGACACCGTGAAGCCAATTGTCCGCGACCTGGGCGGCCGGGTTCGCGAACAGCTAATGTGACAGCTTAAAATACCACTGTATATCATTGATAAAACATACTCAACACAGTTTCGTTCCGCTGCCGGCAGCATGCGGAAACGTGCCACCGCGATGCAATCTGAGCCCACGGGCAAGAACGTCGCCAAGGCCGTTGAATTACCGATGAATTACCGGGAAAACCGCGACAAACAATCCACAGGGTGTGGATAACCTGATACATACACGCATAGGTTGCATATTATTCATTTAACATTCAGCGGAGGGGAGCATGAAAGACCGTCTGCTGCTTGATACCATGGTCAAGGAGAGTCTGAGGCGTTGGCCGCAACGGCCTCCTGGCCTCAAGCCACGCCGCGGCAAGGAAAGCTGGCTGCGTGGCCGGCCATCGGAGGGCACGGGCGTGAGCAACCCGTTCCTCAAATTGCCTGGCAGCACCAAATTGCGCACCTTGCCGGATGGTTTGTGGCTCAACTTCGGTGGCTCGTTCCAGGAGCCGTACGTCGATATATTCGCCGTCGAAGCCTGCAGCACGTTGCAGAATTTGCTGGATAAGCGCTCACGGTTCGCGCCGAGCACCCACTCGTTGCTGGCGGTCTGTCCGGTGGCGTGGCTGCTCGCGCCCGTCGCGGCGAACGATCCGACGCCGCGCTGGCGGGCGACCGCGGTATTCCGGCATGAGCCCACGATCCCCGCCGCGATCCCGGTGCGCGAGATGCGGGTGCTCTATGGTTTGAAGGATCACCATTACGCCGGGTTCGCGCGCCACCAACTGCCACATGCGCACGAGTTTTTCATCCCGATGAACCGGCTGACCGAGGAAAACAGCGAAGACAACCCGAGATTGCGGGCCTTGCTCGAACGCGCCTCGGTGTCCTCGAATTTTTACGACCTGACGGACTGATCCGCGATCGCGGGTGACGGACTGAGCCGCGATCACTCGTGACGGACTGATCCGCGATCACCGGTGATCGACTGATCCGCGATCACCGGTGACGGACTGATCCGCGATCACCGGTGACGGACTGATCCGCGATCACCGGTGACGGACTG
>CALFNB010000370.1 GCA_937902425.1 uncultured Acetobacteraceae bacterium | reverse complement strand
CCCGCCGATGCCATACCGGCTGCTAACGTTAGCTGAGGTTTATGGGTAATCAGGATCCGCTTTGGCGCCTGTTAGCGTCGATGGATCGAACGGACACGTTCGCCGTTTGCGCACCATGACCGCATATTCACCTTGACGGATGGTGGGATCGGGATGGGGAAGGAGCACCTCTCCCAGACGATCCCAGTCCTTGTTCGACAGGTCGCCTACTCCGGAGCATTCGAAAGCCGCCAGCGTTTCCTCCCGGTACGCCAGTTGCGGAACGGGTTGAATCTGGACGATTGGCACGTTGGCCCGGACCTGAACCGGCATATCGGTCTTGGTGAGGCGGAAATTCGTGAAGAGCGGGCCGAACCAAATGTCCGTTTCGATGATCCCTTCCCAGTTCACCAATCCCGGGATCGCCGGAAGATTAACCGGGGATCGCACTGACATGCTCCAGCCAGGCCGGGTCTTCGCCAGAAGACCCGTCCACATCTGGACGGTCCCGAGTTCACGCAAAGGTGTCAGGAATGGCGGCGAATAGCCCCGCAGCGCTTCGGGTGCCGTGGCATCGAAGACCGCGGCGTAGTTCGGAAATTGAACGGCACCACTGTCGGTGCCGGAAAGCGGGAGCCAGGTTTCGTCATCGCCGTACGACCAGAAGACCTGTTCGCCATCCCATACCAGCCGGAAATCCATGGGTGGAAATAACCAGTAGCCGTACCCCGTCGCGGAGGTCAGAGCATCGCAATACCGCATTCCGCGGCCGGGAAGATATCCGGCCGCCGACCGATCAGCCCTTTTGGGCGGCCGCGCCGAGTCAATCAGATGAAAGAATTCAACGATGCCGTCTTCGCGCATGGGCTCACTTTGGACAAAAGGGCAGCGTCCCACGCCATACGCGGGTCGCTGCCCTGTATCAACCTTGAACCGAAATCGATTTGTTAAAAGTTGACGGACCCACCACCGAGACGCACGCGACCAGCGTCCTTGGTTGCCTTGGCATCTGAAAAGTGGACGGATCCGCCACCGAGACGCACGCGGCCAGCGTCTTTGGTCGCGTCCTGGGTCTTGGTCGCCGGAGCTTCCGTCTTGGTCGTATTCTGTTCCATGGTCAGCCCTTTCTGATTTTCAGTTCGACAAGTCTTCCGTCGATGACGTAACCAATATGAAAGGTTTACAGGATTGTAAATAGGGAAAGAGGGTTACGAAGAGGAAACGCCTCAAAAATATCGGATATGAAACCCGGCATTCACAAAATTTTCACGCTGTTTTGACAATTTCTATATATTTATTGAGACTTGCGTTGTTTTTACGACATAAATCGTTGCCCCGCCGAGATCGGCGGACGCAACCACAGCGTGGCAGTTCTCCGGACGCCAGGATACCTGAGCCAGCCGGGCGACCCCCGACGCAGTCCAGTCATTTCCGCGGCCTGCCGTTTCCGCCGTCGGATGGTCGCCGGCGTCCCGGACCGCTTCCCGCGCGCTTCGGCCGATCGGTCTTCGCATCGGCGGACACGCCCCGCGCCTCACCACGAAATCGAACTGAAACGGTGAAACGCGCTAATTGGCGGGATGTTCGCGCTGCCCATTAACGAATGCGAGGATCCCGGGCGGGTGCTCACCAACGGCGGACTGTTATTGGAGCATTTCGCGCGCCTGGCGACCAATGTCGCGGGAACCTCGGCGGCGGTTGTCAGCGTGCCTGGCCGGCGTAAGGGACACGGTGCGAGGCGCGCGGCGTTTGGGCTGTCACGCGAGCAGTTGACCGCGGTCAAGGAGATCGAAAGGATCCTCGACTCTGGCCCCAGCCTGACGGTCGTCCCCGACATGACCCAGGACGGCAGGTTCGACGGCGGAACCGTGGCATTCGAACACACGCGCTTCCGCTTCCTCGCCTATATGAAGTTGATCTCGCCAGGCGGTGAGCGGGTCGGTTTCATCTGTATACTCGATGAAGACGCCCGGCCTGGGTTGACGGAAGCGCAGGTTACCACCCTCGCTCACATCGCCAGCACGGTCATGGCCGACCGCCAGAGGGAGCAGCGTCATCTTCACCTCATGCATGTCGCCGATCGCGCGCTTCGGGTCGACAGGATGTTGCGCCTGGTTTCGGACGCCGGCACATGCGCCGATGCGTTGACCAACCTGCTCGAAGCGCTCTGTCACTTTCACGGCGCGGCGGTCGGCCAGATCTGGCAGTTGATCCAACCTGGAAAACCGCTAATTGAAATCAGCCATTATCACCGCGACGAGCAAATTGGTGACGCCTACCAAGCCATCGAATCGCTGATCGCACCGCATGACATGACGACAGAAGCGATCCGGCGCAATAAGCCACACGCGACCAGGTTCTCCCGCTTCGAAGCCGTCGAGGGGTCGGGGGATGCCGAAGAACACCAGTTCTCCGGCCACGTCTGCATACCTATCTGGGTGCATCAGCAACGCTTCGGCATCTCGCTCGCCTTTACCACGGAAAATTCAGAACTCGATTCGGTGGTGGCCGACATCACGTCGCTCGGGGATACGATCCGGCCGACGCTGTTTCAGAAGGTGACGGAGGAACGCATGCGTTTCGCCGCCCACCACGACGACCTGACCCAGCTATCGAACCGGCTGATGTTTCAGGAGCGCCTGCGCAAGGCGATCGCCGCGGCACGCTCCGTCGAGCAAAGATTTGCCGTGCTGTGCCTGGATCTGGACGGGTTCAAGTTGATCAACGACACCCGTGGGCACGAGATTGGCGACCGGCTTCTGGTCGGCGTCGCGCAGCGTTTGCGAGACAGTGTGCGTGAGAGCGACACGGTCGCACGGATGGGTGGCGACGAGTTCGCGATCATCCAACCACTTGACAGTCAACCCACTGCGGCGATGTCCCTCGCCAAACGGCTGGTCGAAACCGTCACTCAGCCCTTCGAACTGGCGGGACGGCACGCGCTGATCGGTGTCTCGATCGGCATCGCGCTCTATCCTCAGCACGGGGAGAGCCCCGACCTGCTGCTGCGGCACGCTGACCAGGCGCTTTATCGCGCGAAGAAGGCGGGCCGGAAGACCTTTTGCCTGTTCGACCCGGCGATGGAAGTCAGTCAGCATGAACACTTCCTGGTCGAACAGGACCTGCGGGATGCGATCGGCCGCGAGGACTTCACATTGGCCTATCAGCCCGTGTGCGACAGCAGGTCGCTGGATATCGTCGGCTTTGAGGCACTGCTGCGGTGGCGCCATCCGCTCATCGGTCCGATCCAGCCCGACCAGTTCATTCCACTCGCGGAGAAGAGCGGGCTGATTGTGCCGCTGGGGCGATGGGCACTGGAGACGGCGTGTGCCGAGGCCGCGACATGGGATCCGCACATCCTTCTCTCCGTAAATCTGTCGCCGCTGCAGTTTCGCCAGCCCGATCTGCCGCAACAGATCGCCGATGTGTTGAGCCGGACCGGCCTGCCAGCCGCGCGGCTCAGGCTGGAGGTGACGGAAGGATTGCTGCTGGATGAATCGGATCTCGTCGTTCGGACGATGCGAGGGCTCCAGGAGCAGGGGATCCGCATCATGCTGGATGACTTCGGCACCGCGTACGCCAGTATGAGCTACCTTCGCCGGTTCCCCTTCAATGGCATAAAGATCGACAAATCCTTTGTCCGCGGGCTGTGCGGCGACGAAGTCACTCTGGCGATCGTGCAAGCCATCCTGTCGCTTGGTGAACGGCTCAACCTCGCCGTGGTGGCGGAGGGCGTGGAGACCACGCATGAACTTGAGGTGCTGCGGAATCTCGGCTGCCGCTTTTTTCAGGGTTACCTGGCGGGCAGGCCTTCGGAACGCCGGCAGGCACAGGCGTTGCTGAGGCAGTCTGGGTAGGACGCTCCGCCCGAATAAGAACCAGCGGCCGCTATTTCTGACTTGTTGGCTGCTCGCACCCCGTGTGCCCGACGTCGCATGTGCGATTGCCATGACAAAGAAACCGCGAGACCATACGACCTGATCTTGCCGCCGTCCGTCCCCGTCCATCGGGCATCATCCCATGGACCGGCGGAACTGGAGAACACCGATGCCGAAGACCACCCGCATCAGGAACGCCGCCTGGATCGTGGCATGGGATCCCACGACCGCGAGCCACGGCTACCTGAACGGCGGCGATCTGGTGTGCTTCGGCGATACCATCACGTTCGTCGGCAACGACCATCGCGGTGACGTGGACGAAACAATCGACGGCCGCGACCTGATGGTCATGCCGGGCCTGATCGACATCCACTCGCATCCCAGCACCGAACCGTTCTTTCGCGGCGTGCGGGAGGAACACGGCCTGCCCTCGATGTACATGAGTGGACTATACGAGCGCTCCTTCGTGTTCCGCCCGGATGAGGCGGGTCGTAAGGCTGCCAAGGAGGTCGCGTATTGCGAAATGCTGCTGACCGGGATCACCACCGTCGCGGATCTGTCGGGCAATGATCCCGGCTGGATCGATCTCGCGGCACGCAGCGGGTTGCGAGTGTTCCTGGCGCCCGGTTACGCGTCGGCGCGCTGGTACCTGGAGAACGATTGGGACCTGCGCTATTCCTGGGACGAAATAAATGGCCGCCGCGGTTTCGACGACGCGCTGGCCCTGATCGATCAGGCAATCCTACATCCCTCCGGCCGCCTTTCGGGGATCGTTTGCCCGTCGCAGATCGATACCTGCACTCAGGACCTGCTGCACGACTCCTGGCAGGCCGCGAACGAGCGGAACCTGCCGCTGACCACACACTGCGCGCAAAGCGTGAACGAATTCCAGGAGATGGTAAGACGGCACGGCAAAACGCCGGTGCAATGGGCGAAGCAGATCGGAATTCTCGGGCCGCGCACCATCCTGGGCCACGCGATTTTCATCGATGAACATTCCTGGTTGCACTGGCACAGCCGAGAGGATCTTGGCCTGTTGGCCGACAGCGGAGCGTCCGTCGCGCATTGCCCGTCGCCGTTCGCGCGGTATGGGCACGGCATGGAGGATTTCGGCCGTTACCGGCGCGCCGGAGTGAACATCGGCATCGGAACGGATGTCGCGCCCCACAATCTTATTGAGGAGATGCGGCTGGCCGCGATCGTCGCTCGGATCCTGGCGGAAGACATCAGAACGACAACTACCGCGGAGGTATTTCGGGCGGCGACCGCTGGCGGCGCAGCGGCTTTGGGCCGAAACGACATCGGCAGACTGGCACCTGGCGCGAAGGCGGACTTCGTTCTCGTCGATCTGAAAAACCCGTTCATGATGCCGGCGCGCGACCCATTGCGCTCATTGATTTATACCGCCGCGGATCGAGCCATTCGCGATGTGTACATCGCTGGTGAACAGGTCGTGCGAAACGGAAAGGTGCTCACGCTCGACCATGCGAGCGCGTTGGAGGCGCTGACCGAAGCGCAACAGCGCATGCTGAGCGGCGCGCGGCAGCACGACTACAAGGGACGCACCGCCGATGAGGTCATCCCGCTATCGCTGCCGCCGTTGACCCATTAAGGACCCTTTATGCTCGGACCGACATCCCGAATCTATTTCTCTCAGCGCCTGCGTCTGCATTACGTCGACTGGGGCAATCCGGAGGCGCCTCCGCTGCTGCTGGTCCACGGCGGACGCGATCATTGCCGCAACTGGGACTGGCTCGCCGCCGCGTTGTGCGACGAATACCACGTCATCGCGCCCGACCTGCGTGGGCATGGCGACTCGCAATGGTCCGACTCAGGTCATTACACGGCCGCCAACTACATCTACGACCTCGCGCAACTGATTCATCAACGGCACCTCGCCCCGCTCCGTATCATCGGCCACTCCCTCGGCGGCAACATCGCTTTGCGCTACACCGGCATCTATCCGGAGAACGTCTCCCGCCTCGTCGCGATCGAAGGTCTCGGTCCCGGCCCGAAATCCCACGCCGAAGCCGATCGCAAGCCGATCGCTGAACGCATGCGTTCCTGGATCGATGAGCAACGCGCTTACGCCGCTCGCGTGCCGCGCCGTTACGCGACGCTGGAGGAAGCGCATCAGCGGATGCACGAGGCCAACTCCCATCTTACCACCGAACAAACCCGGCATCTGACCGAGCACGGCGTCAACCAGAACGAGGACGGTACCTATAGCTGGAAATTCGACCAATATGTTCGGCTTTGGCCCGCCTACGACATGACTCGCGACGCGATCGCCCGGCTCTGGGCCCGCATTACCTGTCCAACCCTCCTCGTGCACGGTCTCGACTCCTGGGCCAGGCCGCCGGCCGAGGATGGGCGGATCGATTATTTCCAGAATGCCCGCGCCTTGCCGGTGGCCGGCGCCGGCCACTGGGTCCACCACGATCAACTCGATGTTTTTCTGCGCGAGGTCCGTGCGTTCCTGCGCGACGCCACGGCGGGAACACCAGGGTCCAACTGAACATTCGCGGTTTTCATGTCGTGCGGTCAGTGTGTCCTGTGCGTCGTCGTGTTGTGGCGTGGCCGATCCATGGACGAAGATCGACGGACGACGCGCGCCGAGATGCACGCGAGGAGCCGCACGGCGAGGACATCGTGTTGAACAAGCCTATGTATTTACGCCGTTGTCTCGTCATGCGACACTTTCCGCGCTGAATCACGCATCGAGTCATGACGCCCGAATCCATCCGGCCCGACAGTCCGACCGACGCCGCGCGCTGGGACGCCGTCTCGACCAGGCGTCACGCGGTCATGTTGGCGCGCTGGGTCAGTCTGGGTTCGTTCGGACTAATGGTATGTTTGTGGCTCGCGATCATGGTCTCCACATGGTCGGTGCGGGAGGCCGCGCTCGGTCGAGCGACTTCATCGGCCAGCAATCTCAGCGCCGCGTTCTGTGAGCAGGTGTATCACACGCTGAGCACGATCAGCGCCGCGATGGATCTGACCGCGCGCGAAATTCGCGCCGATCCGACCGGCTTCCGGCTCGACCGCTGGTCGGCGGAGCTGCCGGCCCTGGCGCAACCAACGATGTTCGTGTCGCTGATCGACGCGAACGGGAAGCTGATCTCCACCACGATCAAGAGCAGTGTCTCGGGGCTTGATCTGAGCGATCTTGACTCCGTCAAGGTTCGCCTCGCGCTCGCGGGTCCCGACCTGTACATCAGCGAACCGATGGTTGGGCGCGTGTCCGGCCGCGTTATGATCCAGGTCTCGCGACGCATTGTCGATGCAAGCGGACATCTCCTCGGTATCCTGGTGTTCGCGTTGGCACCGGACGACCTGACCTCGCTGCACCGCTCGGTGGACCTGGGTCCCCGAGGCGTGATCGCACTGGTGGGGGATGACGGGAAGCTGCGCGCCAGATTCGGCGACGTGCCGGAGGGAACGGCTTCGGTCATGGGCGGGCCGTGGCCATTGATGCTGAACCTGGCCGCGACCGACGGTGTGGTGCGTTCTGACCTGGTCGACGGCGTGTCCCGGATATGGTCGCTGCGCCGTTTGCCGAGTTATCCGCTGATTGTCGCCGCTGGCCTCAGCCTGGACGACGAACTCACCGAGTCCCGCACTCACACGATCCTGGAAGTCGGGATTGGCGTCGCCGCCAGTGTCTTGCTGATCGCCCTGAACGTGCTGCTGGTGCGCGAAATTCGCCGCCGCGATCAGCGAGAGCTCGAACTCGCGCGGGAGCATACCG
>CALFNB010000369.1 GCA_937902425.1 uncultured Acetobacteraceae bacterium | reverse complement strand
CGCGGCGCAGCATAACCGGGCGTGAGCCTTGTGGCGCGCGAAATTTCGCGGAATGCGCGGGTTTCGGCGTTCGGCGCTTGTATCGTTTCGTTGCTCCCTGGGGTGCCACGCGGTATTGTCCTTCATGTCCTCACATTCGGCACGCCCCTTCACGTCCCTACGGTTGTCTCGACAGGAATACCGGGCATGGGCCGAGGCGCAGCCGCGCGGCCGGTTCGAGCGTGTCGATGGCGAGGTCGTGGCCATGGCGCCCGAGCGCTGGGCCCACGCCCGCCTGAAGGCCCGCATCTGGCGAGCCCTGGACCGTGAGATCACCCAGGCTGGCCTCCCATGCGAGGCCGCGCCGGACGGAATGACGGTCGAAATCGACGACCACACCGACTACGAGCCAGACGCCCTGGTCAACTGTGGTCCACCGCTTTCGGATGACGCGATCGCGGCGCCGAACCCGGTCGTGATCGTGGAGGTGCTATCGCCGACCACCGCGTCGGTGGATACCGGCGCGAAACTCGCGGATTATTTCCGGCTGGCGTCAGTCCAGCATTATCTGCTGGTACGTCCCTCACGGCGGGAGATCGTTCATCATCGCCGGACGGACGACGGCATCCTGACGCGAATCGTGCCCGAGGGCACGATTCTGTTGGACCCGCCTGGAATTCGCCTCAGCCTCGATGAGATCTACGCGACCTGACCGCCGCCGCTCATGCATTGACCGGCCGTATGCGGCGATCCCGCTGGCCACGGCGTCGCTGATCAGTTTGAGATCATTTCTGTGAAGTTCCGATCGGGAGGATCACCCCTCCGGCTGGGCTGCCTCCCGTATGACACATGCCTTATTAACTGGACCAGTTCTCGATTATACCGTAGCGGATACCACCGTCGTGGATGGTCGTCTAACCGGGCCGCGCTGCGACGGCGGAGCACAACCATGACCGGCACAACCATCTCAACCGTCAGTACCACCGCGATCTCGCTGACGTCAGCTTCGTTCAACCCGGTCAATATTGAGCCGACGGGCGGTATTAACGTCACATCGGGGCTGTATGCGCTGGCCTCCGATAGCACCGGATTTTTCGTACAGTCGACCTTTACCATCTACAATTTTGGGGGTGTCATCAGCGATACGGCGCCGAATTCGTTCGGCATCACGCTGAAGGGCGGCGGCACAGTCAACAATAGCGACGGTTCCCAGGGATTTCCAACCCCTCGTTCCATTGGGACAATCAGTGGCAGCGCCCATGGTGTCGCCATTTCAGATGGGCCTGGCACGGTCTTTAACAGCGCGACAATTCAGGCGACAGCGCCCGCGGGAGTTGGCGTGGGCCTCTATGCCGGCGGTATTGTGAGTAACTCGCTGTACCAGGCCATTCCGCATGTGGGGATCCCGGGTGTTATTCAAGGTGGAGCCTCGGCGGCGGCGGTGCGCATCACCGGCGGGACAGGCAGCGTCTCAAATTACGCTGGAACGATCGGCGCCGGCGCGAGCATTGGAGTGTATCTCGGCGCAGGAGGCAGCGTCGAGAACGATCCTCGTTCGTCCTTCGGCTTCACGGGCACCATCAGCGGGACACAATACGGAATCCTCGCCAAGGGAGGCGCGACCACCGTCACCAATTTCGGCGTCATTATCGGCGGCACCGACGCTGTAAGCTTGCCGCCAGGGTATGCCAACCGCGTACGGGTCTTCCCGCGGGCGACCTTCAACGGAACAATTGACGGCGGCAATACAGTCGGCGCGGCCGTGGGTTCGACGCTGGAACTGTCGGGATACGGCAATAACACCGCCTACACCCTGTCTGGCATTGGCGGCACGATCACCAATTTCAGCACCATCGCGTTTGGATTTAATGACTTGTGGTCCTTGACCGGGAATAAAGCGGGCCTCGCGGGCGGTGAGGTATTCAACAACTTCGCCGCCGGCGACACGATCAATATCACTGGATTCACCAATGAAACGATCGCCGGGTTCAGTGCCAACACTCTCACGCTTGGTGGCAGTTCCCCGCTCGATCTCATCGTCACCGCGCCGGGGGCGAACGCGGCGAATTTTCGCGTCTACAACGACGCGACCAACGGTATCGACGTGATCACCAATCTCGCCAGCCAGGCTTGTTTCGCGGCGGGCACGCGGATTCTGACCGACCGCGGCGAGGTGGCGGTGGAGCGACTGCACGAGGGGAACCATATCGTCACCGCACTCAACGGCGGGACCGCCCCGATCGTTTGGATCGGCCGGCGTCATGTCCGCCCGTGGCAGCATCCGCGTCCCGAATCGGTGCGGCCCGGTCATGTCCGCCCGCGGCAGCATCCGCGTCCCGAATCGGTGCGGCCCGTCGTGGTTCAGCCCGGCGCGTTCGGCCCAGGACTGCCGCATCGCGCACTCCGGTTAAGCCCGGATCACGCGGTGTTCGTCGATGGTGTGCTGATCCCGGTTGGCCTGCTGGTCAACGGTCCCAACATCGTCCAGGAGGACGTGACCGAGGTCACTTATTTCCACATGGAACTACCGGAACACGAAGTTCTGTATGCGGAAGGACTGGCCTGCGAAAGCTATCTCGCGACGGGCGACGTCACGGCATTCGACAACCGCGCGGCCGCGGTCGCGTTGCATCCGTCCTTCGCCCCGGCCGCCGTCTGGGAAACCAGAGGATGCGCACCCCTGATCAAGACCGGCGCGCTGCTTGACGCTGTGCGTGAGCGGCTGAGCGCGCGGACCGTGCCGCTGGCCGCGGTCACGCGTGCCGCCTGATCGAGTCCGCTCGGGTCAGGTCACTTGCTCGATCGTCGCCACATCCCCGGCCAGCGTGGTGCGCCGGACATCGCGTACTTCATTACGGTCGAAGCGGCGCGCCCGGTGCATCGTCGTGCGGTTGTCCCAGATCACCAGGTCGTTCACCCGCCACTCGTGTGAACAGACGAACCGGTCCTTGGTCGCGAACTCGGTCAGGTCGCGCAGGAACATGCGTGCTTCGGGGATGGTCCAGCCCTCGATGGCGCCGGCGTGCGCGGACAAGAACAGCGATTTGCGGCCGGTCACCGGATGCGTGCGCACCAGCCGCTGGCGGACCGGGCGGAAGGCCACGCGTTCTTCCGGCGTCAGGTCGGTGAAGCCGATCGCCTCGCGGGAGAACATCAGCGAGTGTTCGCAGACGAGGTCCTCGATCTCCGCTTTGGTGCGATCGTCCAGGGCGTCGTAGGCGGCGCGCATGTCGGCGAACTCGGTGTTGGCGCCCCAGGACGGGATGACCCGGCCCGACAGCAACGAGTATTTCGCTGGCACCGGACGGAACGAGCTGTCGGAATGCCAGAGGCGATCGCCCAGTTTGAAGAACCAGACACGGTCCTGGCCGGACATGATGGCGCCGGATTTGTCGAGGTTGGAGAAATCCGCGATGCCCGAGCCCAGACGTGAGTCGGTGCGTTTCCGGATGTGGCCGGGGGTGTTGTAGCCCTCGAGCTCGCCGAGCTGGCGGGTGAAATCGATCTGTTGCTCGTCCGTCAGCGGTTGGCCGGGGAACACCAGCACGGCGTACTGGTCCATCCCGGCCTCGATCGCGGCGACGTCGTCCGGGCACAGCGCGCGGGTCAGATCGATGCCGGTGCTCTCGGCGGCGAAGACGGGATGCAAGGGACGAAATGTCAGGCTCATGTCGTGTTCTCACCCGGTTGGGTCGCGCGATATTTATTGGCGACCGGCGGCTTCGTTGGCAATCGGGGTTTCACCCCGGACCCCACGCGGGCGCCGCCCCTCGACCCCGCCCCCTGGACCCATTCATTTGGTGCTGGAATGGGAGGGGGCCGACACGGACCCGGAACGGTCACGGTTGGCCCCCTCTCATTCCAGCACCAATGGACAGATTTCCAAGGGCCTCGCCCTTGGATCGGGTCCAGGGGTGAAACCCCTGGCGGGTTTCAGGGCGGAGCCCTGGTGCGAACGCGGCCGTTCGTGCGTAGCACCCTCGACGCGCGGACAAACCCGTGCAAAAAGCCGCGGTTACCAGGATCGCACTGTGCCAATCCTGGCACAGAATATCAAATGGTAGATCGTGCGCATGGGCCGCCCGTGCGTTCGAACATGAGAGGAAACCCATGATATACCGGAACAATCCGGCGGTCGGCCGCCGCGCTCTGATCAAGGCCACGGCCGCGGCGGGCGCCATGCAACTCGCGTCCCCCTTTATCATCAGCGCACGGGGTGAGGGCGCGCCGATCAAGCTTGGGATGGTCAACCCGCTGACCGGCATCCTGTCGGCGCTGGCGCAAAGCGAGGTCGAGGGCGCGCGATATGCCGTCGCCGAAGTCAACAAGAAGAACGGCATCCTCGGCCGCCAGGTTGAGCTTCTGGTGGAGGATTCCGCCAACGACGTCGGCACCGGCGTGCAAAAGACACGCAAACTGATCGACCGTGACCAGGTGGATGCGATCTTCGGCGACGTGAACTCCGGCATCGCCTATGCGATGTCGCAGGTGACCAGCGAGAAAAAGGTGTTTCACATCGTGCCGGGCGGCCACACCGACCCGATTACCGGCGCCGACTGCAAGTGGAATTTGTTCCGGGTTTGCAACACCACCTCGATGGACGCGGCGGCGATCACCGGAGAACTGATCAAGCGGTTCGGCAAGAAGTGGTTCTTCATCACGCCGGATTACGCCTATGGCCACACCCTGCAGGATGGCTTCGTCAAGAACCTGAAAGCCGCCGGCGGCGAATTCCAGGGCGACATGCTGCCGATCAATACCACCGAGTTCTCGGCGACCCTGATCAAGGCGAAGGCGTACAAGCCGAACGTGCTGCTGAACAACATGGGCGGGCTGGCGCAGATCGATTGCATGAAGCAATTCGTGCAGTTCGGCATGGTCAAGGACATGGCGCTTGGCGGCGCGCTGTTCGAACTCGAGAGCGTCAAGTCGGTGCCGAAGGACGCGCAGACCGGCTGGTGGGACATGGAGTGGTGGTGGGATCAGCCGAAACTGCCGGAGGTCGCGAAATTCGTCGCCGACTTCCGCGCGGCGGTCGGCAAAACCCCCAGCGCGCGCCACTGGTTCGGCTACGTCGCGGTGCATTCGGTGCGACTCGCCGCCGAAAAGGCGAAGTCGATGGAGGGACCGAAACTCTCGCTGGCGCTCGAGGACCTCGTGCTTCCCCCGGATGTCGCGCTGCAACCTGGGGAGATCCGCTATCGCAAGGGCGACCATGAACTGATGGCCAATATCTTCGTCGGTCACGCGCATCCGCCGGAAGGCAATCCCGACAACGTGTTCACGGTTGAAGCGCTGGTGCCGGGGGAGCAGGCCGCCGGTACCGTCGAGTCCACCGGCTGCAAGATGGTGCATCCCGCGTAACAATCGCGCGCCGGTTCCGACCCCGCCGTCTCCGGGCGGCGGGGCGTTCGCGTACCCCCCATTTGCGTATCTCCAGCGGAAGTACCGCCCATGCTACAGGTTATTTTGTTCAACGTGACCAACGGGCTGATCATTGGTGCGTTTTATGTGCTGATGGCGCTCGGCCTGTCGCTGATCCTGAACCTCAGCAACGTCATCAACTTCGCGCATGGCAACTTCCTGGCACTTGGCGGCTACTTCGCGTTCCTGTTGACACCGGCGATCGGCTTCTGGGGCGCGCTGCTGGTGGCGCCGCTCGCCACCGCGTTGCTCGGCTTCATCGTCGAGCGGCTGATGATCCGCCGGGTCTATAATCGCGATCCCGTCTACAGTTTGCTGCTGACCTTCGGCCTCGCCTTCATCATGCAGGACGTCTGCCGTTACATCTGGGGTCCGAACGGATTGCCTCTGGGTGTGCCGGACGCGATGTCGGCGCCGATCAGCGACGAGCTGTTCTTCATCACCTGGTACCGCATCTTCAACGTGGCGGTCGTCATCATCGCGGTATCCGGATTGTTCGCCTTCCTCCGCTTCACCCGCGTCGGCGTGCGCATCCGCGCCGGCACGCTGGACCTGGAGATGGTGTCCGCCCTCGGCGTCAACGTCAGCATGCTGCGTTCCTTCAACTTCGGACTGGGCTGCCTGCTCGCGGGCCTCGCCGGAGTGCTCGCCGCCGGCCAGATCGGCCTCAATCCGAACATGGGCGATGACCTGCT
>CALFNB010000368.1 GCA_937902425.1 uncultured Acetobacteraceae bacterium | reverse complement strand
CACAAAGGCCGGACACATGATCGCAATCGACCCGCCCGTCAGATTTCTCACTTTTCTCTTGCATCCAAGGGGCCGTCCACACATGGCATGGAGGGCGGAACGTGTTAACGACTTTGATACAGCCGGGTTCGGAATTTAGGCTCGGTAGCGTTGTGTCGTTTCAGCGGCTTTGAGCTGGGCAAGATAGCCGGGGACCCGAAATCGACGCTGGATGATTGAAGGCCGGCCGTCGTCGCGCGTGGGCCCGCGTGGCGTTACGTAACGGAACACAGTGGAAGCCGGTCCATGAGACATAGGGCAGATGGCGGCGGACACTGTCGATGCCGATAACGATGCCAGAACGGGGGAAGGCGCGAGACGTGTCCTCAATATCACCAGGGCCATCATTCAGGCATGGCTTTTCGGTGGTGGCGGGTTGATCCATGCGGCGGTTGGTTTGTCGGGCGGCGTTGGTGCTTTGTTGACGAAGCGTTCCGGGGTTTCGCGGAACGCGTGATCGAGGGTCTGCTGGCGGGCGGCGTGAACGGCATCGATCTGGCCGTAATGCACCTGGTCCGGGGTCATGAGACCGATCCCGGCATGGTGATGGTCCTGGTTGTACCAGTCGAAGAACTGACGGCAGAAGCTTCGGGCATCTTCGATGCAGCCGAGGCGTTGGGGGAACCGCGGTTGATACTTCAGGGTCTTGAAGCGGCTCTCGGAGAACGGGTTGTCGTTGGACGTATGCGGCCGATTGTGCGAGCGGGTGACGCCGAGGTCAGCGAGCAGCAAGGCCGTGGCCTTCGCCTTCATCGGTCCGCCGCGATCCGCGTGCAGCGTGAGTTGACCGGGGGGCACGTCGTGTTTCTCGATCGCGTCATCGAACAGCGGCCGGAACAGCGTGGCGCTTTCCGCATCGGCCACGCACCAGCCCACGACCCGGCGACTGAAGATGTCGAGGATGACGTAGAGATAGAAGTAGCACCACTTCGTCGGCCCCATCAGTTTCGTGATGTCCCAGGACCAAACCTCATTTGGACGTTCCGCCAGAAGTTCGGGCTTTTGATAAACCGGGTGCCGAAGCTGTTGACGACGTTCGCGGACTTCGCCGTGCTGATCAAGGATCCGATACATGGTGCGGATCGAACAGTGATACGTGCCCTCATCGAGCAGGCTGGCGTAGATTTCAGCCGGCGCCTGATCGGCGAAACGCGGCGCGTGCAGCAAATCCAACACCTCCTGTTGTTGAGGAACGCTCAGCGCCCGGGCTAGCCTCGGCCGCGGACGGACGATCGCCGGCGGCGCGCTCAGCCGGGCGCGCCGGCGTTGCACACTGGCGCGAGAAACGCCGAGCGCGGCGCACGCCGCGGCGGTCAATCCACCGCCTGGCGCGAGAGCCACGACGGCTTCGGTCAAGGCACGCCGTCGGTGGGCGCCAGTGGGATGCCCAGCAGCGCCGCAACTTTTTTTTGGATGTCGATGACGGCCTCGGCGCGCGCCAGGCGTTGCGTCAGACGCGCATTATTCCGTTGCAAAGCGGCAACTTCAGCTGAAAGCGGATTGGGCGCGTTGGTCTTTGGGCCACGTTTGCCGGGAACCAGAGCACTGAATGCGCCAGCGTCCCGTTGCCGGCGCCAGTCGCTCAGGGTTGAAGAGGAGAGCCCCTCGCGACGCAGAATGGCACCAATACCTCGTGTCTCAGCGGCGCGATCGATATCGGCGAGGATGCGCAGCTTTGTCTCTGGCGCTGAAGGTCCGTCGCCGTGGGCGGTCCGATAATTCGGGGGACGCCGAGGCCGGTGCCGCCACAACCATCGGCCTACGGCCTCCGTTCGTGGCGGCACCGGCCTCGGCATCGATCTCTGTCTGGAGCATGGGCATGAGCGAGATGATCCTTCCGCACCGTCAGGTCTAAACTCCCGGGGGGTAGATGTCTCATCTTCATTGGCACGGAAGGGTTAGACACGATCCTGGGCCGATTCGCGGAGATCACCGTCTGTTTTGACTTTGACCCTTACCAGTTTGAACCACTGTTTTTGGAAGGGCCGAATGGCGAGGTTATCGTCTCGGATTGGGCTGGCGGTTTCCTTGATGCCGTGGCGCTTCGTGCGAAGGCGTGGAAACCGCTGATCAAAGATCGCAAGGGAGGGATCATGATGCAGCCGGTTTTCGTTCTCAACGGCGATGCTGAACTCCCTGCTGGACGCGACGGTGCCGCCGACGAGGAGAGGTTCATGGCGGAAGCTCCCGACCTCATCTCAACCTGCGTTCTGGGCATCCATGAGTTCTGGAAAGAAAGAATCCCGTGATCGGCAGAAAACATCACGAAGGCGTGATCGAAGACCTAAACGATAGAACGTCGCGTCGTGCCACCGGCCTTGTATAAGGGATCGCATATCGCCTGCGATGATACGAAAACAACTTGGTCGGAATTACGGATCAATCTCGATTTTGCCAGATCGCATGAATTCCAAAAAGTCCATCCCCCTGTATTTCAACGTCTGCTGCACGCTGAGAAGTGTGGCATATTCTTGCGTACCTTTTGGCGTGCTTGTGAGGATTACATTTCTGAGCTTCGTGAATGCCTTTACGGCATGTTCAGCATTATTGTTGTTCCAGGGTATGCCATCGTAGTCGAGGAAGGTGAACAATTTGTCGCGGTTCTTTTCGATGCGCTTCCTGAGTGCTGAACTGGCCTCTGTCGAGCATTTCATGGCCACGACACGCTCGATGAAACCCTCGGCGGATCGCTTGTGTTTCCCAAGATGCCTCGCCTTCAATCCGAATGCATCAATGGTCTCCACATCCTCACGCAAAAGCCCACCAAATCGCCTTGCTATATCTTTCAACTCTTCATCAAATGGGTTCTTGTGCAAGTCTTGGTTGATGTCCCGCACCAGGTATATCAGACATTTCTGCTGAGGGCACGGAGCGGAGTCATATGCGGCATAGAAACCGGTGACCAGAACGCCGCCGAATCCATCGAGTAAGTTCTCCAAAACCGACCCTTCTCGCGACTGAGAATATACATATGCGACCGTGGTGAGGTTTGCGAACACCCAGATATAGTGTCCCCCTCTGACGACACCCTTGGTTTCATCGGCATGAAGAAGAGTGCCTTCGAGAGTTGGTGGAGAATACCCTGATATGTCGGTGCATATTTTTCCGCCATATGAGATTTTACACGATACGCTTCGTGCCTGTCCAAAAATATACCGAAGAGTGCTGAGATGTGATCGACAACCTTCTTGTTTGAGATATGGAGTTCAAGTAAAAGATGTGTGATGAACGCCAAAAAATTTTGACCATATCGGTGCCTGCGGGTGTATGTCTTAACCTCTGCTCGACATTCACTGCATCTATTAATCAGTCCATAAGTAGTGTCATATTTTCCTTGACATGGCGATTCGGCCATGACTCTCTTCGGTTATGAAAAGTGATGACGCCCGAAAGCTGGATCACGC
>CALFNB010000367.1 GCA_937902425.1 uncultured Acetobacteraceae bacterium | reverse complement strand
ACCAGATGATACGGTCGATCCGGGCCATGATGTGTACCGGGGTCATCGCGTAACGCACTGGCCCGCCGGCCGCTTCAGTTCAGAAAGATCTTCCCCGGGTTCATGATCCCGCGCGGGTCCAGCGCCTGCTTGACCGAGTACATCACCGCCAGCGCATCGGGTCCGTGTTCGCGTTCCAGGAACTCCCGTTTGCCGATCCCGACGCCGTGCTCGCCGCTGCACGAGCCGCCGAGATCGAGCGCCCGGGCCACGATCTTCTTGTCCAGTTCCCAGGCGCGGGCGAGGCCGTCCGGCTCCGGCGGCACCAGAATAACGGTGTGGAAATTACCGTCGCCGACGTGGCCGACGATCGGCGCGGTCAGGCCGGACGCCGCGATGTCCTCCTTGGCGCCCAGGATCGCCTCGTTCAGGCGGGAGATCGGGACGATGGCGTCGGTGGCGATCCCCTTGTGGCCAGGTTTCAGCGCCAGGCAGGCCCAGAGCGCGTCGTGCCGGGCCTGCCACAACCGGTTCCGCTCAGCCGTGTCGGTCGCCCACCGGAAGCCGCTGCCGTCGAAGCCCCTGGCGATCTCCTCGGCCTGTTGGGCTTGTTCCTTCACGCTCGCCGCGGTGCCATGGAATTCGAAGAACAGTCCGGGCAGCCGCTCCAGGCCTTCCAGCTTCGAGTAGGCGATGCAGGCTTCCATCTGCACCTCGTCCAGCAATTCCATGCGGGCCACCGGGATGCCGGTCTGCATGATGGCGATGACCGTCTCCACCGCGTCGCGCAACGTGGGGAACTGGCAGGTGGCGGAGGACATCGCCTCGGGGATGCCGTGCAGGCGAAGCTGGATCTCGGTGATGACGCCCAGAGTGCCCTCGGAGCCGACGAAGAGGCGGGTCAGGTCGTAGCCGGTGGCGGATTTGCGTACACGGCCGCCGGTGCGGATGACGCGGCCGTCGGCCAGTGCCACGGTCAGGCCCATCGCGTTCTCCCGCATCGTGCCGTAGCGCACCGCGTTGGTGCCGGAGGCGCGGGTCGCGCACATGCCGCCGATGGTGCAGGCGGAGGTGCCGGGATCGACCGCAAAGAACAACCCCAGATCGCGCAGGTGGCTGTTCAGTTGGTCGCGCGTGACGCCGGCCTCGACCCGGCAGTCCATGTCGGGCTGGCTGACATCGAGAACCCGGGTCATCCGCGACAAATCGAGCGTGATCCCGCCGCGCACCGGAGTGACATGCCCTTCGAGCGAGGTACCGGCCCCCCACGGTACGACCGGCACCCGCTCGGCGTGGCACAGGGCCAGCAGTTTGCCGACTTCCTCGGTGGTTTCCACGAATGCCACGGCGTCGGGCATCACCGGCGGCTGGGTGTCCTGGCCGTGCGAATGGTGCTCGCGCAAGCCGGCGTTCGTGGTGATCCGGTCGCCGAGAAAGCCGCGGGCGGCATCGATGACGCCTGGCGGGAGTCTTGTGGTTGCCGTATCGGACATTCGCGGCTCCTGTTGGATCATGGGCCGGGTTTGGCGTTACCGCGCCGGTCTGACAAGGGTCTGGTGCGTGGGATGGGTCGCGCGCGAGGGACAGGGTCGCGTCCGGCGATGATGACGTGTTGGCCGCGACGATGATGTCCTCGCGTCCTGATATCGCCAGGGCGGTAACCGATAATTAGCATTCCGCACCGATAATCTGCGGCCGGGCCCGCCGGAATTCGCGCGAGGGCGTTCGACAGGAGTCATCTCGGTGTTGATCTGGTGGAAGAACCTCGGCCTGCAGGCGCGCTTCATGCTGATCATCGGTTGTGGTCTGTTGGGAGCTGCCCTGAGCGTCATCATACTTATCGGCTGGTTCGAAGTCGCCCAGGTCGAGCAGAAGCTGCGCGACGCGTCGGAGAGCGAACTCAGGTCGCTGAGCGCCTTGGTGACCAGCGCGATGGAGCAGCGCGTGGACGACGACAAGGACGTCGCGATTACCGTTTTCAACCAATGGTTCGCGCACCGCAACGTCGACTATCCTGGAAAGCTCTGGAGCGTGTGGAGCCCGCAAGTGGCGGCTTTCATGGCGGAAACCGGGCAGACGGTCTCCGATACGCCCGGAACACCCCCGAAACGCGCCAACAAGCCACCGCGAGACGCGATGGATGAGGACGTCTTGCGAACCGGCCAGGCCGTTGGCCGGTTCGCCGATGGTGCCTATCGCTACAGCCTTCCCATTGTCCTCGGTTCCACGCCGGCGACGAACCAGAAGGTGTGCCATGATTGCCATGGCGAGCAAATGAACCTCGTCGACGGTCAGGTGATCGCCGTGTTTTCCAGCAGTCTGTCCACCACGGCCGAATTCGCCACGCTGCGACGACTGCTGGCGGTGATGGCTTGTGCCTCGGTGGTAGGGACATTGATCCTCGTGCTTGGAATCCGAATGATCTTCGTGCGGGTGATCAGCCGGCGCCTGGTCGCGATGACGGGGGCGATGCACCGCTTGGCCGATGGCGATCTGACAACCGAAATCCCGGCCGCCGAGCGCATGGACGAAGTCGGTGAGATGGCACAGGCGATGCTGGTATTCCGTCGCAACGCGGAGGCCGCGGCCGACCTGCGGGCAGCAGCGGACAAGGCGCGCACCGTGAAGGACCGGCATCAGGCCGCGATGGACCGCCATACCAACGACTTCGGCACCGCGGCCTCCGGCGTGATGGCCGGCCTGACGCGTTCAGCCAACAACATGCGCGAGACCGCGGAGGCGATGTCGGTCGCGGCGCGGCGAACCCGCGCCGATGCGCAGCGGACCGCGGACGGGGCCACCACCTCGGCCGACAATCTGACCGCGGTTGCCGCGGCCGTCGAACAAATGTCGACCAGCATCAATGAGATCGGTATGCAGGTCGGGCGCGCCACCCAGGCGGTGCACGATGCGGTCGAGCGCGCCTCCGCCACCGACACCAAGGTGAGCGACATGGTCAGCGCGGCGGACCGGGTTGGCGACGTCGTGCGGCTGATCAGCGCGATTGCCGGCCAGACCAATCTGCTGGCCCTCAACGCCACGATCGAGGCGGCCCGTGCCGGCGACGCCGGCAAGGGATTCGCGGTGGTGGCAAGCGAGGTGAAAGCCCTGGCATTACAGACCGCGAAGGCAACCGAGGAGATCACCACGCAGATCGACGCCATCCGCGCCGCCACCGGCGAGGCGGCGGAGGCCGTGCGTCAGGTCACTTCGTCGATCGGCCAGGTCGAGCAGGTCGCATCCGCGATCGCGGCGGCGGTGGCGGAGCAGGCGACGGTGACGCGTGACATCGCATCCAGCGTGCAGACCGTTACCGCCGCCACGCAGGACGCCACGAAGGCGATGCGGCAGGTCTCCGCCGAGGCGGAGAATACGGACGCGGCGAGCCGCGGCGTGTTGGAAGGTGCGGACGAACTCGGCCGCAACGCTGATATGCTGCGCGCCGACGTGGATCGGTTCCTGGCCGCGATGAAACAGACCGAGGGTGACGAGCGGCGGCTGTATGAGCGAATTCCGGGCCGCGGGGCGGTGGCGGTATTGCGGCCGCGGGGTGGTGCGGACATGCGCGCCGTCGTGCAAGACGTCTCGCGCGGCGGCGTGGCACTGCGCTGCGATTGGCAGGCCCCGGCGGGCACGGAAGTCCAGGTTGTGTTGCCGGGCACCGATGCCCCGCTCACGGCGCGCATGATTCGCGCGACGGACGGCCTGAGCAGCCTGGCATTCCGCCACGATGCGGAGACCTTGGCGTTGGTGGATGCCGCTCTGCGGCACATCGGCACGCCGCGGCTGACGGCCGCCGCATGAATGTAGCGGCGCGCGATGATGCGTGGCCCACGTGTGGCCGCGCAAAGCCGCGAACAACGCCGCTTCATCCAGCGGCATTGATTTCCGGCAGGATTGCTTGACATCCACCGGCACTCCCGCCCGCCAGGCGGCGCCACGGTCGTCAGTTTACGCCACCAGGTTTACAGCATCCGTTCGTCCGCGCCGACCAGCCCATGCGGCGGTTCCCCCGCCAACACCCGCGCGACGTTCGCCAGGGCATGGCGCAGCCCGCCCTCGAAGTTGCCCGGGACCGAGGCGGAATTGTGCGGCGAACCGATGACGTTCGGCAGCGTCAGGAACGGATGATCCATACGAAATGTGCCGTGCCGCACCGGTTCCACCCACCAGGCGTCGATGCAGGCGAAGAACTCCGGATGCGCGCGCAGATGCGCGAACAGCGCCGCCTCATCCACCAGTTCACCGCGCGCGACGTTTACCAGAATCGCGTCCGGCTTCATCAGCCCCAGTTCCGCCGCTCCGATCATTCCGATCGTGCGCCGGGTCAGTGGCGCGGCGATGACCAGCACGTCAGAGGCGCGCAGCATCGTGGCCAGATCGATCTGTGTGCCGATCCAGTCCACCGGTTCCTCGGTTCGCCCGCTTCGGTTAATGGCGTGAACGCGCATGCCGAGCCCATGCATCAGCCGGGCGGTGGCGATGCCAATGCCGCCAAACCCCAGAATGCCGCAGGTCTTGCCTTGGAGGGTCCGGTTGCGGGTGAACTGGTTGAACGCACCGCCGATCAGCGCGTTGTGCTCGATCAGCAACCGTTTCGCGGCGGCGAGCGTCATCGCCAGCGCGTGCTCCGCCATGGCGTCGGCGTAGGCGCCGCCATTGTTGGCGACGGCAACGTGCGGTGGCAGTTGGCTGAGCGGGATATGGTCGACCCCCGCCGTCATGAACTGAACCAGCCTGAGGTTCCCGAGCAACCCGGCTTCGCCCGCGTGAAGCTCCTTCCCGGTGTCGTATGCCAGTAGCGCGGTGGCAGCGCTAAGCGAGGCCGCCCTCGCCTGGTCGTCAAGCTCGGTCAGCCAGACCGGACTGGCCACTCCGGCGATCAAATCGGTGATCAGGGCGCGGCCCGTTTTGCCGGGCTCGAACGTAACCGCCAGCGTCGGCATGCCATCGGGCATGATTGAGATCCTTTCGAGGATTGACGAAACATAACGCCGCGGCACGTGCGTTCGCGATCGTCGCGATAAAGAAAGTTCGCCGCCGTCTCGGATGCGCCGGGTAGATTCGGGAACCGGCCGGGTACCTGACCAAAAATATCCTAATTCATATAAGAACAGAGCCACTTGCAAAACTATCGGCACGCACGCGGGAATTTCCTTCCGAGACTACAA
>CALFNB010000366.1 GCA_937902425.1 uncultured Acetobacteraceae bacterium | reverse complement strand
TTGACGGCTCCACTTGATATCACGAGTCGTGATCGATTCCCCGGCAACCCGACCGCAGGGCAATCGGGTGAAGAAGTCCTCGACAAATCACTAAAACGTTGAATCTATGCCGATCCTCTGGATTCGTTTGGTGGAGGACGGCTGTGGACGACGTGGCACCGGACTGTGGAGCGCTTTTCGAGGCGGTCGCATTTCTCAATCATTTCAAGGCTATGCCATACCATCGCCAACGCGGCAAGGTCATGTATCCGCTCGATGAGGTGCTGCTCTTGGCGCTGCTCGCGGTGCTGGCGGGTGCGGAATCCTTCGTCGATATCGCCCGGTTCGGCTGCAGGAAACTCGAACTTCTCCAGCGGTTCCGGCCGTTTCTCGATGGCACCCCGTCGCACGACCACCTCGGCGATATCTTCGCCGCCCTCGACGCGGAGCAATTCCAGCGCGGCTTCGTCGGCTGGGTCGCGTCGCTGATCGGTGTGCCGGAGGGCGTGGTCGCGATCGACGGCAAGACCGTGCGCCGATCCGGCAAAAAAGCCGGTAAAGGCGCCATTCATATGGTGTCCGCCTTCGCCGCTGGTCAGCGCCTCGTGCTCGGGCAGGTGAAGGTGGCGGAAAAATCCAATGAGATCGTCGCGATCCCAAAGCTGCTCGACATGTTGGTGATCGAGGGGGCGATCATTACGATCGATGCCATGGGATGCCAGCGCGCCATCGCGCGAAAGATCATCGAGAAGAAGGCCGATTACGTGTTCGGGCTGAAAGGCAACCAGGGCTCGTTGCGCGACGATGTCGAATTGTTGATCACCGAGCGGAAGGCACGCGATTTCGTGGATTCAGAGATCAGTCAGGCGACCACGATCGATGCCGATCATGGCCGGATCGAAACCAGAACCACCACCGTCATCCACGATGTCGAGTGGCTGCGAAAACGCCATGACTGGCCGGGCCTGAAAGCTGTGGTGATGGTCGAAAGCACACGTGAAATCGCCGGCAAAGCCGAACAGGAGACGCGGTTTTATATAACCTCACTCGTGATGCTGGCGCATCTCCTCGGACCGGTGGTGCGTAGCCATTGGGCGATCGAGAACAGTCTGCACTGGGTCATGGACATGATCTTCCGTGACGACGAGTGCAGGGTCAGAACCAATCACGCCCCGGCCAACTTCACCACCATCAAACACATGGCGCATAACCTGCTTCGGAGGCCTTCCGGTAAGGATTCGTTTCGCCTCCGCCGCAAGGTCGCCGGGTGGGACGACGAGTTTCTCGCAAGCCTCGTCACGGCATGATTTTTTCACCCGATTCGCCTGAACCCGACCGTGGTTTTTGTTTCCGCGATAGTCCCCTTCGGGCCGGCAACTGCCTTTCGCTCACCGACGCCCATTCGTCGCTGCCCCGTTTCCATCGCGCAAAACCCGGAAACGATCAGAGCGTGAAACGACACAATATCCAGGTCAGCTGCCTTTCAGTTCCACAATCTCATCGGCCACCGCCAGGATTTCGCGAGTTCGGGTCACGCGACCGTGCCAGCACCGATCAAACTCAGCGATAAGATTTGCGATCTCGGGCCCAGCCATTACCGAACCCAGTACATCCAGCGAGTCAAATCTATAATGTGCAAAGTGGATGGATGGGTCGGTCGCGCTCCATCCACGCCACGCACTACGCGCTGAAAATGCTTTCACCGCATCCGGCAAATGCTCGACGCGATACCATTGGTCGAAAGCGGCGCGGTCGGCCGGATCAGCCACAACCGCGCGCACCACAAGCCACGCTCCCGCCATCGTCAGGCGTCCTTCGCGTATTTCCCCGAAACCTGCCGAGTCGGCCCTTCAAGGCTCTTCTGCTGACGGTCAAGGCGCGTCTCACGTAGCCAGGTTCGCTTTAATTCGTCTCTGATATTGAACCGGAGCTTGCCAAGTCCTTGCGTTTCCAGTTCGACAACATCACCATCCATAAAGCTTGACAAGCCGCGATGATTGGTTCCAGTCGCCAGAATGTCCCCAGGCTCAAGCGTGTGAATCGAACTGACCCATTCGATGCACCGAGCGATACTGTGAGCCATATCGTCGGTGTTGAAATCTTGCTTCAATTCGCCATTCACCCAGAGCTTGATCGGCACCTTTTGTGGGTCAGCGATCTCGTCTTTGGTCACCAAATATGGACCGATCGGGGCAAACGTGTCGCGCGACTTCATCTGAAAAAACACGTTTCCGGGCGGCGGCAATCCACGCGCTGAACCGTCGATGAAGTTGATATACCCGAAGATATGATCCATCGCTCGCGACGCCGGGACACTGGTGGCCCGCTTGCCAATTACCACGGCCATTTCCGCCTCGCCTTCGAAGATCGTGGCGGGTACGTCAGGCAGCACCATGGTATCGTTCGGACCGATGATGGCCGTCGGCGCCTTATGGAAAGCGTTGAGCGGCGCCGGCTTCGCCAGCGTTCCGTTTTCCATGTAGTTCACCGCCATGCAAACGATATTGCCGGGCTTCGGCAGCGGAGGCCGAATGCGCACACCCGACAAGGCGACGCCAGCCCCCGCCGAGGCTGCCTCGATTTTGCCGCGGTAGGCGTCAAATCGGGCAATCAGGCCGCTGATCAGGTCACCGGGACCGGTGTGCGGGATATCCTGGACGACCGCCGACACGTCGACGATCGAATCCCCTTTGACGACACCCAGTTTGAAATCGTCGAAAAACGCCAGCTTCATCGGTTCCTCCCACTACGGGTTCCATGGCCCTAGCCTAGCTCGTTCCAAGGTCTCGCAGCAACGGGAGTGCGTCCGTCGCAAACCACTCGATCTGCCGCCGCCTCTCTTCATAAGGGCCGAGCAGGTCGAGCACCACATGCCGCACGCCGGCGGCATGAAATTCATGGATACGTTCCGCCACCTGCGCCGGCGTCCCCAGTGCACAATATCTTGCCGCGGCCATGCGAAAATCCATCGCGTAGCGGACGCTTAATGTTTCTGTCGCTCGATCGAGCGCTGTTTCGTACGTGTTATCAAGGCGCGTAAACAGCAAATGCCCGGTGCCGAATGGTTTTGGGGTTCTCCCGGCCTCATCCGCCGCGGCCGCGATCTTCTCCAATGCTGTGCGATACATATCCGGAGTGATCACGTACGCGAGATATCCATCACCTAACCGTCCAATCCGCCGAAGGGCGGACTCTTTTCGACCGGCGAACCAGACGGGCGGCCCGCCAGGCTGACGCGGCGGCGGCCGCATCGGCACATCCTCGAATGGACCATAAAACCGCCCTTGGTGGCTGACGGATTCGCCGCTGAAGAATTTTTTCAGCACCTGGACACCCTCGGCCAGTCGGGCGCCGCGTTCGTTATGCGGCACGTCGCAGGCCGCATACTCCCTTGGGAACTCGCCGCCCACACCGACGCCCAGGATCAGACGCCCCTCGGTGAGATGATCCAGCGTCGTGACCTGTTTCGCCACCGGGGTCGGATGCCGCAGCGGAAGCAACAGAACCGATGTTCCCAATATCAGCCGCCGGCTGACCACCGCCGCCTGGGCCAATTGCAGCAACGGGTCGAAAATCGGGACTGGAAAGGAGATATGATCACCCACCCAAAGTGAATCGTAACCGCAACGATCGACCAGTTCCACGAAGGCGACCAATTCATCGATCGTCGGCAGCCATGGTCCGGTCGCGGGCTCGGTTCGCCGGTGGATTGTCTGAATGCCGATCCGCAGCCCTTCGCCCAACACCAGATTCATCGCCGTCCTCCTCAACTAAGCGCGGCGCCAGTGTTGCAGGCAAAGCCCGCCAACGCCAAGGTCACCGATACCATCCCATCGGAGGACCCCGTGCCCGACCTGATCGAGACCGTTGAAAACGGCATCGCCACCCTGACATTGAATCGACCGGAGCGGTTGAATGCACTGTCCATGGACATCCGCACCGGGCTTCTCGAAGCCCTGGAACGACTTGGACACGACAATGACGTGGGTTGCATCGTCCTGACCGGCGCCGGTCGCGGCTTCTGTGCCGGAGGCGATGTGAAGTCGATGGGGGAGCGCTCAGCGTCCGGTTTCGAACCGCGCGCGGCCGGCATCCAGTTGTCCAACCGGATCCCCAGGCTGATGCGGACAATCCCGAAAACCATCATCGCCATGGTCAATGGAGTCGCGGTTGGGGCTGGGCTCAGCATGGCGTTGGCCTGCGATCTTCGCGTCGCCGCACGGTCGGCGCGTTTCGGAACGGGATTTCTCAAAATCGGCCTGTCGGGCGATTGGGGTGGCACCTGGACACTGACCCGACTGGTCGGCACAGCCAAGGCACGCGAACTTTATCTTCTCGGCGACATGATCACCGCGGAAGAGGCTCTGGCGAACGGCATGGTGAACCGGGTCGCCGATGATAGCGATCTTGTAACGACTACGATGGCGATCGCGCGCAGGATAGCGGACCTGCCTCAAATCGCGGTCGGATATGCGAAACGCAACCTACATGCCGCCGAGACCGGTGATTTTCAGACTGTCCTCGACATGGAAGCCTTCAATCAGGCCCGATGCTCGCAGACCGAGGATCATCGCGAGGCCGTCAAAGCCTTCGTCGAGAAGCGCAAGCCCATGTTCCACGGCCGGTGACAGGGAACCCAACCAATGCGTGTCCCTAACAACCTGCCGCAGGCTGATCTGCGTACGTGTGCACCGAGCGATTGCACCTCGGCACGTCAGTGGCGATTGCTTTTCCGCGCAGTCCCATGGTGGTGGCGAACGCCTCGTGGGATATCCAAAACGCGTCGAAGGGACGATTTGTTCTAGGGCCTGTCGTCAATTAAGCTAAACGGCATTGGTGACCCGAAAACAGGCCCTGAATCGGGCCTCATCGGCATCCGGTAGGCCATCCCGTCGCCCGGGTGGCCCCAATTTTGGAATAATCTACTATGAAACGGGTCCGATCACGCCGAAATTGGCTAATTGACGACAGGCCCTAGGTCTCGGACCACAAATTCGTCCTCATAACGAGCGCCGTTTCAGTGTGCCATGAACCGCGCCCGCGCCCAGGATCCGCGAATACGTCAATGCTCTGCGCGCGATCTGGACCCCCTGGGAGAACGGCGAAAAACTCCTCTCTGAAGGGCGATACTATAAGTTGATGCCGCCATACTTCATGCCACCTTCGATGGGCCACAAGATGGTGCCCATCACCTTGGCGGCGGTCGGTCCGCATGGGCTACGTTTGGCCGGAGAAGTTGGAGACGGAGCGCGATTGCATGGCTTTTGCACACGGCGTTATCTGGCTGAGTTCATCCTTCCACACGTGCAAGAAGGCATGGTGCGCACCAACCGCACCCGCGCTCACTTCGAAATCACCGGCGGTGGCTTCATCGCGACCGGACCTGACGAGGCTTCTACAGCGCGGGCCTTCGAGGTGATCCGCGGCCGCCTCGCATTCCATGGCTCTACTCCAGGCTACTGGGGCGTTCTCGAACTATACGGCCTTGGCGATCTGGGCCGCGAACTCAACGTGATGTCCAAACAGTGCAAATGGGCCGAGATGGCAACCCGCGTCTCCGATGATGTCGTTCATCTCTTCACTGCCGTGGGCACTCATAAGGAAATCGCCAAACGGCTCGAAGGACGCTTCGGCGGCCTAAGCGATGCGGTGAACATGCGCACCGGCGAGGTCAACACGCAACGTTCGACCGTCCCATCCGAACCGACGTCAGAGAAAGACATTCCTCCAGATCTGTTGCAGGACATCAAGCGAATTCCGACGCCGTTCAAAGGCTACAACACAGCATGGCGAGGCCAAGAGTCCCTAAGCCGAGCGCTTCCACCCCAACCAATCGATCACTCCCTGGCCCATGACCAACTCCAGGTCGCGGCCTTTCAGCCATGGCAATTCCTCGGTGAACATCGTCACGCATTCGCGATAGCTACAGGGCATTCGCGTGATGTCCGTTCCCCAGAAGAACCGGTTCGGCCCGAATGCATCGTAGATCCGATGCAGACCGTCATGGATGCTCCTGAATGGATAGGGCGCTGAGGAATGACTCGGTGCGCCCGTCGCCTTGACCGCGATGTTCGGATGCTTTGCCAGTGCCACCAACGGCGCCAAATTCGCGAAGGCCGCATCGTCCTTCGCCGACCGAATCACGCCCAGATGATCGATGATGAGTTTCAGATTCGGGTGCCGTTCGGCGATCTGGCCGAACAACGGCAGGAACCGCCATGCCATTGTCGCGATGGGCGTGCCTGCTTTCTCCGCGGCCGGCCACAGCCAGTCCATTGTACCGTCCTCATGCCAGGTTTCTTGTCCCTGCCGGGTCAGGGACCAGCGTAGCCCCAGCATCCCGGGCTGCTGCTTCCAGGTCTCGATTCGCTTGCGCTGAGATGGGTCGTCGAGGGGAAACCAGCCGAGGCTGCAAAACTTGTCGGGGTATTTTTTGGCGGCCTCGATCGCCATCTCGTTGGAGCCGGGGTCCCAGCTCGGCGGATGCAGAACAACCCCATTCACGCCCGCCTCATCCATCTCCTTGATCAGTTCCTCGGCGGTGTAAACGGAGGTCTGTCGGTGATGGGCGCTGGGTTTCCCACTACCCCAGATATGCACCTGCGCGTCGATGATCAGCATCGCCATACACTCCCCTTCGTTGGACCCGATGCTGAGCCGATGCCACGATCGGCGCAACCTCCACTCGGCCCTGGACGCGGCTGCTGGCACCGGGCAAACAGGGTTGCTCTCACGATGTTGGAGACCGCCCCGTGCTTGATCGCGTGATCCTGACCAACGACGACGGCATTGACGCCCCGGGCATGGCGGTGCTTGAGGAAATCGCGGCCCAGTTGGCGACGGAAGTTTGGGTTGTGGCACCCGAGCACGATCAGAGTGGCCAGTCCCACGCGATCAGCCTTCATCACGCGATCCGTGTCTCTGAGCGGGGCCATCACCGTTTTGGTGTCACCGGCACGCCGGGGGACTGCGCGGCGATGGGCATCTGCCACCTGATGAAGGACGCGCCACCGCAACTCATGTTGTCCGGCGTGAACCGTGGTGTGAACCTTGGCATCGAGACCGTGTTTTCCGGCACCGTCGGCGGCGCGATGACCGCGATGATGCTGGGTGTGCCGGCGATCGCACTGAGCCAGGCCTTCACCGATCGCCAGAACGTGCCCTGGGATACCGCACGCACCCTCGGGGCGCGAACAATACAACAACTGGTCGATATCGGTTGGGCGAAGGGCGCCTGCCTGAACGTCAACTTTCCGCCCATCCCGGCCGACGAAGCGGGACCGATCGCGCTCGCGAAGCAGGGCGAGGGCGTGATCAGCGGCATGCATGTCGATACCAGGATCGATCCCCGCGGACTGGCCTACCACTGGCTTAATTTCCATCGAAGTGACCGCCAGCAAAGCCCGGGAACCGACTACACCGCGATGCGATCTGGGCGGATCGTGGTTACACCATTACGCTACGACCGCACCGACGAGGATGCATTCGCCGAACTCGCGCTGAAGCTGCCCAGATTCGAGGGTTGACGACTAACGGGCAAGCGGGTGCGACGCCCGTATCCAACGTGCGGTGGCTCTGGCCAACCACCGAGCCATCGCAGAGGGGTCCTTTTACCGGCCATGCCTGAAGCCATCATGGCTTGTGGGCCGACGACTGACGGGCAAGCGGGCGTTCGAGGCGTGTCCTACGAACAGCCCGGGTTCATGCCCCTGCAAGCGGCTTCAAACTCGTCGGAAATGAACGACGGGCGCTTGTAAAGACCCTTCATCCAGCTGGCGAGCATGCAAAGCTCCTCCAGTCTCAACACCTCATTCAGTGTGTCTGGTGGAAAAGTGAGACTGAAGCTCTCGCCGACGACGCCGAGTATGGCCTCGAGCTGTTCGATCATCAGGCCGCAATCCGTCTCCAACGCGGCGGAACGCGTCAGGATCGACTCATCTACCTCGTATTCATCGCGGATCATCTTCACGATCCAGCGGAACATGTTCATCCAGTTTTTGACATCATCGATCGGTGGCAGCATTGGAACGCTCACGCCCTTTGGGTTCGTGATCTGCCTTATCGCCGAAAGATAATGAAACGGTTAACGCGCGCTCACAGCCCGCCGGTTACGTCGATCGTCAGACCGGTAACAAAATCGGCATCGCCTGAAGCCAGGAAGCAAATGACTTTTGCCTGGTCGGTTGCCTCAGCAACGCGCTTCAAAGGTGTTCGCTCGATCTCGGCGGATTGCGCCTCGGGCGAACGTTGGTTCCAGTGAGGGCGAATGCGCTCGGTCAAGGTCAGGCTGGGCGCGATCGCGTTCACGTTGATGTTGAACTCACCCAGTTCGATGGACAATTTACGAGTCAGCGCGATTATCCCGCCCTTGGCCGCGCAGTAGGCAACCGAGGATGATGCACTCAGGCCCCGCCCGGCAATCGACGCGAGATTGACGATCTTGCCGCTTTTTTGGGCCTTCATCACCGGTACGACCGCATGAAGGAACAGGAACGTTCCATCGAGATTGAAACTGATCAACCGATGCCATTCATCCAGCGACAACTCGTCAACCTTCGCCGCCGGCCGTGGAATGATCGTGCTGCCGCCAACCGCATTGACCAGGATGTCAATCCGACCAAACTCCTTGGTCACACTGGCCACGACGGCGTCGACCTGTGACGGATCGAGAGCATCACACAGCCTCCCGTGCGCGCTACCGCCAGTTTTGTTGATAGCGTCAACAGCTGCATCCAGCCGTCCCTGGTTATTATCGACCAAGACGACGATACCGCCTTCCCGTGCGATAATGTCGCAGGTGGCGCGGCCGATCCCGCTTGCCGCCGCGGTGATCAGCGCGACTTTGTCTTTGTATCGCATCGTTTCTCTCCTTTTTCAGTTCAGGCGCGCGGCTTCGGCCATGACTTCGATCGCCTCGGGCTGGCGAGAGCGCACAGTCACACCGCTGGCTCCGCTGTCCTCCCAGGCGCGAAAGCGCTCCTTGATCCGGGCGGGCGGGCCAACCAGTGATTTCAAATCCACCCATTCGTCAGGTACGGCCGCGGTCGCCTCCTCCTTGCGGTGCGCGAGATAGAGTTCCTGGATTCGGTTCGCGGCATCAGCAAAGCCGTAACGAACCATGATATCCTTATGAAAGTTCTTATCGCGATGGCCCATACCGCCAACGTACAGCGCGACCTCGGGCTTGAGTTTGGCCAGTGCACCCTTGACGTCATCATTGACCTCGACATGCACAGAAGCCTGGATTTCCAGATCCTTCAAACCTTTGCCGTTGCCCGCACGGCGGAATCCTTCCTCCAGCCAAGGGCGATAGAACTCCAGTGAGCCCGGGAAAAACCCCATCGGCACCCAGCCGTCGGCGATCTCGGCGGTCAGCTTCACGGTCGCTTCGTTACCGGTAGCCAAATAAATCGGTATGTGCGGGTTCATGTGCAGGATCGACTTCAGAGGCTTGCCCACGCCCATTGCACCTTCGCCCTTATAGGGCAGGCTGATCTCCCGCCCGTCATGGGTGACCGGTTCCTCGCGGGCGAAAATCTTGCGCATGATCGCGACATAATCGCGGATCCGATAGTACGGCTTTCCCCAGGGCTCACCGTACCATCCCTCAACAATTTGGGGCCCGGAAACCCCAAGACCGGCGATGAAGCGGCCGCCGCCAGCAAGTGCGTCGACCGTGCCGGCACACATGGCCGCGTTCGCCGGTGTGCGGGCGGCAAGCTGCATGATCCCGGTGCCGAGGCGGATCCGTTTCGTCAATGCCGCCAGATATGCCAGAGGTGTCACGGCATCGGAGCCATACGCCTCCGCGCTCCAGACCGAATCGTAACCAAGTTCCTCGGCCCGTTGCACCAGGTTCACCGGGACATCGAGGTGCGCTTTGGAATAGCCGATTGACAGGCCGAGTTTCATGGCATGCCTACTTCAGGCCTGAGTAATCGGTTGGCATCAGCATCATGTTGTTCATCTCGACAACCGCGCCGGTGTTCTTTGCCAGGAAGGCGAGCCACTCCGGGTCCTTGAATAAGGCCGTCCGTGCCGCGGCCCGTTCTTTCGTATCCTGATAGTTCCACATGTGCCAGACTTCGTTCGGCTGCGGCGCCTCGCCGGTCCAGATCCCGATGTTGCGAGAATATTTCTCTCGCACCGGCATGATATCGCGGAAAGCGGCAGCCCAACCGGCGGCACGTCCAGGGTTCGTGCGATACATGCGGAGTTCGTAGAAACCACCTTCCTTCGCCGGCGGATTGACCCCGTTCACCGGGTTCAGGAATCGAATGTCCTGGCGCGCGATCAACGGCCGCACAATGGCCACGTATTCCTTCGTCCAACGTTCGTTCTTGGCCAATTCGCCCTGCAAACGCTTGCGCTCGTCGAGGCTCGTATAGCTCCATAGATGCCAGATCTGGTTCAGCGAGCCGAACTCCGACGTCCAATAGCCATGATTAGTGCCGTAGTTTTGCCCCCGGACCGGACGCCCAACGTTACGGGCGAGGTCAAGATAAGCGGGTAGTTTACCCTGGTGGAACGTGTAGGTTCGCATTTCGAAGATCATGGTTTCTCCCTCCTTTCAAACGCCAACCCGCGGAGTGGGCAGGCCAAGGTTTTCGCGCAGCGTGGCGCCTCTGTAGTCCTTATGGTAAAGCCCGCGCCGTTGCAGCTCCGGCACGACGTATTTCACGAACTCGATATAGGTGCCCGGGGAATGCGTCGCGGCCACCACGAACCCGTCGCAAACACCAGTGGAGAACCATTCCTCCAGCCCGTCCGCGATCTCCTTCGGTCCGCCGATGAAAGGTTTGTTGGGGCGAGCACGGCGGCTGAATTTGATAAAATCGTGCGGCGTCGGGTTCTTAATGCCGGATGCCGCCACCACCCGGTCGCGCATCGACTGCGTGCCAGAGATATTGTCCAGCTCTTCGTCCGTGAATGGTTCGTCCATTCCTTTGGACGCGAAGTCGAAATTCATCGCTTCCGACAATAGCGACAATGCGTCAATTTCCAGCGTAAGCTTTTCCGTCAGCGCCATTTTATCTTCGGCTTCCATCTTCGATTCACCGCAAATGATGTAAGCGGACGGTGCGATGATGACATGGTTTGGATCGCGGCCATTGGCGGCGACGGATTCCTTGATTTGTTTGTAGTTCTGGCGGCCGATATCCAGCGTTGGCGGGCTGCCGACGAACAGCAGTTCTCCCCACTTCGCCGCGAACCTCTTCCCCCGGGCACTCTGCCCGGCCTGGATGACCACCGGGTGACCTTGTTCCGACCGAGGCACGGTAAAGGGGCCGCGAGAATTGAAATATTTTCCCCGGTAATCGAGGCGGCGCACTTTGTCACCGTGCGCGAACAAGCCGGTTGTCTTGTCCTGCACGATCGCGTCGTCATCCCAGGACGTCCAGTGTCCCATGACGATTTCCATGAATTCCTCGGCCTGATCGTAGCGGCCATCGTGCTCCGGATGCAGTTCCTTACCCATGTTCAGGGCCTCGCCGTCGTTCATCGAGGTCACGACGTTCCAGGCGGCTCGTCCGTGCGTCATCAAATCGATGGTGGCGAAGGCTCGAGCGACGTCGAATGGCTCGTAATAGGTGGTGGTGCGCGTCGCCCCCAGACCCAGGCGCTTCGTCGCGGCGGCCAAGACCATGAGGACCACGATAGGATCCATCTTCACGCAACGAATGCCGTGCTCAACCGTATGCTTATGATCATTGCCATAGCGGTCCGGCATCGCGAGCCGATCGTCGAAGAAGGCCACCTGGAATTTGCCTTCTTCCAGCACGCGGCCGAGGTCGGCGTAATATTCGGGGCTCCATGTGTCCGTGCGCGATCCTGGATGTCGCCATGAACTGACGAGATTCGTGCAATTCTGCGCCTGCAAAAATCCCACCATCACCATTTGTCGCATCGACCGTCTCCTGTGCCGTCTATTCGCCAGCGGCCGCCAACTTCTCTTTCTCTGCCATGCGCAGGCGCAATTGCTCTGGCGTCAGGCGCACGATATCCTCGTTCTGGTGCGAGTAGAGATCGTATTTCTCGGTATCGAGATCCTGCAACACGATCTTACGGCTCAGCACGTCCTGCTTCCACTGATCCTGCACCGGCTGGCGATCGTGGAATTCTGGCATCACCTCCTTCGCGAACAGGTCGAGGCTGTCACAAATATCCTGATGCGACGTTTTGCCCGCCTGATTGAGCAGGATCACCTGATCGACATGCGCCTCTTCAAACAAATGCAAGCGCTTACGGATGGTGTCCGGCGAGCCGATCAGTCCATTTCGAAGTGCTTGCCGCGCCTTATCTGAATTGCGCCAGTCCTGGTACTCGCGCCACAGGTCGCCCTTGCCTGGCGCGTCGATGCCTTTCCGTCCGTAATATGACAGAGCGAAGATGAAGAACGTCCAACCCGCGGCCTTCTCCAGAGCTTCTTCATCCGTCGGCGCACACATAAAACCATTCACGATCGCGACGTTCGGGTTGACTTTATAGTTGCTCAGCCGCTTCGGCTGATCCAGCAGCATATTATAATATTTGTGTACCCAGGCCCGCGCGGCGTCTGGCGATACGAAACTAAAACCAAGGGCGCCCATGCCCCACTGCCCCGCCTCCCCAATCGTTCGGATGTTGGAACACGCGACCCACAGCGGCGGATGCGGTTTTTGAAACGGTTTCGGAATCACATTACGTGCCGGAAAATCGTAATATTGGCCGTGAAACTCCCAACTTTCCTCGGTGAACATCGGCATGATCGCCCTGACCGCCTCTTCCCACCGATCACGCTTGTCGCGCACGCGAATGCCGAACGGATGCAACTCCGCCGGTCCGGCTCCCTCACCCAGGCCCAGTTCAACCCGGCCGCCAGATATCTGGTCCAGTGTCGAGACCCGTTCCGCGACACGATGCGGCTGATTGGTCGTTATTTGCACGATGCCGTGGCCAAGTCGGATGTGCTTCGTGCGTTGGCTGGCGGCCGCCAGGAACACCTCAGGCGCGGAAGAGTGAGAGTATTCCTCAAGAAAGTGGTGCTCCACTTCCCACATATAATCATAACCAAGTTTGTCGGCGAGTTCGACCTGCGCGAGCGAGTTCTGGAACAGTTCATATTCGCTGTTTGCATTCCAGGGTCGCGGCAACTGGTGCTCATAGAAAATGCCGAATTTCATGGCCGTTCCTTCTGCCTTGGCGTGGCTGCCTCGCGGGGCTGATCGACCGGACGGTCGCAGGACCACCCTGGAGCGTCAAGCACGCCTCTGGGCCAGCGTCTTGGTTGTCATACGTCGCGTGGAATGACAGAACAGACACAAACTGGAAACCGTCCATGCCCGATGACGTCACGGAAGCCGCGCGCGAACCTCGCGCGGAGGCCGTCCAACGCCACACGATCGTCGTCTTGCCTTCTGACGAGGCCAGGGTTCCTGGCCGTTCGCTGGTTCTCGCGGCCTGCCTCATGGCGACATTCATGGCGGCGATTGAAAGCACGATCGTCGCGACGACGTTGCCCACGATTGTCAGCGACCTCGGCGGGTTTGACCTGTTCAGTTGGGTGTTCACCATTTTCCTGCTGACCCAAGCGGTCAGCATCCCAATCTACGGGCGCCTCGCCGACATGTTCGGCCGCAAGAAAGTGTTCTTCGCTGGGGTCGCACTGTTCATCACGGGCGCCATACTGTGCGGCTTCGCCTGGGGCATGGTCCCGCTGATTTGCTTCCGGGCGATCGAGGGTCTTGGCGCCGGCGCGGTGCAACCGATCGCCGCGACAATTCTTGGAGATATCTACACCCCAACCGAGCGAGGCCACGTCCAGGGCCTTGTCTCCTCCGTCTTTGGTGTTTCAGCTGTCGTGGGCCCTTCGCTTGGCGTGTTTCTGATCCAGCACGTGTCGTGGTCTGTCGTATTCTGGATCCATGTTCCGATCGGCCTGACCGCGGCGGCGATGGTCGCCGCGTTCCTGCATGAGACAGCGGAGCCGCGCCGCCGCTCAATCGACTGGATCGGTGCGTTGCTCATGCTGGTGACCGCCGGCGGCCTGATCCTGGCACTCGTGCAGGGCGGCGGCTTTACGCCGGTCATGTTGGGATTGGTTTTGACGATCAGCGCGGGCGCCGGCATTTGGCTGGCGCTGCACGAAAGCACCACACGCGAACCGATGCTACCCTTCGAGCTTTGGCGTCACAACCGGGTCATCGTGGTCGGTTCCCTCGGCAGCTGTGCCTCAGGTGCCATGATGATGGGGATATCGGCGTATCTCCCCGCCTATGTGCAAGGCGCGATGGGGCTCAGCGCGTTCACCGGCGGCATCGTGTTGGGTGCGATGTCGGTCAGTTGGGCCGCCGCCAGCATCTTCGGCGCCCGCATCGTGGCTCGGACGACCTACCGGCTGGGCGCTATCATGGGTGGCGTCTCACTCGTCGCCGGCTGCCTGATCCTTATTCTGGCACCACCGGCAGCGGGAGCGATCTTCACTGCCCTCGGCTCCTTTATCGTCGGAATTGGAATGGGCTTCTGCACGAACGTGTTCATTGTTTCCATCCAGGCGTCGGTTCCATGGCACCAGCGCGGTGCGGCGACGTCCTCAACCATGTTTCTTCGCTTTCTGGGCCAGGTCATCGGGGTCAGTGGCTGCGGGGCGGTGCTGAACGCGACAATACTTCAGATGGATCCAGGCGCGGGCCGCGCGTTGGACCGCATGCTCAATCCGGTTAGCCGAGCAGCGTTGCCACCGCCGGAGGTCGCGCACCTCACAGATGTCATAACCAGCGGTCTGCACAACGCCTGGCTACTCGCCGGCCTGTTTTCACTACTGGCGCTGTTGTTCGCCTGTCTCATGCCGGCGCGGTTGAGCCCCTCGAACCACGCGCCACACACCTGATCTCGCGCGATCAGGCGACCCCCGTCAGTTCCCGCCGCACAATCGCCGCGCCCGCGGCCAGAGCTTTCAATTTCCCGAAAGCGATTTCGCGCGGCAGGTACTTCATCCCACAATCCGGAGCCGGAATTAAGTTTTCCGGCGATACATATTTCAGTCCCGCGCGAATGCGGCCCGCGATCGTTTCAGCTGACTCCACGGTCAGGTCACCCAGATCGATAACCCCAAGCATGATCTTCTTTCCAGCGAGGTCACGCAGCACCCCGAGGTCCAGTTTCGGCTGTGCCGCCTCGATCGAGATCTGATCCGCGATGGTGTCGGCCAGTTGCGCCAGAAAACTGTAACCGGTCGGTTTGTTGGCGACCACCGCCGCGTAACCGAAACAAAGATGGACGACCGTCGGACCTTCAATTCCCTCGAGCGCGCGATTTATGGCGCGCAGCCCATAGCGAGCCGCCTTTTCGGGTGCGGTCCGCACCCAGGGCTCATCCAACTGCACGACATCGACACCGGTGGCTTTCAGCGCCCGCAGTTCCTCATTGACGGCAACGGCATAATCCATCGCCAACTCTTCCTCGTCCTTGTAGAAATCGTCGCGGGCTTGTTGCGTCATCGTAAACGGGCCCGGCAGCGTGATCTTGGTGGCGTGAGTGGCATTGCGCAGCAAAAATTCGGCATCGCGCACCTCCACTGGACCACGCCGGCGGATCTTGCCCACCACCCTGGGCACCGGCGTGACACGCCCAGCCTGGGAACGAACCTCTCCGGGTTGATCGGCGTCGATGCCGTCCAACGCGAGAGCAAATCGATTGGAATAACTCTCGCGGCGGATTTCGCCATCCGTGACGATGTCTATTCCGGCCAGCTGCATCTCCCGGATCGCCAGAATGGTGCCGTCATCCTGGGCTTGCTCCAGCAACGTCTCCGGAACCCGCCATATCCCATGCGCATGCACTCTTGGCACGCCATGATGCTTCAGCGCATCCCCGTCGACCAACCAGGCTGGTTGGGGGTAGCTGCCGACAACCGTTGTTGGAAGCAAATGCGTGGGATAGGGCATGGATTTCCTCCTGGTCCGCGTTGTCAGCTGATATTGACAGAAATCACCGTCGATGGGGGAGACGCAAGCGGCGCAGTTGCCGATCATGACAAGGTTGGTGTTATTGATGGTGCGCGACCGCGCATGCCAGTTCCAACGATCGGGAGAGACGTCCCATGTGGCCCATCCGTTCCGCGCTCTTCGTGCCAGCGCATCGCCGCGATTGGGTCGGCAAGGCCATCCGAGTCGCCGGATGCCGCTATGCTCGACATCGAGGACTCGGTTCCGCCCGAGTTCAAAGCCCAGGCGATGGAATATTTAAAGGATGAGATCGCCGAATTGAAGGCGGCGAAGGTCGGTGCCTTCGTGCAAATTAGTCCGCTGCATGAGCGAACAGAAGAGGAACTCGCCGCGGCGGTGACCGATGGTCTGACCGCCATCGTGCTGCCAAAAGCTCAATCCGTGACAGACGTCAAGCGCCTGCACGATCTGTTGAGCCATCATGGGGGCCGCGCGGACCTGCCGCATGGAACAGTCGGGACCCTTCCGCTGCCGGAAACGGCCGAGCGGATGCATGACGTGCGCCCACCGGCGGGGGCCAGCGATCGGGTGCGCGGTATTCATGGCGCGTTGAGCGGCCCGGTCTCGGGAGATTTCGCGCGCACATTTGGGTTTCGCGCCACCTCAGATGGAATTGAGCAACCCTATTTCGCGTCGAAACTCGTCCTGGACAGCCGAGCAGCCGGAGCGATGTATCCGATCGCCGGGATTGTTGGCACGCCGATCGAAGATCTCGATGCCACCGAGCGCCTCTTTCGACGTGCGCGCGACTTCGTGTACACCGGAGTGGAAGTGATGCATCCGTCGCATTCGCGATTGCCAATGCGGTGTTCGGCCCCACGCCGGATGAGATCCGGTATTTCGAAGGCCTCCCGCGAGCGTTTGAAGATGCCGAGAACACCGGTCTTGGCGCGGTCAAATATCAGGGCGCCATGGTAGACTGTGGGATGCCGCCGCTGGCGCGCGAAGTGCTGGCGGAGGCGAAGCGCCCTACCGCCCAGGGATAACGGAAACAGGCGCTGCGTTATAATTCAGGGCGTCGTCGCACGTGCCAATGAGCCTATCATATTGGCACACTGCCCTTCAGCATCACCCGATATAAGTAGCGCACCTCGTTCATGTCGTAATCACCGTTTGCCTTATGCAAGAGGCATCTGTTGTCCCACATAACCAGGTCGCCCGGTTCCCATTTGTGCCGGTAATGAAAGCGTGGCGCCGTCGCATGCGCCAATAATTCATCGAGCAAGGGCAGCGCCTCTTTGTGATCAAGGCCGAGAATGCCCTCGATCCGGATGGGATTGATGTAGATTGACCGGCGGCCCGAATCGGGATGGGTGCGGATTATCGGATGCAGTACGGCGTTTGGGACCCGCTCCTTCGCCGCTGAAGGAAGCGCCATCAATCGCCGGGCGCTGTGGCTGCTCTGATAGACATGGATGGCAATCAGTCTCCGCAGACGCTCTTGGACTGCCTCGGACAAAGCGTCATACGCGGCGGCCATGTTGGCGAATTGCGTGTCACCACCGGTGCTCGGCAAGGTGACCGCGTGCAAAATCGTCGCTTTAGGGGGACGCACGTCATTGGAATGATCGGTGTGCCAGCCCTCCCCTGGAATATAGCGGCGTCCGTCCGGGAACTTGTCCTGGTTCGAGATGTAATGAATTTCCGGACAGTCAGGAAGCGCGAATCGCGTGTTATGCTGCGGAAAAACATCCCCAAACATGCGGACGGCATCGAGCATTTGGTGCGGTGAGAGTGCCCGACCGCGAATCACCAGAACGCTACGATCCACAAAGGCCTCATTGAGCCGCGCGCGCGTTTCCGGGTCAATCGCGGTGGCGAGGTCTGTTCCGTGCACCTCGGCACCTGTATGGTCCGTGAGATTCGTTATGACGACATTCACACCCTGGTTCCTCCCGACATTTTCCACCCGTTGGATAGCCTTGAGTCGTGATAGGCCTCATTTTCGCACAATCCGAAAAAATGTCACCAACCACGGTTGATATGCAATTTGAGTTCATTTATCATGCTGATGCCTAAAGTGTGGTGCAACAGACCTCAAACCCACCTGACCTCGATCACACCGTCCAGTATTTAGGGAATGGCCGCGGGTCTCAAAGGAAGGAGTGACGACATTGGCTCGGACAAAAAGTTTAAGTAAGCAAATCCGCCAGGCCCGGGAGGTCAAAGGTTTCACCGTGGCCGAACTGGCGGACCGCCTGGGCGTCTCACAAGTGTCGATTTATTATTGGGAAAGCGGCCGAGTTCGGCCCCGTGATACAAATCTCACGGCCCTTTGTAAAGCTCTGAAGATGCCAGTGCGGGAAACCTTGGCGCTTACCGGGCGATAAGCCCGACGAGCCGCGCACGTCGCCAGGCAGCGTGCGGTCACCCTCAACTTCATCGATGAAATCGTCATGGGTCAAGGCGCGATGGTGGATTCACCAACGTGCTGTGGCGGCGTCATCGGTGTCCTTGGCCTCCACCCAGACGCCTTCACCGTTCTGAAATTCCTCGCGTTTCCAGAACGGGGCCTTCGTCTTGAGCCAGTCAATAAGAAAGGCGGTCGCGTCAAGCGCAGCCTGTCGATGCGCGGCGGCGGTCAGAACCAGGACAATGTTCTCGCCGGGCAGCATCCGCCCGACCCTGTGGATGACAGTACACCCGATAAGATCCCAACGCCGCTCGGCCTCAGCGGTAATGCGTTCAATGGCACGCACTGTCATTGATGGATAATGTTCCAGCGTCAGCGCCCGGATCGCGCGCTCGGGGGACTCGTGCGACGTATCCTCGCGCACAACGCCGATGAAGCAGCCCAGACCCCCGATATCGGTGCGGCCATTTGTCAGACGGCCGATCTCAGCCGCGACATCGAAATCTTCTGTCTGAACACTGATTGTCGTCATTTCGGTCTGGCTCCCTCCACTCTGCCCACCCCGCTCTACCCACCGGTCACTGGCGGAAAAAACGCAACCTCGTCACCAGGACGCAGCACGGTCGAGGTATCGGCGAACTCGTGGTTCACCGCGCAGCGTACCGTTTCGCGGTCTTTGAACGCGGCGGCGTGCCGTTGATCGAGGTTGGAAAGCCAGGTCACCAGATCGGCCACGGTCGCCACGGAGTCCGGAGGGGAAAGACTTTCTTCCGACACGCCGACACGTTCCCGAACCCAGGCGAAGTATACAATGGACAGGGGCGCGGCCATGGGAATCGTGCCCCCGTCACTTCGGCGTTGGGATGGTTTCGATACGTCCGTCCGGATAAATAACGGTGCTGGTACCATTGCCGTTCGGCACAATGATGCGCCGGTCGGCCTGCGGCTGGCCAGGCGCCGGTTGCGTTGTCGTCTGGTTGCCACCGCCAGACGCACCAGTTGTTGACCCAGGCGTCCCATTGGGCAATGGCGCCAGCAGAGGGTTCCCCGCCCGTTCAAGAGGCGATCCCTTCACCGGAGCCTGCGAACTCGTCGGCGACTGCCGCTCCAGGTCCTGCAATGTCTTCGGCGGCGGCAGCGGGCCGGGCCAAATATCGCCAGGCTCCGTCTGTAGCGGTGTGACGGCCACGTCCCCACCTTTGACGCGGCTCATGTTCACGCTGTTGGTGACAGGCGTATTTGGGCTGTAACCCGAAGTGAACGGCGGATTCCACCAAGTGTGGTAGCCGCAGCCACTGAGCATCGTCAGGCTTACCAGGGCGATACGCCGCATCAGAACAGGCTCCATGAAATCAACCCGCGGGAACAGCGAGCGCGGGCGGGACTGTGCCCCCAGTTAACCTTCTTCTCAAGAACCTGGTCGAACATCGGTAACGACACGGGTTCGAATCCAGGTGGCGATAGTTTCCGGTTGGTTCAATGGTAACAGGATCCTCCGCCCTATATCGGGAGTAGAATCGCTGGCAACCGCTACAACCTCCGGTTCCTGATCCCAGAGTGAAGGCTTACCCAGCATTGGGCGGTAGACCTCCAGCTTGGGATACGGATGGGACTTGAACCCTTCGACGAGGACCAGATCGACCGGTTCCATACGGGCCAGCAGGGCGGAAAGATCTGGCTCTGGTCCCTCGACCTCGTGCAGCAAGGCCCAACGACGCGCGGAGGCGACAAGTACTTCATGTGCTCCCGCGAGGCGATGGCGATGGCTGTCCTTTCCCGGCCGGTCCATGTCGAAGCCATGGTGGGCGTGTTTGATGGTGGACACTGCCAGGCCTGCCGCGCGCAGTAACGGCAGGAGCGCGACGAGCAACGTCGTCTTTCCACTGCCCGACCATCCGACGATGCCCAATACTTTCAAGACCTGGCCTTCACTTTCAAGCCACGGCCTTCAGCCTGGCGGACGCGGCATCGAACCGCGCCCCTGGGGCCCAGGCACTTTAGGCGCGGACGCGTGCCGCAAGCCGGCGACCAGATAATCCCACCCGGTCACCAGGGTCAGCACCGCGGCGATCCACAGCATGGCCTCCCCAATCCAGGAGACGGGTAGATAATCCAAATGCAGGAGATGCGCCGAACCATCGCCGGCGAGCAAAGTGCCAAGCGCGCCCATCTGAAATCCGGTCTTCCATTTGGCGAGACTCGTCACTGGTAGTCCGATTCGAATTCCCGCCAGGTATTCTCGCAGCCCACTGACCAGGATTTCCCTGAGCATGATCACAACGGCCGGATAAAGCGCCAGCCTGGAAAGACGCTCAGTCCCCACCAGCATCATCAGTACGGCCCCGACCAGAAGCTTGTCGGCGATAGGATCGAGCATACGGCCAAGGTCAGACTGCTGCCGGCGCGAACGTGCCAATTTGCCGTCGAAATAATCCGTGATCGCGGCGGCACTGAATACCACGCATGCGACGAAGTCCGTCACCGGATATCGTGCGGCCACCAGACCAACCAGTAACGGAATGGCCGCGATCCGGGACAATGTCAGCAGGTTGGGCAGGTCGGTCAGCATACAGTGGGGGACTTACCGCATTTGCCGGCTGGCGGAAATCGCCGATACAGCCGATCCGCCCCTTCTGGTCAGAAATCCGAGTGCTCGCAATCTCTGCTTATCAACAAGGCCACGCGACTTCCTGGGGACGGCCGGCGGGAGATGTTATTGGCCCGCGGCGTTCAACCAAGGGTCAGTCGCCCACAATCCCGCGAGTTCCGCACTCTCCTGTTCCATCTGCTCACGCCAGGTCGTTCCGTCGCTCCAGGCTCCCAGCAGGCCAAGAGTTTCGGCCTGTTTCCGGAACGCCGCGTCATCGGCGACCGCCTGCAACGCCGCGACCAAGGGCTCGGTCACGTCCCGCGGCGAGTGCGCCGGCACCGCGAGACCGCGATTTATCCACGCTGCCAACGGTACACCGGCCTCGCTCAGGATCGGCATATCGGGGAGGATGCCCGACCGGTGACGCGCGGCGATGCCAAGACCAACGAGCTTTTCATCGCGCAACGCCACGATAACGTCGGAAAGTCCGAGCGCGGCGACGATGACATTGCCGCCAAGCAACGCCTGTCGCGCGGCGGCCGCCGACGGGAAAGGGATGATATTAAGACGCGTTTGCGTCAAGACCTGTAATCGCAACACAGCCAGATGTGACGGGCTGCCGGGTGGTGGCGTGCCCATGGGCAGGCCGCCTGTATCCTGGTTCGCGCGCTCAATCATATCCCGAACAGAATCCAGCGGATCAGCGGGGGAAGCCACGAATGCAATCGGTTCCCGCAATACGGAACCGAGCAAATCAAGCCGCGATGGGAGACCCGGATCCCCGCGGTCCACGGCGCGCGCGGGAAGCACGGGTGTCAACACCCAGCCGAACGTGCTGCCTGTGGGCGGAGCATCGGCCAGAGCCCGAAGTGCGGTCCGTCCCCCATCGCCGGGCAGGTTCCTGACCTGTATTTCGGGTCCGTCAAGGAAACGCTCATAATGATGGGCGAAAGACCGCGCGATTTCATCGCCGTTCGTTCCGGCTGGCGCGGCTGTCAGCATCGTGAGGAAGCGCCGGGCCCGGGCGCGCCGGTGCGCGAACACCGCCGCGCCCAGGCCGGCCAGTAAAGGGCGCCTCGCGATCAAGGTTGTCGCGCTACGCCTGGTTCCGGCGCTTCGACAGCCACTGTATCGCGCCGCAAGCGCCTTTCACCAAGGAACAAGAGAATTGGCGCGGCGATAAAAATTGACGACGATGTGCCGACAACAATGCCGAACAACATCACCCAGGCAAAGCCGGAGATTGATGCCCCACCAAACAACGCCAGCGGAAGACTGGCGAGGAACACCGTCATGGATGTTCCCAAAGTGCGGTTGAGTGTCTCGTTGATCGACAGATCAATCAGGTCCCGCAACGGCATCACCTTGTATTTGCGTAAATTCTCCCGAACCCGATCATACACGACGACCTTATCGTTGGTGGAATAACCGAGGATTGTCAAAATCGCCGCGACCATCACGAGATCGAATTCGATGCGAGTGATCGCCAGGAATCCGATGGCTTTGGTCACATCGAGGATCAATGTCACCACCGCACCGACGGCGAACTGCCATTCGAACCGGAACCAGATATACGCCAGAATCATCAACAGGCTGATGCCAAGCGCCAGAAGCCCGTTGCGGAACAACTCCGACGAAACGCTGGCGCCGACCGCGTCGACACGAACGATCTTCGCACCCTGGAGAGACTTTTCCAGAGCGGTCCGGACCTTGGAAACCGCGACCTGCGTCCCCGCCTCGGTGGGCTGGGTCGGCAGGCGGATCAGCACCGTGGAGGCGTCGCCGAATCGTTGCACACCCTGATCGGCGATATGCTCTTCCGCGAGCGCACCGCGGATCTTCTGGAAGTCGGCGGGACCATCTGTCCGAACCTCCATGACGATCCCGCCGGAAAAGTCGATGCCCAAATTCAGGCCTGGCGTGAAGAACAGGATCACCGAAGCAGTCGACAGGATCGCGGAGACGACGAGTCCGGCGATGCGCCCATTCATGAACCTGAACGTCGTGTTATCGGGGGCGAGGCGCATCCTTGGCTTGATGAACATGGGGCGTCCTCAGACCGGTAACAGCCTGGGGCGAACCGCGACGTACCACTGCGACACCAGCAGCCGGGTCAGCATCCAGGCGGTGAACATCGAGGTCGCGATGCCGATCGTGATGGTAACGGCGAAACCTTTGACCGGGCCTGACCCGAACACAAATAGCATGACGTGGGACAGAAAGGTCGCCGCGTTAGAGTCGAAGATCGTGGCATAAGCGCGCTGAAACCCATGTTCGAGCGCGGCCAGCGGCGGCCGCCCACGTTTTTGCTCCTCACGGATACGCTCATTGATCAGGATGTTGGCGTCGACCGCCATGCCAAGGGTCAGCAATATGCCCGCCATGCCCGGTAACGTCAGGGTCGCCTCCAGCAACGACATCAACGCCAGCATCAGCACCAGGTTCACGACCAGGCAGAGATTAGCGAACCAGCCGAACAGTCCATAGAAGAATGCCATGAACGCGATGACGAACAGAAAGCCGGCCAACAGAGAAATGGCTCCGGCCCGAATGCTGTCGGCGCCAAGCTCAGGTCCGATGGTGCGTTCTTCGACAACGGTCAACGGAGCCGGCAGCGCGCCAGCGCGCAACAACACCGCGAGGTCGTTGGCACTGTTGGCGGTGAAGCCACCGCTGATCTGGCCAGACCCTCCGGTGATCGGCTCGCGAATTGTCGGGGCGGAGATGACCTTGTCGTCGAGCACGATCGCGAAGCGATGGTTGACATTGGCACGGGTGATGTCGGCGAAGCGGCGGGCCCCATTGGAATTGAATTTGAAGTTGACGATCCACTCACCGGTTTGACCGTTGGTGCCGGCGCGGGCATCGGTCAGATCGCCGCCATCGACATCCACCCGCTTGCGGACCGCGATCTTGCCGCCTCCCTCCTGCATCGGCAGGAACTCGACGCCGGGTGGCGGCGGCGAACCGGCGTTCGCTGTCTCATCCACCAGGCGGAAGGTCATGTGCGCGGTTTTGCCGAGCAATTGCTTGATGCGGTTCGGATCCTCGATGCCGGGCAGCTGTACGATGATGCGGCTGTCGCCCTGCTGGGTGATCTGCGGATCGACGACGCCGGTTTCGTCGATGCGGCGGCGGACAATCTCGATCGATTGCTGCACGGCCCCCGCCGCCCGCGCGTGAAGCGCTACCGGTGAAAGAGTAAGCGTGATCGCGCCGTCCGCCGCGGTCACGATGTCGAGGTCGGGCGCGTTGTTCGGCCCGTCTCGCTGCACCAGCGGTAGAAGCGCGCTCATCGCCGCATCGGTCTTCGCGGGATCGCGAGAACGCAGCACGACACGGTTTTGATCCGGTTGCGCTTCCAGAGTCTGGTAGAAAATCGCTCCGGGCCGCAACGCCTGGCGAACCGCATCGACGAGGCTGTCCAACCGCTCCTTGATCACCGCCTTCATGTCGACCTCCATCAGCAGGTAGCTGCCGCCCTTGAGGTCGAGCCCAAGATGCACAGTGCGCCATGGCACCCAGGAGGCCGGAGCGGGAAACGCGTTAGGCAGGCTGACCAGCAGCCCGAGCAAACAGACGCCGAGGATGGCGGCGGCCTTCAGGCGGCTGAAGTACATCATGGTGTTGTGTTGGCGGCTCCCTGTGACGGGCGCCCCTATGCGCCACGCGGTTCAAGGTTGTCCAGAGGCAAGCCCGATGGGACTGATCCCGCGTCGATGCCGTACCCTTGCGCCTGCGCGTCACGAACTCGGCTCAACGGACTTCAATAACGGAGAACGGCCAGGCATCTCAGGGAAACAGAGTGCCTGGCCGCGGGACAGGGACCTCCAGATGGTCGATCGTCTGACCGGTTTCGGCGGCGATCATCTCCGCCACCAGGTGACGGTGGCAGTGGTGATGGTCGCGTTCAAAGCACAGCAAACAGCATCGCTTTTCCACCGCCAAAGCTTTCGCTTCGGTCAGCGCCCACTGGGCTTCGGGCGTTTCCATGTGAGCCCGGAAGATCGGCACCATCCGCTCTGGATGCCCGGACCGGACCGCGTCGCGCCCAGATTTGGGGGTGCCGAGACGCTGGAGGTGCAGGTAGCCGATTCCCGCCTGGTCAAGACCTGCCGCGAGTTGGCGTTTCGAGAAGCCCGGCTTTCTGGAGGCGGCCACCGCGCGGACGTCGATCAGCAGGCCAACCCGTGCTTCCCGCAGCGTCGTTAACACGCCGTCGATGGTGCAGCCCTCATACCCGATGGTCAGCAAGTCGGAAGGCACGCGGTCAGCCGTGCGCCAGCCAGTCCTCGATCAGACGCCGCGCGATGCTGTCGACACGCGGCAACTGGAACCCATGCTGGTCGCAATTCTGCATCTGCTCGCGGGTGAACCAGCGTGCGTCCTTCAGTTCCTCAGGGTCTATGGTGATTTCTTCGGTCAGGCCCTCGGCGTAGAAACCGAGCATGATGTTGCCCGGGAACGGCCAGGGTTGGCTGGAGTGATAGTGAACGTCACCGCACGTCACGCCGACTTCCTCCAGCACCTCGCGCCGGACCGCTTCTTCGAGCGTTTCACCAGGTTCGACGAAGCCGGCCAATGTCGAATACATCGTCGCACGCGGGAACCGGGTGGAATGGCCGAGCAGCGCCATGTCGCCCCTGTGCACCAGCATGATGACAGCTGGGTCGGTGCGCGGAAAATGCTGAGCATCGCACGCGGTGCACTGCATCATGTGGCCCGACGATTTGATGGTACACACACCGCCGCATACGCCGCAAAAACGATGGCGGGCACGCCAATGCATCAGGCCGCGAGCATGCGCCAGTACGGACGCCTCAGGCTTCGGCACACCCCAGCCGACTGAACGAAGATCGACGAATGTGCCAACCGATTCCGGCAGCAGCGGGACCGGATCTTCGGCGGAACTGATGTCGATGGCGAACACCGCCTGTTCATTGAGCAACCCGAGAAATGCCCATGGACCGTTGCTCATTCGCAATCGAGCCGCCGCCTCACCGGAGATGTAAACCGCCTCCGGCGTGCCGGCGTCCATGCCGGTGACCAGATTGCGGTTGCGCCAAACCGGCACGAACAGGCTTTCCGGGTTAAGCAGTTGCTGCTCGATCCAGGCATGATCTTCCCGCCGCGTGGCGATACGGTCGAGTGGCGAGGAGGAGTAAACGTTCGGGCGGCTGGCCAGGATAAGGGTCACGTGCTGCGCTCACTGTTGACGGTCGAGGGGTTCGAGGACCGTGGCATGGGCGAGGCCGGGGGGCAACCAGGTCCGATCGATAATGCCAATGTTCCGGATCGATGGTTCCTTTGTTACGAAATCGTGTGAACTCACATTCAGGCGTCAACCCGTGCTTCTCGTACTTCCGATAAAAGATCGGGATGCCGGTCGAGCAACTTAAGCAGCTTGACCAGCGCCAGCGGCAGCTTGGTCTTGCCATTCTCGTAGCGCGCAAACGCGTTGACGCCGCCACCGAAAATTTCGGCGGCCTCGCGCTGATCCAGGTCGAGTTTCTTCCGCACCGCGACGATGAACGCCGGATCGACAATCGAAGCGTTCACCTGCTTACGGACCTCACGCATCAGAGCGCTGACACGATGTCAAACGTCCAGATTCGCCACCTTCAACGCATTACCCACAATAAACTCCCGCCTCGGCTCTACAACATCGCCCATCAGCGTGCTGAAAACCTGCGCCGCATCCTCCGAATCCCCAACTTTCACTTGCAGCATCGAGCGTGCCGCCGGATCCAGCGTAGTCTGCCAAAGCTGATCCGGGTTCATTTCGCCCAAACCCTTAAACCGTTGGATACTCAATCCTCGCCGCCCCTGCGCCATGATCCGTTCAAACGCCGACGCCGGACCTGCGACCTCAACCATTTGCTGTTCCAGCTTTAATTCCGCCGGCACGCCAAATCGTCCTGCCAGAGCCTCGGCACGTTCCGACAGCCAGTGCACCTCTGCGCTGCGCAACGCGACTGGCTCCAGGCTGTGTTTCTCAACCACGCCGCGCACGGTGCGAGATAAAGTGACACCATTGTCCGCGCTCACGATCCAGCCACGCTCGGTGGGTAACGAGACAGCGTTCAGCCGCGACGCGAGCAATGGCGCATTGGCGGTGGCGCGCATCCGATCCGAGGTCAATACGCCCGCGATCGCCGCCTGTTCCAGCAGCGCGATTGGAATGGAAGGCGCCAACCGCCGTAAATGCAGCGTCGCCTCGCGCAGCAGACGCACCTCTTGCCGCAGTTCGTCCCCCTCCAGCACCCGGCCGTCGGTATAGCTCAGTCGTGCGTTCGCCAGCGCCTTGTCGAGCAGGAATGTTTCGAGCCCATCATCATCCTTCAGGTATCGTTCATCATTGCCGCGTTTCGCCCGATACAGCGGCGGTTGCGCGATGAACAGGTGTCCCCGCTCGATCAGTTCACGCATCTGGCGGAAGAAGAAGGTCAATAACAGCGTGCGGATATGCGATCCGTCCACGTCCGCGTCCGTCATGATCACAATGCGGTGATAGCGCAGCTTGCCGGCGTCGAACCCGCCCTGTTCAACTGGCCCCTGCCCAATGCCGGTGCCAAGCGCGGTGATCAGCGTGCCGATTTCCTGCGACCCCAGCATGCGGTCGAAACGAGCGCGTTCAACGTTCAGTATCTTGCCTTTCAACGGCAGGATCGCCTGGAACTTGCGGTCCCGCCCTTGCTTGGCCGAACCACCCGCGCTGTCACCCTCGACGATGAAGATTTCGCATTTCGCCGGGTCCCGCTCCTGGCAATCCGCAAGCTTGCCCGGCAGGGTTGAGACGTCCAACACGCCTTTGCGACGCGTCAGCTCACGCGCTTTGCGCGCCGCCTCACGCGCGGCGGCCGCATCCATGACCTTTTGGATGATCCCCCTGGCCTCTTTCGGATGCGTTTCGAACCAATGCGCCACCGCGTCCGCCACCGCGGCCTGCACCGCCGGCGACACCTCGGAACTGACCAGCTTTTCCTTGGTTTGCGAGGAGAATTTCGGGTCCGGCACTTTCACTGACAGCACAGCGGTCATGCCTTCGCGCATATCCTCACCCACCAGGGCCAGGCTGTCTTTCTTACCCATCCCTTCGGCGTATTTGGACACGACCCTGGTCAACGCCTGGCGGAAGCCCGCGAGGTGCGTGCCGCCATCGCGCTGCGGGATATTGTTGGTGAAGCAGAGCATCGTCTCGTGGAAACTGTCGTTCCACGACAGGGCGAATTCCACCCGGATCCCAGCCTGCTCGGCCGGCGTCCGCAAGCTGATTGGCGGCGTGAATACGGCAGTCTTCGACCGATCCAGCCACTCAACGAATGCAACGAGGCCGCCGTCATACCGCATGACGCTTTCGATCGCCGGGGTATGGCGTTCGTCGCGCAAGACGACGGTCATCCCAGAGTTCAGGAAAGCCAGTTCTCGGAGCCGCCGCTCCAGCAGAGGGAACTCAAATTCTGTCCGGGTGAAGGTGCCCGGACTGGGCTTGAACGTCACTTCTGTCCCGTTGACGTGATCCGGGTCAGGTCCCACGATGGTCAGTGGCTCTTCGGTGTCGCCATGACGGAAGCGGATGCGATGCTCCACGCCGTGACGCCAGATGCGGACCTCCATTCGCTCCGACAGAGCGTTGACCACGGCGGCGCCAACGCCATGCAATCCGCCTGCGATCTTATACGAGTTCTGGTTGAACTTTCCGCCGGCATGCAGTCGCGTGAGCACAACCTCGGCGGCCGAAATACCCTCTTCCAGGTGGATGTCCGTGGGGATGCCTCGCCCGTCATCACGGACCGTGACACTCCCGTCGCCGTTCAAGGTCAGTTCGACCCTGGTCGCGTATCCCGCCTGAACCTCATCCACCGCGTTATCGATGATTTCGAATGCCATGTGATGCAGGCCGGAGCCATCATCGGTATCGCCAATATACATTCCTGGGCGGCGGCGGACGGCATCCAATCCTTTCAGGACGGAGATCGACGCCGCATCATAAGCATCTCCGTTTTCGGGCACGGAATCGGGGGGTGTTCCGGCGTTGTCTGACATGCCGACGAGAGACTCCTGAGCGTGTTCTGAGTACTATAGATTCTTAGCACGTACCGCCGTCGGAGGACAGGGGAGACCCAGTCGAAAACCCCGGCTCGCGACGCAATTCTCCGGCGTTCGCCCGCCATGCCTCCGCGTGATCGGCGAGGGGGAGAAATGTCTCCGCGTCCGTTCCCGTCATAATCACCTGCGCGGGCGATACGCGCAGTGCCCGAAACAGATCAGCACGACGATCCTCGTCCAAATGTACCGCCGGCTCGTCCAGCAGCAGCAATGGCGCGAACCCCCGCACCTCGGCTATCAGCCGCGCATGGGACAGGATGAGACCGATCAGCAACCTCTTGTGCTGCCCGGTACTGGCCAGCCCGGCTTCGGTACGGGTTTCCAGATCGGTAAGCGTCATGTCCGCCCGATGGGCGCCGAGCGCCGCGGCACCGGAGGCGGCATCGCGGGCTCGGTTCGCGGCCAGCGTCGCGCGCAACCAGTCCTCGGCCTCCAGCGCGGGGGAAATAGCCAACCGGTTGGCGATCGCGCAAACAAGGCCAATCCTTGTCGGAGGAAAAGCGGAATAAAGCGCACCGCGGATGGGAACATCGTTCAGCCGGCGCACCAGGGCCATCCGGGCCGCCGTCGCAGCCACGCCATGGCGCGCCATTGCATCCTCCAGCCCAGAGAGCCACGCGGGCTCGGCGCGTCCCTCCGCCAGCAGGCGGTTGCGCTGGGTCATGGCGCCATCGTGTGCGGCGACCTCGCGTGCATGTGTGGCGTCCAATGCCCACACAAGGCGATCCAGGAAGCGGCGGCGGCCCGACGCACCCTCCTGAAACAACCGGTCCATCCTGGGGGTCAGCCAAATCGCGGCGGCACGGCTGGCGATCTCAGCCTGATTGCGCGGCGTGGTACCGTCGAGCCGGAACACCCGCCGGTCACTACCACCGTCCGGTGCGGTACCGGTGCCGATATCAACTTCACCCTGTAGCGTTGAGAATTTCCCGGCGACGGCCCATGTGCCGGGGCCGCCCCTCCGTGGCAGATCGGCGCCCCGGGCTCCGCGGAGGCCCCGGCCCGGCACCAGCAGCGACAGGGCTTCCAGCAGGTTGCTCTTGCCGGAGCCGTTCGGTCCGATCAGGACGCTGACTGGCGCCCGCGGTCGCCATGTCAGCGTCGCATAATTGCGGAAGTCGGTCAGAATCAGACGATGCAGACGCAGCACATGGCGAACATGGCAGCGGATCCCCAACGGTGAAAGGGGGCCGCTCGGCAGACAGTTGTCGGGACGCGCGCGCAAAATAGAGACGAAACACTTCTGGCCGCCCCGGCCTTTCCTGACCCAGAGATCGGGTTGCGATCGGGTGGACATCTCGATCAAGAAATCTAAGTATTACAGTAACTTTCAGGCAGTTCTGACCACGGAGATTTATGATAAATCAGCATCATGACAGTGAAGAACAATCACCTTGGGCGCACGGCACAATCCAGGCGAGGTTAACTTAAAGTCTTGCATCGCCTGGATTGAGGCTCTATTCACAGACGATGCAAACGAGACGCCCCATGTCGGGACGCCACCGGCTGCGTTCACTTATGTTGTCCTTCGCCGTGCTTTCGGCGACTGGCTTCAACGCCCCCATCTGGGCTAAGAACGCGGACGACGCGGTCGAACAAACCGCCCTGGCGATCCCCCGCATCGGCATGCCCGGCGCCCCTAGCGTCGCTTTGCCCCAACCACTCTCACCCGGTGACGTGGCCCGCATTAAGCGCATCTTCGCCCTGCAGCGAGCCGGTGCCGTCACAGATGCTACGCAGGAGATGGATCACCTCGAAAGCGACGTTTTGCGCGGTGCGGTTCTCGCCGACCGCTATCTCAATACCGCCTACATCCCGGACGCCGCGGAGCTTACCTCCTGGCTCGCCCGGTTTGGCGACCAACCAGACGCTCCGGCGATCCTGGGACTGCTGGAGACCCTGGCCCAGCCCGTGGGCGAGCCGCCGGTCACCCCGGGCGTCGCCAGATCCAAAGCCTGGCCGGGCCAAAAAGCAGCCAGCGCGGTTCCGCCCCGCACCCTCCTGGTGCAAAATGATGATCGGGCGGCGATCGAAGCCGCGCGATTGCTTCTGGCCGGTACGCGGTCCGCACCAGGAGTCGCCGACTCTCTGTTTGCCGGCGGAATCGCCGCCTGGCGTCTGAGTGATTTCGTCACCGCGAAGCCCCTGTTAGAGGCAGCCTGGCAAAACGCTGAAACCGCGTCCTCGCGCGCCGCCGCGGCATTCTGGACCGCGCGGCTGGCTGAGAAAGCGCACGACCGCGGTAGCCATATCTTTTGGCTGCGCCGTGCGGCGAGGGAAAGCGACACATTCTATGGCCTGATTGCTCGCCACGCGTTAAACTCGTCCGTTTCCTGCATGGCGTCCTCTTCCGCCAGCAGATCAGTGGTAACCAATGCTGATGTCGACGCTCTGATGGCGACGGCGCCGGGCCGCAGAAGCTTCGCATTGCTCCAGGTGGGAGAGCGCGAACGAGCCGAGGCGGAGTTGCGCACACTGTGGTTCGACTCTGGACCGCGACCGACTCTGGGTCGTTCATTGTTCCTGGTCGCCAAGGCGGTCGGCTTTAATGAGTTCGCCGACGAATTGCGCGACGATACCGATGCCGCCGAAAACGCGCTTGGGAAGTTCGAACTACCGATGCTGCGACCTACCGGCGGGTTCCGCATGGATCCGGCCTTCGTCTACGCGGTGGTTCGCCACGAATCGAACTTTCAGCCGCTCGCCGTTTCATCGGTTGGTGCACGCGGCCTGATGCAGGTCATGCCGGCAACCGCTATCAGTATCGGTGCCATCGGTCAGGGCCAGACCGATCGGCTGAATGACCCATCGACCAATCTGGCGATAGGCCAGCGCTACCTGATCCAGCTGAGCGACAATCCGCTGGTCGGCGACGACCTCCTGAAACTCATCGCCGCCTACGGCCAGGGTCCCACAGGTATGAGCCACTGGGCCGCGGGGATTCGTGATCATAACGATCCGTTTGTCTTTCTGGAAGCGATCCCAAGTGCATTCATGCGCCAGTTTGTTGAGGATGTCCTGGTGTATCAGTGGCAATACGCCGCCGCACTTCGGCTGCGAGCCAGCAGCCTGGATGAACTCGCCGCCGGAATCTATCCAAGATTTGCCCCGATCAGATCGGTGCCGGGCGGGATGAGAGCGCGTCCCGAGACCTGTCCCGCCGTGGGGTTGAGCGGCTAAAACACCGCTGGCACTCGATGCGACCGCATCCCGCGGCGTGACAGGTCACGACATTTCGCAAGTTGGCCCGTCCAATGCCGTCGCCCGGGAATTGGCTGATCGGACAACTCCTTCGCCCGTCGCTGGTGACGCTCGGCTGATCTGGATAAACTGGCCGCGACAAAGCGGGGAGAGGCCAGATGAACCTGAAAGCCAAGGTCGCCGTCGTGACTGGCGCGAGCGGCGGTATTGGTGGCGCGACGGCGCAACGCCTCGCCGAGGCTGGAGCGCGCGTTATTGTCGGCTACAACGGCAAGTCCGCCGAGGCAGCGAAAATCGCCGCCGCGTTGCCCGGAACGGGACATCGCGCGATGCGTATTCCCATGCTGGAAACCAACGTCATTCGTGAGGTCGCCGCGACGATCGAGCGTGATTTCGGACGCTGCGACGTGCTGGTGAACTCCGCCGGTTTCACCCGCATGGTGCCGCATCACGATCTGGAGGCGTTGGATGACGATCTGATCGACGCCATATTCGCCGCCAACGTCCGGGGACCGTTCGCGATGATCCGCGCATTCGCGCCGCTGATGAAAAAGTCGGGCGACGCGGTGATCGTGAACATTTCCTCGGTCGCGGCGATCACCGGATCCGGCAGCAACATCGCCTATGGCGGATCGAAGGCGGCACTGGACACGATGGCCTTGTCGCTGGCTCGGGTACTTGGCCCGGAAATCCGCGTTTTCACTGTTTCTCCAGCTGCCGTCGATACGGCGTTCGTGCCGGGCAGGACCACCGCGATGGTTGAAAGGGTTGCGGCGACCACGCCGCTCAAGCGTGTCGTCCGGGCCGATGAGGTGGCCCAGGCGGTGATCGCGGCGGTAACTCTTCTGACGTCGAGCACCGGGATCGTGATCCCTGTCGACGGTGGCAAATTGGTCGGCTGACACGGTTCGGTCAGCCTCGCGTGATCGCGGTTCGTCATCCGGCTTCTCCCCGTCATTGCCCGGCTCGTCTGGGCCAACCTTGAGGCACGTTGGGGACGCAGGGTGCTCGATCGGGACGGGGGTCGCGTACACCTCAGCCAGATCACTTAGTTTCCGGCGTCAGCCAATTCCGCGAATTTGCCCTGAATGAGCCGAAACAACTCTGCTCCATCCACATCGCGTGCCGCCTCCCACGTCTTCAACCGGTCCACAATGTCGTAGACCGCTCTCAATAGCGCGACCGCGGCCGGGTAATCGTTGGGTGATCGACCATCGGTGTGGTCCAACCAGTACTCGATCCTGCCATGCGCGAAACCAATCAGATCGCCTTCATCGCCAGTGACCTTGGCTCTGTCTGGGCGGCCGGTATACCGATTGGTGCGTTCAATAAAGCTTGCGACATCGGGATGCGACAGATGGTGTATGCAAACACCGCTTTCCGATGGAATGGATGAGATACGATCTGAGTGCAGAATGGTCCCACCGTGCACAGTTGGGATAAAATCGATCGCTCCCTTGCGAAACAGACGATGATGCGCCTCCGGCCAATAGAATGCCCGCTCATCGTGCATGCCGAGGATATAATGGCGCAATGGAATAGCGAAAATCTCCGTGTCCAACTCGGTCATGGCCCGTCGCAAATATGGCCCGGTTTCAGGAGACAGTATCTCGTCGTCATCGAGGAACAGGATCCATTCATGCTGACAAAGCGATAACGCGTAGGCGCGGGTTTCCTCCACCGTTGGCGACCAGGGAACGATCTCAACGCGATCCGAGTACCGCGATGCGACAGCCGCCGACCCATCGGTGGACGACTTGTCAACAACGATCAGTTGATCCGCGAATGACACCGCGCGCAGACAGGTTTCGAGCAGCGACGCCCGGTTGTGGGCAATAACGAAGGCGCTTAGTTTTTCGCGCATGACCGTCGTCAGGTCCATCCAGTGACGCGCGCACCATGAACGGTATTTCTTAACAAATGCCTGACAATAGATCCTCTATCGAACCAAATGCCGCCAAAGCCGTGGCACGTATTGACGCAAAAAATGTCGTATTGAGCCGCTCACCCGGTCCAAATCGGTGTTGGCCTGGACGAGGGCCGCGCGCGTGTGCGTAAGCGTCACGGCAGCCGCCCGGGCATCGGCTTCGGCTTGCTCGGCGTTCCTGCGCGCGGCCTCAACCGCTACCCGCGCAGCTTCGCGTTCGTTCTCCTCGGCGTGTCGCGCCGCCGCCTCCGCGAGGTGCGCCGCCGCCTCCGCGAGGCGCAGACGGACCAGTTCGGCTTCCTGATCCGCGAACCTGACGTTGTCGATGTCGCTTCGTTCCACTAACAAACTGACCGGGGCCAGTTTGGGGACAAGTTCCGAGGCGATCGCGATCAAATACGGCGCCTTGGGCAAAGCGGTATCCGACGAAAACGCCTGATCCTCCACTCGCTCGAAGATCAATGGGGAGATCGAGGCCGGCTCCTCCGGAAAGAGCCCGGACACCAGCATTGGCCGCTGTCGGATAAGCGAAACGTATCGGAAATGGCGATGCAGAAACTCAAGGAACTCGGCCCGATCAAATTCATGCACGTGGAACGGATTGGGCGGCGCGCCAAGGGGGCTGTAGACATCCCGGTCGGGTGTGCTGACGATGAAACATCCGTCAGGCCGCAATACCCGGCGGACCTCGGCGACAAAGCGGTCCTGGCGGTCGAAATGCTCGATGGTCTCGAATGACGTAACCACATCGAACGACGCATCGCTCAGGGGCAGGGACCGCGCGTCAGCCTGAACAAAGCACAGATTGGGGCGCGGGAAATTCGCCGCTGCGTTCCGCACCGTCGCGCCCGCATATTCTACCCCCACCACATGTGTTGCCACCTGGGCCAGTTGCGCGGCGCCATAGCCCTCTCCGCTGGCGACATCAAGCACGTCCCGGTCGCGGCAGAAGCCGCGGGAGAACAAATACCGATGGTAATGCTCGATCTCAACCTGGCCATGAACGGACCCGGTCAGACGCTCACCCGTGAAGGGCTCCGGGTTCGCGGCGGCCTCGCGGGGGAAGGTCTCATGCATCCGGTCGTATAGGCCTCAATTCAGCCGGCCTCGCAAGGTTCCCGCGATTGCTCTCGCCTCGCGCGCCGCCTCGCCTTCGGGCACCAACGCGAGAAAGCGATCGAAACACCGGAGCGCGGCCGCGAACCGGTCGAGTTTCTGGTTCAGGAGTGCCACCTGATGCCACAAACTGGCGTGATCCGGGGCGATTCGCAGCATATCCTCGGCACAGATCAGTGCACCGTCCGGGTCATTGGCCATCAGCCGCCGCGTGAGGATATTGTTCTGCAGCCGCAGCAGCACACGCCGCGAACTCATGGGCCGCAAAAGCCCAGGACGGAGCTCCGCGGTATCGCCTCCGACCTGTTTCAGCAGGGCGCGAAGGTCCTTGCTGGTGAGCGGCGTGCCGCCGTGGAACACGTCCAGCACCGACTGTCCGCCCGCCCCCGGCATCGCGACCAGGAAATGCGCGGGAAAGTCGACGCCATGCGCGGCCCAACCGGCGGCGTGCGCGGTGTGCAGCCACAGCACGCCCAGAGCGACCGGCAGCCCGCGCCGGCGCTCGATAACGCGGATCAGGTTGGCGTTGGCGAGGTCATCGTAGGTCTTGTTGTCGCCGCTGTAGCCGAATCGTCCACCCAGCAGGCCGGACAAACCAACCGCGCGCGCGGCGAGGTCGGTTTCGTCAATAGTGTCCGCCAAAGCACTCGCCGCCCGCGCCAGATCGCTCAGGTGTATCCGGGCCGCTTCCCAGTCCGCTTCTGGCGCGTCGATGCGCGCGAACTGCAATGCGGCATCGCCAATGTCGATCTCCGTGTCCGGGAGCGTCCCGATCGCATCAAGAGCGTCCCTGGGATCGATCATTGGCGGGCCCTTGGCTGGTCGCTCGCCGCTTACTCGGCCGCTTGTTCCGGCAGATAGATTTCTTTGCCCTTGGCGATGAATTCCTCGCTCTTGGCCTCAAGACCGCTCATCCGCTCGGCCTCGATCCGCAGATCCTGGGTGATCTTCATCGAGCAAAACTTCGGTCCGCACATGGAACAGAAGTGCGCGACTTTGTGCGCATCCTTGGGCAACGTCTCGTCATGGAACTTGCGTGCCGTGTCGGGGTCCAGCCCGAGGTTGAACTGATCCTCCCACCTGAACTCGAACCGTGCCCGGCTGACCGCGTCGTCGCGTAGCCGCGCGGCCGGATGTCCCTTGGCCAGATCGGCGGCATGAGCGGCGATCCGATATGTGATCACACCGGTTTTCACGTCGTCGCGGTCAGGCAGCCCGAGATGTTCCTTCGGCGTCACGTAGCAAAGCATCGCGGTGCCGAACCAGCCAATCATCGCCGCGCCGATGGCCGAGGTGATGTGATCATATCCCGGCGCGATGTCGGTCGTCAGCGGACCAAGCGTGTAGAACGGTGCCTCCCCACATTCGCGGAGCTGCTTGTCCATGTTGATCTTGATCTTGTGCATGGGCACGTGGCCGGGGCCCTCGATCATGACCTGGCAGCCCTTGTCCCAGGCGACCCTGGTCAGTTCGCCAAGCGTCTCCAGTTCGCCGAACTGGGCCGCGTCATTGGCGTCGGCGTTCGAGCCAGGCCGCAGGCCGTCGCCGAGCGAGAACGAAACGTCGTACTTGCGCATGATGTCGCAAATCTCATCGAAGCGCTCGTAGAGGAAGCTTTCCTTGTGATGCGAGAGGCACCAGCGCGCCATGATCGAGCCGCCGCGGGACACGATCCCGGTGACCCGTTTCGCGGTCAAAGGCACATACTTCAGGCGGACACCGGCGTGGATGGTGAAGTAGTCGACACCTTGCTCAGCCTGCTCGATCAGCGTGTCCTTGAAGACTTCCCAATCCAGTTTGGCGGGATCGCCGTCCACCTTCTCCAGCGCCTGATAGATCGGCACGGTGCCGATCGGCACCGCGGCATTGCGCATGATCCAGCCGCGAATGTTGTGGATGTTCCGGCCGGTGGACAGGTCCATCACGGTATCGGCGCCCCAACGGGTCGACCACACCAGCTTTTCTACCTCTTCCGCCACTCCGGACGTCACGGCGGAGTTGCCGATATTGGCGTTGATCTTCACCAGGAAGTTACGGCCGATAATGACCGGCTCGAGTTCCGGATGGTTGATGTTCGCCGGGATGATGGCGCGGCCGCGGGCGATTTCGGAGCGGACGAATTCCGGGGTGATGAAGGGCGGAATTTCAGCGCCGAAGCTTTCACCGTCAGCGATGCGCGCCTCGGCGTCTTGCAGTGCCTGGGTGCGGCCGAGGTTTTCGCGGTGCGCGACGTAGATCATTTCCTCGGTGATGATGCCGGCGCGGGCGAACTCGAACTGGGTCACCAGTTGACCTGGCTTTCCGCCATAGACGGACAGCTCCGCCGGACAGGCCGGGACCAGTTTGTCGTCGCCGATATTGCCGTTGTCCTCCGGCTTCACCGCACGGGCAGCGATCCGATCGAAGCCACGCTTCGCGAGCCATTCGGCGCGCACCGGCGGCAGTCCAGCCTCAAGGTCGATAGATGCCCCGGTATCGGTATAGGGGCCCGAACAGTCATAGGCGCGATACGGTTCCTCCCGCGCCGAGGGATCGAGCGGGATTTCGCGAAACGGGACACGAATATCCGGCCGGCCAGGCGGCGAACTGTAAATCTTGTGAGAGCCGACAATCGGGCCGGTGGTTACTTCACTCGGGCGAGCGGCGGACTTCGACTGGACCGTCATTGGCGTCTCCTCATCGTCACATTCGGACATGCCGGATGGAAGGAGAGTCCCTGGCGTTGGCTCCCGTTCCTCCGCCGGCATGACCCGGTTCAGGTTCAAGGGTTTCCGCACCGCCGGCTGGTTCCGGTCTCGCGGCCTCTCAGCCCCATCGGCGGGGCTCCCCTCGGTAGAGCGGGACGTTGGCCTGGTTAGCGGCGTGTGTCAAACGAGGATCGCCATGTCAGGCCGGAAATCAATGCCGCCATGCGGCATTCCAGGTTGACGGACCACAACCGAGACCGGCATCGTTCGAGAGAGCCTTCTCGATACGAGCAGACCCATCTGGCGGCCCCTACCGGGCGGAACGAGGACGACGACGCATGGCGCTCAGCCGCACGATCCGGGTCAATCTGCTGATCAGCAACGGGCACTTCCTGTCGCATTTCTACGTGTTGTGCCTGCCGACGATGTTCCTGACCTGGAAGGACGCGTTCCAGGTCAGTTTCTCACAACTCGGCCTGACCGTGGCATTGATGTCGGGCGCCACCGCTTTGTTGCAAACCCCGGTCGGTTTCCTGGTCGATAAATATGGTTCGCGCGCGTTCCTGGTGGGCGGAGCGCTGTTGATGTCGCTGTCGATCGCGACCATGTCGCTGGCCACCGCGTTCTGGCAAATCCAGTTGTTGGCGGTGTTGTCGGGGATCGGCAATTCCGTCATTCATCCGGCGGACTACGCGATCTTGTCAGGCTCGATCGACAAGGACCGGATTGGACGCTCCTTCGCGTTGCATACGTTCAGTGGGAACGTGGGTTTCGCGTTAGGTGCGCCGGTCACTGCGTTCCTGATGCTGGCGGTCGGGTGGCGCGAGACATTGGCCACCGAGGGCTTGCTGGGAATTCCGGTGGTGCTCTCCATCCTGGTCCAGAGCACTATCTTGCGGGATCAGATCCGTACGGTTCCGAAAGTCGGCGGCGTCATCCTTTCGGGCCGCGATCTGCTGACGAGCCGGACCATGCTGCTGTTTTTCCTGTTCTTCCTGTTCGGCGCCATGGCCAGTGGCGGAGTCCAGGCCTGGCTGGTGACCGTGCTGCATACCGTCAAAGGCATCGACCTGAAGCTCGCCGCGACCGCCCTGACGGCCTACATGGTTGGCTCGACGATGGGCGTGCTGGTGGGCGGCTGGTTCGCGGATCAGTTCAAGGCACATGTGCTGCCGTTCGTGACCGTCCTGGTGATCGTTTCCGCGTCGATGATGCTGATCATTGACTGGGTCAATCTGCCTGGATTGGCGATCATTCCGTTCACCTTCGTCTCCGGCCTGTCGCTTGGCGCATCCCGCACACCACGCGACGTGATGCTGAAGGACGCCGCACCGCCTGGTCAGATCGGCAAAGTATTTGGATTCGTCAGCGCTGGGTTGCCCCTCGGCTCGGCGATCACGCCTGTGCCATTCGGGTTTTTGATCGATCGGGGACACCCGGAGATGGTGTTGATGCTGGTGGCGGGGATCTTGTTCGCGAGCCTGCTGTGCGGCGGATCAGCGAAGGCCTCCGCGCGCGGAGAGACGGTTGTGGTGGCGGCGGAGTGACGGGCGCCGGGTGGGCCTGGCACCATGCCCGCCATCGGTTGGCTGAGGCCCGAGCGAGCGATCTCCGCCTTCCCTCATCCATGCAATTTTCGCAAAAACCCCGTCCGCGCGTTCGCCGCGGCCAGCATGAAATTGGCATCCTGCCCGGACAGGATGAACCGAGCGCCCATCTCGATATAGCGGGGCATGATCGACTCGTTATAAATCCCCGCCATCCCAGGGAACTTATTGTGCTTTTTGCACGCGGCGATCATTTTACCATACGCGTCGGCGACCCGATCATTGCCGAAATCGCCGTGGATCCCCATCTCGGCACACAAATCGTTTGTTCCGATCAGCAACACATCCACACCCGGCACCGCCGCGATCTCATCCGCGTTGGCGATCGCGGTCGGCGTTTCCAGCATGACCACGGTCAGGTTCGCCGCGTTCAGCGCCTTCGCTGCCTCCCCCACGCTGACGTTGCGGAGCCCGTAATGCGGACCCGAGCCGCCCATGGAGCGATGCCCAACCGGAGGGTATTTCAGCTTCTCAACGACTTCGCGTGCCTCGGCGGCGGTGTCGACATGCGGCATGACGATGCCAAGCGCGCCATTGTCCAGCGCCCGCGTCGCGATGGAATACTGACCATTCGGCACTCGCGCGATTGGCGTGATCCCCGCATCCAGCGCCGCGGCCGCGATCTGCGCGCAAGCATCAAGCGACATCGTCCCATGCTCCATGTCCAGGAACAGCCAGTCGAACCCGGCCGAGGCCATCGCCGCGGCGATTTCCACGCTACGAGTCATGCGAACCCCAACCCCAAGCGAGAGCTGGTCTTTCTCGAGTTTCTCACGGGCGACGTTGCGAACGATCATGGCAGGTTTCCTCAGGCGAAAGTGTCGATGGCGGTGGCGATCATCCGGTCGAGCGCGGCCAGGTCCATCGGATGGTCGGTTTCATTGGTCACGGCGACCGTCAGACGATGCCGGCGCAGAATGAAGACCCGATTATCCGATGCACCGGCGGCCCAGGCGGTTTCCGGCGGCAGAGAGGGGAAGCGCCGGTCGATGTTGGTGCGGAAGCACGCGGCATAGCTGGTGCCGGTATGTGTCGCGGTGGTCGCGTAATCGACCCAGCCCTCTGGCAGAAACCGCTCCCCGTTCCAGACGCCATCGTTCAGGTAAAGCACGCCGAGTTTGGCATAGTCCCGTACCGTCGCGAATCCCGCGCCTGAACCAATGAAGTTTCCGGCGATGTCGGCCGAATGCTGATAGCTGGTCATACCCAACCGGTCAGCGAACATGCCATACACGGTCTGATGATACGGCAACTTTCGCCGCTCGATCTGTGCGCGGATCACCGCGCCCAGAGCATTCATCCCGCTGTTCACATAGCGGAATACCGTGCCCGGTATCGTGGCGACGATCATCCGCTGCGCCATCTCGAACGCATCGGTCCCATCCTGATAAACGGCGCTGTTCTCGAACCCAAGCGTTGTTGAGCCGTCCCCATGCCGCACCGGAAATCCGAGCCCTGAACGCATGCGCACCAGGTGATCGAGCGTGATCAGCCGATGTGTCCCATGCGGATCGCGCCATAGTGGCGCCGGCGCGGGATCATGCATCGAATGAAACCATCCCTCATGCAGCAGACGTCCCAACAAAGTGCAGGTGATCGCCTTGGTCATGGACCAGCTTGGCGTCGCCCGATCCGCAGTGCCAAATTCGCTGTAACGCTCGACAAGAACCCGCTCCGGCGTGCCGATCAGCACACCATAAGTGCCCGGCGAACTGGCGAAGAACGCATCCAGCGCGGCAGTCATCGTGGGCGAAGCGGTTGGCGGCTTTTCCACCGCGCCGCCAATCGGCCAACCACGCCTCGCGTCGGCGTTCTCGCGAGAAATGGCTGTCGGCTCGAAGCGCGGCACGTGGTGCTCGCCCAGTACGATGCCGCCGTAACCGGGCCTGGCGATGGCACTTCCCTTGATTGGGTCGCCGAAGGCCGGATCGCTCCACGTCACTGTCACGCAGCGGCCAACACCATCGGTCTCGATAGCGAAACGCCCATCCCGGTACGCGGCCAGCAGAGCGTCCTGCACGGTCGGCCCAACGGGGCGCCCGCTCAGGCCCCCTGGAATCAATGCTGCCCGTGGCCGAAAATGCCGATCCGCCGTGGCGCGATCCAGGCCACTAACAAACATCATGTCCGCATAACGCTTCGCGGCGAAGTTCACGGTGCGCTGGCGCAGGGCCCGCACCGACGCGTCATAAACCACCGGATCCGGCGGCCCGTCCCCAAACAGCCGCTGCGATTGATCGAAGATCGGTTCGACAGGGAGGCGTCCGCTCATTTCGCCATCTCGGATGCTCGCGCGGTTTCAGGAATGGCGAAGAACCGGTTCTTCATCCCTTTTTGATTCTCGTACAGCGACCCTTGTTTCACCGCGGGCGGTAACGGCAACCTTACCGGCACATGCTCCAGCCTGGGCTGACGCGGCTGCCCCGCCACCATCAGACCGTTGAATTTCTCGATACCGCCAGGGAAGCCAAGCAGAGGCCAGGCGTCGGCGGTTCGGAATTGAAATAGCAACAGACGGCGGTCGTGATCCGAAACGTTCGGCGCCGAACCATGGACCGCCCGCACATGATGTACCGTGATCGAGCCCGCCCTGCCGAGCAGCGGGATCGCCTTGCCATAGTCGACATCATTGTTCTCCGGATCCATCGCGCCACAGAACACCCCGTTGGCATGATGGTCGTAAATCGACCCACGATGACTGCCCGGAATGATCATCAGCGGACCGTTCTCCATCGCCATGTCGTCGAACATCACGCCGACCGCGGCGAGGTCGTCATTCGTGTGCGGATAAAAAGCCCAGTCCTGATGCCATTCCACCGGAGCACCGAAGCCAGCGCATTTCATGTTGAGCTTCGCCGTGTCGAACCGGATGTCGGGGCCCCACAGATCTTTCAGCACCGCGAGGATCTTCGGATGCCGGGTCAGCGCCGCAAATGACGGATCGTGGGCATGCGCGGCCTTGATGCGCCGGACGCGCGGGTTGTCGGCTGAATGGCTGTCTTCGAGGTCGTAGATCTCGGTATGCCCGGTCAGCCCCCTTGCGCGCTCGACGAAGCCATCGGTCACCGCGCTCAGCCGCGCCACTTCCTCAGCCGTCAGCACGTCGGGCACGACGATGGCGCCGACCTCGTTGTATTCCCTGATCCGCGCGGCGGTGAGCATGACGTCCTCCTGAGGCAAAGCTTGCCGCAAGTGTAGCGCGGGCTCGCGCGGTCCGCCATGTTTGGCATTCCCCGTGTTTGGCATTCCCCGTCGGCCGATGACCGAGTTTGCCGGCACTGGACGCCTCCGCCATGGTCGCCACGTCTCGCGAAGGAAAGCCGCGCATGATCCCGATCCTCGACGTCTCTCGCTATTTCGCCGGCGACATGGACGAACTCCCGCGCCTGGGTGGCCAGTTGCGAGACGCCTTCGAGAACGTTGGCTTTTATTACCTCCGGGGTCACGGTGTCCCGCGTTCCCTGATCCACGCCGCCTTCGCCGAATGCGAACGGTTTCACGCGCAACCGGCCGAAAAGAAACTCGCGGTCCGCATCAACGAACATAACATCGGCTACATGGCGATGGGCGGTTCGATCGCGCGCAGTTCGAAAGTCAACAATAACACAAAGCCCAGTGTGAATGAGGCATTCTTCCTTCGCCGCGAGCGGACCCCGGACGACCCGGACGTCATCGCCGGCAAGCGCTTTCGCGGCCTCAATCAATGGCCCGCCGACCTGGCAGGCTTCCATGAAACCGCCCTGGCCTACATGGCGGCGCTGGAGCAATTGGGCAAACGACTGGTGCGCATTTACGCCGTCGCGCTCGATCTGCCCGCGGATTATTTCGACCCGATGTTCAAACAGCCAAACATGATTCAGCGGTTCACTCATTATCCGCCTCAACCGCACTACGAGGACAACCAATTCAGCATCGCGCCGCACACCGACTCCGGTTTCATGACGCTGCTGGCGCCCTCGGCCGTGCCCGGCCTGTCGATACGGTTGCCGGATGGGACATGGTTCGATGCCCCGTCAGACCCGGATGCTTTCATTGTCAACGGCGGCAACATTTTGCGGCTGTGGACCAACGACCGATTCCTTGCGACGCCGCATCGGGCGATCAACACCTCGGGACAGGCGCGGTACGCGATTCCATTCTTCTTCGACACCCACCCGGACACGGTGATCAGCTGCCTGCCCACATGCCAGTCGACGCGGAATCCGGCGAAATACGAGCCAATCACCTACGATGAGTACGCGCTCTGGTATGCGACGCGGAACTACGTGCACCTGAGCCAGGATCAGGCGGCCGCCTGACCATCAATTTTGGCGAGCACACCGCCATTTGCTTACAGGCAAAGGAACTGGCATACCGCCGCGCCAACTTCCACCCAGGGCCCTGGGCGGACGCATTCGCGTATGTCCAAGGCCCGTCCATAAAGACAGTCAAGGGGAATACCTCGGATGCAAGCGGCCCAATATTTGATCCTCGCCTGCGGTATCGCGGCGTTGATCTACGGCCTGATCACCAGCCGGCAAGTGCTCGCGCAGGACCCCGGTAACGCCCGGATGCAGGAGATCGCCGCCGCGGTCCAGGAGGGCGCCCGCGCCTATCTGAACCGGCAATACACGACGATCGGCATAGTCGGCGTTGTTATCCTGATCATTCTCGGCGCGATCCTTGGTCTGCATACGGCGATCGGATTTGTCATCGGGGCGGTGCTATCGGCGGCGGCCGGCTACATCGGCATGAACGTCTCGGTCCGGGCCAATTGCCGCACCGCGCAGGCCGCGAGGAATGGCCTCGCGGCCGGGTTGGACGTGGCGTTCAAAGCCGGTGCGATCACCGGAATGCTGGTGGTGGGCCTCGGGCTTCTGGGCGTCGCCGGGTATTATTTCGTGCTCCGCGCCGGCTACACCGGCCCGATGACGGACGACCAACTGCGTAAGCTCCTGGAGGCGATGGTCGCCCTGGGCTTCGGCGGCTCGCTGATCTCCATCTTCGCCCGTCTCGGCGGCGGCATTTTCACCAAAGGCGCGGACGTCGGCGCCGATC
>CALFNB010000365.1 GCA_937902425.1 uncultured Acetobacteraceae bacterium | reverse complement strand
CAAGCTGCAACAGAACCTGAAGGCGGCCGGCGTCGATCCGGCCGACATCGACACGGTGATCCTGACGCACATGCACCCGGATCATTCCGCCGGGCTGACCGATCCGAAAACCGGCCGCAAGTTCTTTCCCAACGCCGAATTGGTCGTGCACGAAAACGAACCCAAACACTGGCGCGATGACGGCGCCATGAGCCGCGCCAGCGAACGTGCGAAGAAGCTATATTTCCAATGTGCACGCGAGCAAATCGCGCCGTATCACAACGTCACCCGCACGTTCGCTCGGGCCGAGGAAGTGTTTCCCGGCGTGACCTCGGTGCCATTGCACGGCCACACGCCGGGCCACAGCGGCTATATGGTCAGCTCCGGCAAGGATTCGTTGCTGATCTGGGGTGACATGATCCATGTGCCGGAAATCCAGGTGCCGCGGCCTGAGGTCACGATTGAATTCGATACTGATCCGCATCAAGCCGCCGCGACCCGCAAACGCACGTTCGACATGGTCGCCACCGACCGCCAGTTGATCGCGGGAATGCACGTGCATTTCCCGGGCTTCGCGCGGCTGGTGCGCGATGGTGACGGCTACCGGATGCTGCCTGAGCCCTGGGATCAGGCGTTCGGCGGTTGACGCCGGCCCTGCTGCTCGCGTCCGCCGTCGCGGGCGGTGCCTACACGTTGGCACCGGGTCCGGCGTTCCTCGCGCTGCTTGGGATTGGTGCCGGCAGTGGGCGGCGCGCCGGCGCGTGGTTCCTCGCCGGCCATTTCGCGGGTGACGTATGCTGGGCGACCCTCGCCCTGGTCGCGATCATCGGGGCCAAAACGATTGGCACGACGATCTTCAGTGTGCTCGATCTGGTGTGCGGCGCGTATCTTTGCTGGTTGGGTTATCGCGCGGTGACGACAAAGCGGCGCGACGACGGATCGACGACATTCGCGCCGCGCGATCCGTTCCGGCGAGGGCTTGCCTTCGGGATGTTGAACCCGAAGGCGTATCCGGTCGCGGTGGCAATGTTCACCGCGCTGCTGGCCGGGCACGCGAGGGAGTTGGACTGGACATCGTTGCCACGCCTGCTCGCGGCAGCCTGCGCGGGATTCGTCGCTGCCGACATCATTCTGGTCACAATCATCGGCGCCGGCCTGGTACGCCGATGGTATCGCCGGCATGCGTTATGGGTCACGCGCGCGTCCGGCGTGATCTTTCTGGGCTTTGGCCTACAGGCGATCGCCTCAGCCCGCGGCTAGCCCGTATATCTCACACTGGGTAGGTGCATCGGGGCTCTGAATTGGCGAAAGTTCTTCTGCAGGAAGGACTTTTGCTGAAGCGGAGGCGTTCCCCGATGCCGAAAGAGGGTAACCCGACGCTGTTCGAATTTGCACCCGTACAGAGCCGCGCGGTGGTGGCGGCATTCGATGGCGGCACGATCACGTCGGATGCCGGCGGGTTACTGCTGGGAGCGAGAGACCGAGCGATCGGGTTGGTGGCACGATTTGCTACCTGCTTCAGCGACCACCGCTGCGAGTCCCATTCAGTCACAAACCACAGGCACCTCAGTCAACCGATGCTCGCGGGAAGCCGAGCCAGGCCAGTGATCTGCATCGTCAATTTCGGCGTCAATCCTGCGTTCGCTGTGAGATGTCGCATACGGTAAGGCCACGTGACCGTGTCGGCCGCCTTCCACTGATGCACTACGGAATTCCCGATCAGGACGTAATGGCCCCAACTCCAATCCTCCAGGAAAATGAGGAAGCGGGAAATCTTGGAGCGATCCGGCACATTAAATTTTTTCGCGTAAAAAGCGCAACTATCATAGTGCCATGGTAGAACCTTCCCGGGCTTCTGATGTATTATACTTCCCATCGGACTTTTTATTCGGAAAATACGAAATATCGGATCAAATATATCAGGACAAGAATCTGAATACGTCTTGTGATGGGATGTACTGATGTCATCGTATCCCATCTCCCTGATCTGTGAAGCGGTCCTTATAATTTCGTGATCGCTGTCAGGAGAAAAATCGAACACTGACGTGCTTTTTATTGTCTGGTCCATCTCACGGGCGAACCGCACGACATCCATCCAATGGGTACCAACCTGATCCCGGATATTTCCGATCGTGATGTAGTCCTGGCCGGTCCTACCAGGATCGAAATGCCAATATCCCTCTTCTTCTCGGACAATTCGGTCCAAAGCCCGAGAATGCGGGACACAGGCTGCGTCACTCATGGCTTCCCTCCTGTTCGAGAATACTATTCACGCAAATCCGATTGTATGCGCCACCACGATTGTAAGCGGCCCAATCATCGCCTCCAAGGCCGAATATGACGCAGTCGCTGGGTTCGACATTCAACTGGCGGCACACATCGATCTGACGTTGGCGATACTTCGTAACGTTGAAATCGACGTCGAACTTTTCGATGAAGGCCGACCCAAGGGCGCAGGAAAACTGGTTCACCATCCCAGCGGTATTGAAGACGTGGACAAAGTCGTCGGTAAAATTCTTGCTCAATCGGACGCCAATTCGCATCTTGGCCAGCCCGTAAAATGTCTTGCTGAGGCTGAAAGCGACGACATCAATGCAAGGCTGGTTGAAGTCGAATTCGACGCCCTTACTGATATTCATGTAGGCGCAATCGACCAGAACGGGAACCTCTAGCCTGTTACAGACGGCGATAACTTCATCCATCAACGGATGCCTTCCCCCGGAGTCGGAAAAAGGCAGCGAGATTACTATCGCGTCTCCCCGCTGGACGGGAGCGTCTTCGATGAAGGCGAAGTCGTAGCCGACGCGCCAGCATGCGACGTGATACATAAATTCGCCCTTGAAGCAACGGAAACGGCGCTTCCGATTGCTCGAATAGAAAGCATCGAATGCCTGAATCGTACCATGCGTGAAGGAGGAGAATCGAAACATATCAATGTTTATCAGTTTATTCACCGATGAAGAACAGAGCCAGGCTGGAAAATCGCTCAAAAATTTAATTCTACTCTCGTCGCCATCGGCATAGAGACTCAAATTGCTGCCTCGACCGACCTCGTCGAGGAAGTGCAACACCTCGGGATCCTTGATCGCTCTCGCCGATCTGAACGGCAGTGCGAAATCCACGTGATTCGTCAGTACACCGGATTCCAACAAAGAGGCGGTCACTGCTACAAACGTCATGCATTTCTTCCCCGGCTTCGCGATGTGGACGACTGTCTCCTCCAATGGCTGACATTTTCCAGATGAACGTCGCCTCTGGCCCCGCATCTTGGTTCAGGAGGGCGCAATTGGCAACACTCGGCGTTGTAGGCCCTGTGGACGGATTTGATAAGCATCAGGCCGCAGGCGAAGCTGGCGAGAGCGCAGAAGGAGATGGCGGTTTTTTCGCATCGAAGGGCGATGCGCTTGAAGCGTTTGAGTTTGCCCATCGTCTGCTTGATCCGTGCCCGGAGCTTGTAGAGCTTCTTCGGAAAGAAGCGCCCCCGCTCCTTTGAGTTTCCCTTCCTCGGGATGATTGGTGTGATCCTCGCGTCCGGGCTGCCGCGCGCTTGGCCGGCTGTCGTATCCCTTGTCGGTCATCACGACACGCGGCGTGATGTCAGGACCGGGATCAAGGGAGGTTTCGAATTGCGTCGTGTCGCTCACCTCGCCACCGGTCAGGTGGAAATCGAGCGGATTGCACTCGAGGTCGGTCTTAACCCGCATTTCTCACCGAATCAGGTGCATCGGGCCTCCGAATGAGCGAAAGTTCTTCTGCGACATATCAGTCACGCGGGGGAATGCCCGATGCCCACGGAGTGTATCCCGGACCTGTTTGAATTTCCACGCGTGGAGACCCGTGCCGTGGTCGCCGACTTCGGTGGCGGTCGGATCACCAGCGATCCCGGAGCCTTGTTGTTGGGCCAGACGGATCGGGCGCTCAATCTGACCCGCCGACTGGCGGCCTGCTTCACCGACGCGAGGAACGAGGCTCTGATCGCGCACCCGGTGGAAACCCTGTTGATGCAACGCATCACCGGCATCGCGCTGGGCTACGAAGACCTGTGCGACCACGACACATTGCGCCACGACCCCGCCCGCCGCTTCCGTGACTTCCGCTGGTCGACGCGTGAAAGCTGGAGCCGCGAACGCCGGGTCATCGCCAAGGCGGAATGGACGAGAGGCGAGGCCAATCCTCGCTTCATCGTCACCTCGCTGAAAAAGTCCGAGGTGAAGGCACGCTGGCCGTATGAGCGGGTTTACTGTGCCCGGGGTGATATGGAGAACCGCATCAAGGAATGCCAGCTCGATCTGTTCGCCGATCGCACCTCGGCCACGACGATGCGGGCCAATCAGCTCCGTCTTTGGTTGACGTCCTTCGCCTACGTGCTGATGCACGGGCTGCGCCGGATCGGGCTCGATGACACGCGGTTCGCCAGGGCGACATGTGGCACGATCCGCACCGCGCTTCTGAAAATCGGCGCCCTGGTCACCGTCAGCGTCCGGCGCGTGCGTGTGGCGATGGCTTCCGCCTTTCCATGGCGCGCGGCGTTCGCCACCGCGCATCTTCGACTACGAGAGGCGTCGGTCTGAGCCCGCGCGAACCAGACACCGCGAGCCGCCACATCACCGCGCCGCTCCCGCCGACATAGCCGCGGGCCACAGCGCTCGCGCGGAAACCGTCAGAACCGCCATTCCCAATGGATCAGCTCACCCGCGCACCATCCAACCTTCTCAAAAGGAACCGCGCGGACGGTCGGGTGAAGTCCGGTGAGAAATGCGGGCTAGGGGTTCCGGATCAGGCTGGCCCTCAGCGGGGAACTTCACGGCCGGACCGGCTCATCGCCAACAAGAGGATTTCCGTTTCAGGTCCGCGCGCGATCACCCAAATCATCATGTGCGACGGTGAGCTGCGTATCGGTCGCCGCACGCGACGCTCAGTCCGCGCCCAGCAAATCCTGGGCTGCCGCGCGTGCCGCCGCGGTAATCGTTTCCCCCGCCAGCATCCGTGCAATTTCCTCGCGCCGATCTCGCCTGGTCAGTGGTTCCACGGTCGTCGCCGTCCGCGCGCCTTTGGCCGCCTTCGATACCCGGAAATGCGCGGCTCCACGCGCCGCCACCTGGGGACTGTGGGTCACCACCAACACCTGTACCGATTCGGCGACTCGCGCCAACCGCTCGCCCACCGAGGCCGCCGTGGCACCGCCAACCCCCGAGTCGACCTCATCGAACACCAATGTCGGAACGGTCGAGCCCGCCGAAAGCACAACCTTCAGAGCCAGCATCAGTCGAGACAACTCGCCGCCAGAGGCGATTTTGGCCAGAGGACCGGGCTCCTGTCCCGGATTTGTCGCGATCAGGAAACGGACCTGATCGGCGCCGCCCGCGCCCCAACCGGTTTCCGCTGTCTCCGTCACCTCGACGAAGAACCGCGCCTTGTCCAAACGCAACGGCGGCAATTCGGCCATCACCGCGTCACGCAGCCGAGCGGCAGCTTCGCGCCTGACAGAAGTCAGGTTCTTGGCTGACACAACGTAGTGGCTTCGGGTTTCACGGGCGGCGCGATCCAGTTCGATCAGTTCGGCCTCTCCCGACTCCAGATGCGTCAACCGTCCACTGAGGGTGCTCAGCAACGCCGGCAGTTCCGCCACGGCGACACTGTGTTTGCGCGCGGCGGCTCGCAAAGCGAACAGCCGCTCTTCCGTTTGTTCCAGCAGCCGCGGATCGGCATCCGCGTCCGAGGCGAGACGGCCCAGGATCATGTCGGCCTCGGCCAGCGCCTCCTCCGCGCGTTCAAGAGCGGCAAGCGCCTCCCGCGCCGGGTTGGTCTGGTCCACGAAATGCGCCGGCACCAGTCGCTGCAGAAGCCGCGAGGCTGATCGCAGAACCGACGCCGGGCCCGCCCCCCCGCGCCGGTCACGCGGAGTCAGCTCCGCGATCGCCGCGGCGATGGCCTCGGCCTGCCGTTCATTCTGTTGCAAACGTTGGCGGTCCGCGACCAACTGGTCTTCCTCGTTCGGTTGAGGCGCCAGCGTTGCAAGCTCATCCACCGCATGACGCAACCATTCTTCGTCGCGGCGTGCGGCCTCGATCGCGGCTCGCGCCGAATCCAGCCGATACGCCGCCTGTCGCCACGCTCGCCAGGCCCCCGCCACGGCATCCCGGCAGTCGGCCGGCACCCCAAACATATCCAGCAGCGTCGTGTGGCTGGCCGGATCGGCGAGCCCCATCTGGTCGTGCTGGCCCTGTACCTCGACCAACAGAGCGCCAATCCGGCGCAGCAAAGCGACCCCGGCCGGTTGATCGTTAACGAAGGCGCGGGAGCGACCGTCCTTCGTCAGCAGCCGTCGCAATACGATCTCGTCCTCCGCTTCCAACCCCTGGTCGGTCAGAAGCGCATGCACCGGATGATCAACCGACAAGGAGAAACTGGCCGCGACACTGGCCTGGTCGCAGCCGGCACGGACAAGGCCCGATTCGGCCCGCATGCCAAGCGCGAGGCCAAGACTGTCCAGCAAAATCGACTTGCCCGCGCCGGTTTCTCCGGTCAGGACGGTCAATCCGGGACCAAAGGACAGGTCCAGCCGATCGATCAGCACCACATCGCGGATGGAAAGCGCCGTCAGCATTTCGCGGCGCCGGTCAGGACATCAGAACAGCGCGTGCCACGCACGGCCGAGGAATCCGCGTGACTCATTCGATGGGGCCGGCAACCCCTCCGAGACCACGCCGGACGCCGCAAGGTCGTTATACGCGTACTGATACCACACGCTCCCGGGGTCATTGTACCCTAGAACAGCGGCCGCTTTCTTCGCCTGATCGCGCAGACCCAGGGCCAGATACACTTCGACGATTCGGGCCAGCGCTTCGGGCACATGCGCGGTGGTCTGATAGTCGTCCACCACCTTCTGGAAGCGGCCGATCGCTGCCTGATACAAGTGCTGCCCCTGGTAATAGCGGCCGATCTCCATCTCCTTCCCCGCCAAATGATCGCGGCAGAGATCGATCTTCAGGCGCGCGTCGTTGGCGTAGGGACTGTTCGGGAAGCGGGTCACGACCTCCTGCAGCGCGGCCATGGCCTGCTCAGTGCCTTTCTGATCCCGTTGAATGTCGGCGATCTGCTCGTAATAGCAAAGCGCGCGCAGATAATAGATGTAGGCGACTTCTCGATGCGCCGGATGCAACTGGATAAATCGGTCGAGAGTCGCGATCGCGTCGGAGTATTTGTTCTGCAGATACTCCGAATAAGCCTGCATGACCTGGGAGTTTACCGCCCAGGATGAGAAGGGATAATTTTGCTCAAGCGAATTGAACTGATCGTTGGCTTCCGAATAGCGACGCGTGTTCAGCGCATCGAGACCGTTGTTGTACAACACTTCGACCGGGGGCGCCGGGCCGCCGGCGGCCTTATCCTTGTCCGAGTCGCCACAGCCACTGAGCAGCGGCGCGGCGAGGCAGAAAAGAAGCGACAGGTTGCGAAAGGGTCGGTAACCCTGACTCAGACGGGGGTTCATGGGGCGGCTCATCGGGGCGCTTATATCACGCCCTGGCGCGACGCGAAGAGCCGCTTTCAGGCCGCGACGGCCTCAGCCGGCGACGCGCGGGTGATATCGGCCCAGGAGTCCCGTCGTGCGAACAAAGCCCTCAGAAGCTTGTTGTTCAGACTGTGGCCTGGGCGATGGGCGATAAACCGGCCATGCAGCGCCGCCCCGGCCAAAGCGAGGTCGCCCACGGCGTCGAGCAGTTTGTGCACGACGAACTCGTCCTTCATGCGCAGGCCGCCTGGGTTGAGGACCCTCGCGCCGTCCACCACGATGGCGTTGTCCAGGCTGCCGCCCTTGGCGAGACCGAGTTCCCGTAGATGATCGATATCGCTGGCCAATGCGAACGTGCGCGCCGGCGCCACGGCCTCACGGAAGTTCTCTGGCGTCAGGCGCAGGGTACGGGTCTGACGGCCGATCGCCGCCTCGGCGAAATCGATCGATACCTCAAGGTTCAAGGTGGGAACCGCGATGCGACCGTCGCTTGCATCAAAGGGCCGCAACTCGGCGATGGCCTTGCCGTCGGTGACCCGTACGGGGCGGACGATCTCGATCACTTTGCGCGGCGTCTCGAGTGAGACGATGCCCGCACACTCCAACAGGAAGGAGAAGGGCGCGGCGGAGCCATCCATGATCGGGACTTCCGGGCCATCGACCTCAACCAGCACATTATCGACCCCAGCGCCGGCGAGGGCCGCCATCAGGTGCTCGATCGTGCCAACGCGCGCGGAGCCTTCGCCGATGGTTGTGCAAAGTTTGGTGTCGACCACGCGATTGTATGTCGCCGGGATATCGCGGCCGAGATCGGTGCGGCGGAAGACGATGCCGTGATCGGCGGGTGCCGGAAGCAGGGTGAGGCTGACGCGGCGGCCAGAGTGCACGGCGATTCCGACACAGGGAATACGGGATTTCAGCGTGCGCTGCGTCCACAGCGACGATCCGGTCTCCGGCACGGTATGGCCCGTCGGTCCGTTCATATACCGTGATCCCATTCTGTTCCACCGGTAGCCGGAGATCCTGAGCCGTCTCCAGCCTTCAAAGCCTGTCTAGGCCACCCCGGCCGGTCAGGCCATTCAAGGATTGTTGCTGAGTATTTCTGTTCAATTCATTGATTTTTCACGTCTTGCCGCGGCGCGGCGCAGTTTGACGCCAGTATTATAACGCATGCCGGTGCTTCGGAGTTGCCATCCCGGTCAGGCGGAGTACCATACCCGTGAGAAGATTGGACCCGTGAGACGATTGGCGGGCGAGGTCGCCCGGAGGAAAACACCATGATCAAGCAATTCGACAGTTCCTATGCCGGTCACGTCGACCTGGAAAACGTTGGTTACCTTGGCACGCCGGTGAATTCCCGGCACTACAGCAACGACCAGCTGATCACCGCCCATCACAAAGCCGAGGCCCAGGCGCAGGCGATGGATCGTTTGGGCTATGGCGCGTTCTGGATGGCCGAGCACCATTTCCAGCCCGAAGGCACCGAATGCCTGCCCAACATCATCCTGTTGGCGGTGCACCTGACACACCTCACGAAGCGGTTGAAGATTCACACCGGGTTCAACATCACGCCGATGTGGCACCCGTTGCGCCTGGCCGAGGACTTCGCGGTCGCCGATATCCTGACCAACGGCCGGGTCGTATTCGGCGTCGGCCGCGGCTACCACTCGCGAGAGGTCGAGACCTTTGGCTCACCCCTGCTGGACCAGGCGGCGAATCGCGAACTGTTCGAGGAACAGGTCGACATCATCTTCAAGGCGTTTAACAACGAATCGTTCTCGCACAAGGGCAAGTACTACACGCTGCCGCCGGAGGTGCCGTATCGCGGCTACACGTTGAAGGAACTGACATTGGTGCCGCGGCCGAAGAAATTGCCGGTCGAATGCTGGCAGCCGATCCAGGGCGGGACGACGCGTGCGCTGGACTTCATGGCGGGACACGGCATCCAGGGCGTGATTGGCGGCGGTTCGGCCGAAGGCGGGGCGACCGACAGGATCATGCGCGAATGGCAGGCGGCGCACGAACGGATCGGAATGAATATTGAGCTTGGCGAGCGCATGGCCGTCGGCTTCCAGTTCCACATCGCGAAAAGCAAAGAGGACGGCATGAAGGAGGCCGCGAAATATTACGAAGAGAACATGAAGATGTTCGGCGAATTGCGGCTGGTGAAAGCTCTGTCGGATGAACAGATCGAGGCAATGCGTGATCCGCGCCTTGTCCCGAATGTGAAGCTGCCACGAATCGAAGACGCGGTGAAAGCCGGTGGTTTCCTGACCGGCACGCCGGACGACATCATCGAGCAGTTGAAGGCCCTGGAAAAGCGCTACCCTGGCCTCAGCCGCGTCACGGTCGCCCAACCTCTCGGCTTGCCTTTGTCACTTTGCCTTGAACAATTGGAATGGTTCGCGAAGGGCGTCATGCCGGCGTTCAAAACCGCCTGATCGCCGCTTGATGCTTGCATACCAACCTCGTCTTCGCCCGGCTCGACTGGGCCATCGACCTTGAGAGTAGTGACGACCCGGTCGAGCCGGGCGAAGACGATGTACCTGGAGAACGGACAGTGCCAGATTTCATACCCGATCTCCGGGTGACCATGGTTTACGAAGCCCCGCGTATCGACCCAAAAGTTGGTGACACGGTGATCACCAGCACCTGCGGCCATAATCGCGGTGGCCGTTGCATGGTCAACGCGCACGTGACCGACGGGCGCATCACCCGTATCAGCACCGACATGCGACGCTGGAACCCGGAACATCCTCCGTTGCCCGCCTGCGCCCACGGCGTCGGGCAGATGGAGCGGACGTATCACCCGGACCGGCTGCGATGCCCGATGCGGCGAACCGGCCCTCGCGGATCGGGACAATTCGAACGCATTACCTGGGACGAAGCACTGGATGCGGATCCGTTGGCGCGCGGCAAGGCGGGCGGTTACCCGGCCGACCTCAAACTGATTTACTCGGCGGGTGGCGGATTGTTCAATCAGGCACCGAACGCGGGGAAGATCGCGGCATCGCTCGAAGGGGTCGAGTTCATCGTTGGGCAAGATCACTTTCTGACGCCGACAGTGCGTATGGCCGATATCGTGCTACCCGCGACCACCTTCTGGGAACGCAACGACGTGCATGTGCCGTGGTCGGGCGCAGTCGCCTTCGCGGCGCAAATCCGCGATCCGGAACATCATCGGTTCAACACGCGATCCGGAAAAATCGAGGTTTATTCAACAACTCTCGCCGCCAAACCGGATTTGTATGGCCTCGGCGCCATGCCGCCAATTCCCACCTGGATCGCACCTCCTGGGCCGAACGTGGCATTCCCGCTGATGCTTTGCTCGCCGAAATCACGGGCACGAACCCATTCGACGCACGGCAATCAGCCGGGCCTCGCGCGGGTTGATCCCGACGATGTCTGGTTGAACATCGGCGATGCCGCGGCGCGCGGCATCGCCAACGGCCAACTGGTTCGCATCTTTAATAATCAGGGCGCCACCGTTCTGCCGGCCGTCGTGACGGACCGGATCGCACCCGGCGTCGTCTCGATCAAGGAAGGCGCATGGTTCGCGCCGGACGAAACGGGCACCGATACCAATGGGTGTGCGAACGCGCTGGCCATGGATCGCTCCGCGCCGTGCGGGGCGACAACATACAACACGAATTATGTGCAGGTGAGTCTTGATGATCGCGAAGCCAATCATGCCGGCTCGTGAGCGGCCGTTTCGGAAACGCCAGTCATCCGTGCGCGCCATCGTCCTGGCATCATTGCTTTCCCTGGGAGCCTGCGTAACGCCGGTTGCCCCGACCATTTCAGCGGATGGCGATTATCGAGGCAGCACCACGCGATTTCAGGTGCTGCGCCGGACCTGCCCGCGGCCCGGCCTGCTACGCCTCAGCGTTCGCAACGCCACCTTGTTCTATCCCTGGGCAGGCCAGTTCATCCAGGTATCGATTCTGAATAACGGCACGGTGTCGGGTTCGCTTCCCGGCGTGCAACTGACGGGAACCCATGACACCACGATCATCCAGGGCGATGTCACGGATGGCCAGTGCGGGTTACACTTCACCTTGACACGATTGGAGAACTGAGCGGGCTAAACGGGAATTCGCACCGGCATCGAGCTGAACCCGTGAATGAAGTTGGAGTAGATGCGCTTCGGCTCTCCCATGACTTCGATCATTGGGAAGCGCTTCAAAATTTCCTCCCACAGGATCTTTAACTGCAATTCCGCGAGGCGGTTGCCGACACAGCGATGGATGCCAAATCCAAACGACACGTGCTGGCGCGGGCGGGCGCGATCGATGATCAGCCGGTTCGGATCGCCGATGGCGTCTTCATCGCGATTGGCTGAAACGTACCACATCACCACCTTATCGCCCGCCTTGATCTTCTGGCCGGCGAGGTCGGCGTCGCATAGCGCGGTGCGGCGCATATGGATCACCGGCGTCACATAGCGAATGATCTCGGATACCGCGCTTTCCGCCAGGTCCGGATCGCCGATCAGCTTCCGATACTCGTCCGGGAATTGATTGAGCGCCATCAGACCGCCGGTCATCGAGTTCCTTGTCGTATCGTTGCCGCCCACGATCAGCAGAACGACGTTGCCAATGAACTCCATCAACGGCATGTCACGGGTCGATTCCCCGTGCGCCAGCATCGACAGAAGATCGAACTTCGGTGGCAGCTTCTTCCGTTCCTCGAACAACCCGAGCATGTACTCGGCCATCTTCTTCAACTCAACGAGGCGTTCCTCCTCCGAATGGACCAGCGCATCGGGGGAGCGGACATTGCAGATGGCGACGTCGGACCAGTAGGTCAGCTTCGACCGTTCCTCGAACGGAAAATCGAACAATGTCGCCAGCATCATGGTCGTCAGATTGATCGACACATGCTGGACCCAGTCGAACGTCTCGCCACGCGGCAGGCTGTCGAGCACCCGGCCGGTGCGCTGGCGAATCAGGCCTTCCATGTTCGCGAGGTTGCCAGGCGCCACGATCGGGCTCGCCACTTTCCGCTGTTCGTCGTGTTTTGGCGGATCCATGCGGATGAAGCTGGGGCGCTGCATGTCCTTCGGCTGGTCTTCGATCTGGATGCCGCCGCTTTCGTTGGAATAGACTTGATGATTCACCTCGACGCTCATCACGTCTTTATATTTCGTGACCGACCAGTACGGGCCGTAAAGGCTGTCGCGGCAGTAATGCACCGGCGCCTCCCGGCGCAGCCGCTCGAAATATGGATACCAGGTGTCATTTTGGTAGAGCACCGGGTCGCTGACGTCGAACTGGTCCAAAGGCTTCGTCCAGGCGTCGCTGCTCGGATCGTAGTGGACAGGCGCGTTCATGGCGGGTCTCCCGTGCGTTTTGAGGCATCGCAGCACGCGCCGGTCCCCGCCGTCAACAAAACCCTCTGGAAACGAACCGCCTTCCGCGCCATTATCCGTGTATGTCCAACGAAACAGAAGCCACCGCACATCTCCAGCGAGCAGCCCGCGCGGCGCGCGAGGCATCGCACGTGCTGGCGGGAGCGAGTGCGGAGCGACGCGACACCGCGCTACGCATCATGGCCACGTCGTTGCGCGATCATCGCCTGGAAATCCTGACCGCCAACGCCGCCGACCTCGCAGCTTACAATGGCACCAACGCGTTCCGCGACCGCCTGACCCTGAACGACGCGCGCGTCGAGGCCATGGCCCGCGGCCTCGAAGAGGTCGCCGCCCTCCCCGATCCCCTGGGCCGAGTCCTCGCCGACTGGACCCGGCCGAACGGACTGCGCATCCGGCGGATCGCCACCCCGATCGGAGTGATCGGCATGATTTATGAGAGCCGGCCGAACGTGGGCGCGGATGCCTCGGCGCTGTGCCTCAAGTCGGGCAACGCGGTGATCCTGCGTGGCGGGTCGGACAGTCTCAACTCGGCGCGCGCGATCAACACGGCACTGGTGCGAGGGCTGGAGACCGCGGGTCTCCCGCCCGCATGCATCCAGGTGCCACCCAGCGCGGACCGGACGTATGTGGCGGCGATGCTGGCGGGGGCGGGCCTGATCGACCTGATCATCCCGCGCGGCGGCAAGTCGTTGGTCGAGCGGGTCCAGCGGGAGGCGCGGGTTCCGGTTCTCGCCCATGCCGAGGGGCTCTGCCACACTTACGTCCACGCCGCCGCGAATCCGGACATGGCACGGGCGATTGTCGCCAACGCCAAGATGCGCCGCACCGGCGTTTGCGGCGCTACCGAGACCTTGCTGATCGATCACGCCATCGCCGCGGCACAATTGCCGCGCATCGTCGCCGATCTTCGCGCGCTCGGCTGCGATTTCCGCGCTGACGCGGCGGCCCGCGCGGTGGTGCCGGACCTGACGGCCGCCAACGATACCGATTTCGACACCGAATGGCTGGACGCGATCATCTCGGTCAGCGTCGTGGATGGGCTGGACGCCGCGCTGGCGCATATCGTCCGCCATGGTAGTTCCCATACCGACGCCATCATCACCGAGGACACGGCCATCGCCGAGCGGTTCCTGGCCAGCGTCGACAGTGCGGTCGCGTTGTGGAATGCCTCCACGCAATTCTGCGACGGCGGGGAATTCGGGTTCGGCGCGGAAATCGGCATCGCCACTGGCCGCATTCACGCGCGCGGCCCGGTCGGCCTGGAGCAGTTGACCATCTATCGCTATACGATCCGCGGGAACGGCCAGGTGCGTGCCTGATCCTCTGCCTCGGTTCGGCGACCGCCGGCGGACGACGGTGGGGCTGCTGGGAGGGTCTTTCAACCCAGCACACGAAGGCCACCGCCACGTGGCGGAACTGGCGCTGGCACGGCTTGGTCTGGATCAGGTTTGGCTCATGGTTTCTCCCGGCAATCCGCTCAAGCCCCGTACTTGCATGGCACCCTTGGCCGATCGTCTCGCTGGCGCCGCGGCGATCGGCGATGGGCGGCGCGTCATCGCCACGGCGATCGAGGCTGCGTTCGGCACCCGCTATTCCGTCGACACGCTGCGGGTTCTGCGCCAGCGCTTTCCGAGGGTTCGCTTTGTCTGGATCATGGGCGCCGATATCCTGACACAACTGCCACGCTGGCGTCGTTGGCGGGAGATCGCCCGCGATCTGGCGTTCGTGGTGCTGCCGCGGCCAGGCTACACGTCGCCCGCTTTGGCCGGCCAGGCGGCGCGGTGCTTGCGCGGGAGCCGCCGTCCGGCGCATGAAGCGCCGATCCTGTCGCGTTCGCGATCCGGATGGGTGTTCCTGCCCACGCCTCAGAATGCCACCTCCGCTACCGCCATCCGCGAAGCCAGCCGCCCCACGAGGATCAAAGGAGCCGTATCATAGCCTCGACGCCCAAACCGCCGTCCTCACCCGCGCGCCATCAGCCCAGACCGAGGAAGCGCGCCGTGAAACCCGTGCTGGCGGAGGCCCCTGTGTCGCCAGGCTCCCCGCGCAAGAAAACCATCGCCGCCGGTCCAAAGAAGGCGGCGCCTCGGTCGGCGAAGGCGAAGACGGAGCCGTCGCGGCTGGACGCGATGCAGAAGCTGATCGTGACCAGCCTGGAGGATGACAAGGCGGAGAACGTCGTCACGTTGGATCTGACCGGCAAAGCGATGTTCTGCGACCGGATGGTGATCGCCTCGGGCCTCGCGGACCGGCAAATCACCGCGATGGCGCAGCATCTGCGGGAAAAGCTGCATACGGCTGGCCAAAAGCGCGTCCAGATCGAGGGGTTGGGCGGTTCCGACTGGGTCTTGATTGATGCCGGAGATATCGTCGTGCATCTGTTCAAACCTGACGCCCGCGCGATGTACGGGCTGGAGAAGATGTGGGGCGAAGATCTCGACGAGGCGGTCGCTGGATAATTTCCCGCGATGACAGTTCTTCTGCGACGACGTGATCTCATGGCGATCGATTACCGGTGCCTGGCGAACGCGGCGGATCCACCTTTCGAAGAAGTCCACGAGTACCATTCGCTGTCGTTCGTTCGTCGCGGCAGTTTCGGCTGCCGGGCGCATGGCTCCAGTTTCGAACTCGCGGCCGGCGGTTTTTTCATCGGTTTCCCCGGCGACGCGTTCACCTGCACGCACGACCACCACGACGGCGGCGACGAGTGCCTGTCGTTTCAGTTCTCGCCGGAACTCGCGGACGAAATTGGAGCGGACACGGAAGCCTGGCGTCGCGTCACCATACCGCCGATCGCCCCGCTTGCCATGCTCGGAGCGCTCGCGCAGTCGGTTGCTGATGGACATTCGGAACTCAGCCTCGATGAAGCCGGCATGCTGTTGGCGGCCCGATTCGTTGACGTGACACGTGGCGAGCGGCGCATCCCGGTGCGCGCCACGGACCGAGACCGCCGACGTTGTGTCGAGGCCGCGATGTGGCTCAACGGTCATGCGGGCGACCCTGTCAAACTGGAAGATGTCGCGGCGGAAGTCGGCCTCAGCACTCTCCATTTCCTGCGTCTGTTCGCTCAGGTGATGCAAACAACGCCGCATCGGTACCTGATCCTCTGCCGGCTGCGGCGTGCGGCGGAACTGCTGGCGCGGCCGGATCATTCCGTGACGGAAATCGGGCTCGACTCCGGGTTTGAAGATCTGTCGAACTTCGAGCGCACATTCAAACGCGCGGCCGGGGTCTCTCCTGGCCGCTATCGACGGCTTTCCCGCGGGGACCGCAAGATTCTCCAAGATCGTCTGGCAGCGACCGCCATAACCTGACCGTCCAAACCGACGGAGGGTTCCATGTTCGATCATATCGGATTGAAAGTGAGCGACATCGCGGCGAGCGCTCGCTTCTTCGCGGCCGCGCTGGAGCCATTGGGTCTTGTTCCAGGCCCAGGCGATGAGGCGAGTGCGAGTTTTGGTCCGCCGGGGGCACCCGCTCTCTGGCTCGGCCACGGAAAGGCCCGGAATGGCGTGCATATCGCATTTACCAGCCCGACGCGGGCCGCGGTCGAAGCGTTTCACGTGCGAGGGCTCGCCGCGGGCGGCCGGGACAACGGTCCGCCCGGCTTGCGTCCTGACTATGGGCCAACCTACTTCGTCGCGTTTCTGATCGATCCCGACGGCAACAATGTCGAGGCGGTCTGCCACGAGGAAACACGCTGATGGCGTCGATCATCATCGCTGTCAGCGTCCAGACGTCCGCCGAGACAGTTTGGAACGCGCTGTCAAATGTCGGTGAAGCGCACCGTGTCTTCACGGGCGTGCTGTCCGATTGCCGGCTCGAAGCGGACGACATGCGGATCGCGACGTTCACGAACGGTCTTGTGGCCAGGGAGCGGATCATCAGCATCGATGCCGCGCATGGTCGGATCGCCTACACGGTGCTGAGCGGCGGTTTTGAACACCACGGCGCGTCAATGCAGGTTGTGCCGGGAGATAACGGCACGTGCCGATTCGTGTGGACCCGCGACGTGCTTCCAAACGCGGCGGCGGAACGCATTCGCCCGCTTATGGACACCGGTGTCGCCGCACTGAAGCGGACGTTCGAGCCCGGATAGCAATGGCAGCCGGCTATCACGGCGCGTAACGATTAACTCCAGCTCCCCGTGTTGACCCGGCGTGGTGTTCCGGCCGGGTCAGAACGTGGAGGAGACGAAGCGGCGTCAGTAGCTCAACGGGTCCGGTTCAACAGGGGTCCACCGCTTCGCCTTCACCACCGACAGGAAGGACTGGTTGGATGCGTGGTGATTGCTGGCACTCATGCTCAGCGGCGGTGAACCGAAGATGTCCCGCCATTTGTTCATGCTTTCCAGCGAGGCGATGAAAGTGTCCAACGTCAGGTCGCGGCCGGCACGCTGCAAAACGTCGATCACGCAGGTGGCGGCCGACCAACCCGCCTCGCCGAGATAATTAATATCGATCCCGAACTGTTTACGGTACCGGGTGCCGACATCCTGCACCGCGGGACGCGGATCATCCGGATATGAGTAAAGACCCGGCGACATCGAATAGAATCCCTCAGCCGGCTCGCCAGGCGCTTCCGCCACCGCCGTCGAGTAACTCGCGAACTGACCGCAGAAGTCGACGTTCCAGCCCATCTTCCGCGCGGTCTGCAGAATGATCGTGGTATCCTTGACGATGGTTCCCATGCAGATCAGATCGCAGCCGGCGTCGCGGAGTTTCGCCACCGGGGCGTTGAAGTCGGTATCCGTTGGCCGGGACGCGGCGATGCCGGCGACTTTCATCCCCATGGCTTCCGTTTGCGCCACGACGCCAGCATGCACGTCCTTGCCGAAATCCGTATCCTGGTACATCGAGCCGATGACTTTCTTGCCGCGCTTCTCGGCGAAATACTTCACGCCCGCGCGCATCTGGTCGTAATACGACGCGAACTGGCCGAACTTAAGACGGTTGAACGGTTCATACATCGACCGGGCGCAGGTCAGCGGGAATACATTCGGCACGCCCTTCTCAAGCATCGCCGGCATCACCGCGTCGTTGTGCGGTGTGCCGCCATTGGCGAGCGCGAAGAAAATGTTGTCGTGATTGAGCAACTTGTTCATCGCCTGCACGGCTTTCGGGACGATGTATTCCATGTCTTCGCTGACAAAGCGGATCTTGCGGCCGTGGATCCCACCTTTGGCATTGACGTCATCGAACGCCATACGCATCGCCTGGGCGTTATTGGTCCCTTGCACCGCGGTGACGCCCGACAGGTCGGTCATGTTGCCGATGATAATTTCGGTGTCGCTGACACCTCGCGTGGCGGCAAGCGCGTGGCGAGCGATCAGCGGCGCGGCCAACAGCCCTGTCGCTCCCGCCATGGCATGACGGCGTGTCAATCCTGTCTTGATAGCCATACGTCTTCTCCCTGTCGCATCGGCGGACCCCGACACTTGTTGTGCGGGTTCCCCCAGATGGAGGGTCAGAACGGCCGCGTCGTGTGAAACTACAGCACCTCTGGCGCCGCGCGGCAACCGGGAGTGCAGGATATGCATTGTTCCGCGGATACCGGAGAGCACACGGGGCCAAACAAGAACCGCCATATAATTCTACACGCTGCCTTACACCGGCAGCGTTTTGCCTTCGAGATAATTCATATTGGTTAAACAACGGTCTTCGCTTCCGGTGCTGACCGGGATAACGCCACCCTCCGGCACCGAGATCCGCACCGCCCAGGGGGAAACACAATGTATCTGAAGGCAACTCGATGTTAATGTACGGCTGACAAGGCTCCCCTGAGACGAGAAGTTGCGTTCTCACCGCAAGCAGGCGGGATCTGGGGAGTCGGCGATCACCATTTAGCTTTTCGGCGCGAAATATCGTGCTGACCGCTTGAATTCCTGATACATTCGCGCGCAGAGCGAACCGGGGGGTTACAAAGATGCCGCGCTATCTTCTTGTGGTCGTATCCAGCCTCACCCTTTCTGCTTGTGTCGTCCAGCCTCCACCCGGTTATTGGGGTAGGACACCTTCGCCGTATGCCCAGGCCGGGTACCCGTCGGTCTATACGCAACGGTGGAACACACCGCCTGCGTCTGAGACGCGGTTCTCCGCACCTCCGTCGGCGCCCTGGTCGGCTCGCCCGGCGCTCTACGCACCACAGCCGGCTTCTTGGCCACCTGAACCCGCGTCCTGGTCCCAAGGACCAGAAGCCAACCCGCCACAATCAGGCAACGACACTCCGTCCGAGCCGAGAAATCCGCGCGCCACTTTCGCCGACGAAGCGGTCGATTACGGGATCCCACCGACCAATACATTGCACCTGCGGGATTTCGACGCACCGACCCCGACGCGGATCGAGGGTGCCAACACAATCACGACGCTCGAACTTGAAAACTTGATGGCCTCTGACCGGCCACCGGTGCTGGTCGATGTCATTGGTGGCAAGCAGAGCGCCAGCCTGCCCAACGCGATCTGGTTGCGGGACGCCGGCGTGGGCCGCCATCTCGATGACGACGTCCAGGCCTGGTTTGACTTTCACCTTTCACAGCTGACCGGCCATGACAAGTCGCACCCGCTGGTGTTCTTCTGCGCGTCTCGGATGTGCTGGCTCGCGCACAACGCCACGTTGCGCGCGCTCGACCTGGGTTATACCAATGTCTATTGGTACCGCGGCGGCCGTGATGCTTGGCAGGCCGCCGGATTGCCAACGACACCGGTCGCTCCAACGCCGGTGAACGACTGAAGCGAGGGCCGCGGACAAGCGCGTCGCACCCACCGGTATCGAATACAGCGCCGATGATGCCGACCTCGGCGAAGTCGTTTGGATTACATCCCGCGGCAAGGCGCGCGCGGCACCAGGTTCGTTCCCCTGACGATCTCAGGCTCTGCTATAGGACGCGCGATCCAACCGGGGAGACGTGTGATGTACGTGCGCATTCTGCTTGTGCTCAGCTTTATTCTGTTGGGTCTCGCGTCGTCGCGCGCCGAAAACCTCGACCTTCCTGGTCTGCAGCGTGACTCGCAGGCGTATGTCGCCAGCCTGACCAAACGCGTTCCCGCCGGAGGAACGCCCGCCGCGCGGCGCACCGCGGAGCAACAGGCCGCCGCCGCCATCGCGAAACAGGACTGGCCGACCGCGGTGACCGCGCTTGAAGCGCGCATCGCCCAGGGTGATGCGACGACGAAGCAGTATCTCGATCTGGCGACGGCGCAGTCTCGGCGGTCGCCCCCCAACCCGCGCCTGTCACTGTTCGCCGCCTGGCAGGCCGTCACCAACAGCCAGGCCGGACAGGCGGAAATCCCTGGGCTTCTCCTGGTGGCCGATGCGCTGCATGCCCTGGATCGCGACGGCCAGGCGGTGCTGGTTTGGCAGGCGGTGGTGGACCGGGCGCCGGCTAACCCAGCGTATCAGAAGGCGCTGAATGACATGCGGCGCGCGGTGGGCGTGCTCGTACGCAAAGTGCATACCGACACCGCCGCCGATCCGGCCCGCGCCTGCGTGGAGTTCACCGTCCCGCCTGTCCGCCGCTCCGACTTCGCGCCGGAGGATTGGGTTCGATTGACCCCGCCGGTGCCGGACAGCGCCGTGACGCGGGAGGGCGATCAGATCTGTGTCTCCGGCCTTCCGCCAGGCACGACGACGCGGCTCACGCTGCGTGCCGGAATGCCAGGAGAGGGCGGGCTCACGCTGGTCAAAGAGACCGCGTTGCCGATCGCTATCCCCAACTTGCCGCGGCGCATCGTATTCGACTCGCGCGTGTTCGTGTTGCCGCGCGGTCAGGTGCCGTCGATGACGCTGACGACGGTTAACCTTTCCGCGGTTTCGCTGCGGCTGATCCGGCTGACCGAGCGCAACGTCGCGCAATACCTCCGCGAAGCGAAACTTGGTGAGGCGCTCGACATTTGGCGAGCGAACAACCTCGCCGATGAGTCTGGCCGCGAGGTTTGGACCGGCACGGCGCAAGTGACGAAATGGGATGCCAACAAGCCCGCCCGCACCGCGCTGCCGTTCCCCGACGCACTCACCTCAGCGGGGCCGGGCCTGTACGCGCTGATCGCCGCGCCAGGCGATGGGACCAGTAAAGACGACGACTCCTCAGCGGTGCAGATGATCCTGCGCACCGATCTGGCACCGACGGTGTGGCGTGGTTCTGATGGCCTGACTGTGCAGGTCCGCGGTTACTCGGACGCGAAACCGCGCGCCGATGTGCGGCTCGCGCTGTTGGCACACAACAACGACATTCTCGCCGAGGCGCGGACGGACGCCCAGGGTTTCGCCCGTTTCCCGGCGCCACTGTTGTTGGGCGAAGGGCCGCAGGCTCCCGCTGCCCTGCATGCATTTGGGGCGGATGATGATTTCGCGGCGTTGGACCTGAATGTCGCGTCGTTCGACCTGTCCGACCGCGGCGTGGAGGGCGTGCCGCATCCCGGTCCTCTCGATGCATTTGTCTGGTTGGATCGCGGGATTTACCGGCCCGGCGAGACAATTCAGGTCATGGCGATGCTGCGCGATTCAGCGGGCATGCCGCTGGATATTCCCGCGACGGTGACGGTGAAACGGCCGAATGGACAGGTGTTCCTGCGGGCCACGCCGCCGCGAACCGGGGATGCGTCACTGTTTCTGCCGGTGGCCCTGTCATCCGGCGCGGCGGCGGGGACCTGGCACGTTGAGATCAACGCCGATCCAAAGGCGCCGCCGATCGGTTCCATGGACTTTCGTGTCGACGCCTTCGTCCCCGACCGCATGGCCGTCGAGGCCGGGCCGTTGCCGCAGGTACTGATCCCAGGCCAAACGGCTGAGATTCCAGTCTCCGCGCGGTTTCTGTATGGCGCGCCCGCCTCGGGCCTTACCGGCAAGGCGACGATGCGGCTGGTGCTGGATCCGGATCCGTTTCCCGCGCTGACCGGGTACCACATCGGCCTGGTCAGCGAGACCTATGCTCCTGATTCGCGCGAACTGGAGATGGCGGATACCGACGCCGAAGGTCACACGACGCTCCCGGTCGCGATCGACCAGGCGCCCGACGTGACGCGGCCGGTGAAGGCGAATATCGACATCGAGGTCGACGATCCCTCCGGACGAGCGTCGCGGACCAGCGTATCGATCCCGGTGCGGCCATCGGGTCCGTCGATCGGGATCAAGCCCCTCTTCCCCGACAATGCGGTGAACGCTCAGGCGGAAGCGGCATTCGACGTCGTCGCGGTGAATCCGGATGGCAGCCGCACCACGATGGCGGCGAAACTGCGCCTGGTGCGGGAGCGGCCGGACTGGCGGATGGTCATGCGCGGCTCGCTCGCGCGGTACGAGACGGTCTGGAAAGACGAACCTGTTGAGACCCGGGATGTCACGATCTCGGACGGTCAGCCTTTGCACTTCGCTGAAAAGCTGGATTTCGGCCGTTACCGGATCGAGGTCGCGCAGGCCGGCGGGATGGCGATCACATCGTATCGCTTCCGGGCCGGTTGGGCGTCGTCCGACAGTCCCGATGTGCCGGACCGTGTCGACGTGTCCGCCGACCGGAAGTCGGTGCCGGTGGGACAATCGGTTCGCATCCACATCGCCCCGCCGTTCGCGGGTGAGGCAACGCTGCTGGTGCTGTCCGACAAAGTGCTGGCGTCGCGCAACCTGACGGTGCCCGAGGGCGGAATCACCGTCGATGTCCCGGTCGAGGCGAATTGGGGGCCGGGTGCCTACGTCGCCGTGCATGTCTTCCGCGGTGGCGCGGGTACGCGCCCGGCCCGCGCGTTGGGCCTGACATGGGTCGGGGTCGATCCTTCGGCGAGGACGATGGCGGTCAATATCAATGTGCCGGACAAGACGCTGCCGCGCGGCCGCTTGCTGGTGCCGGTGAAAGCCGAGCCGGGCGCATGGCTGACAATGGCGGTGGTGGATGAGGGAATTCTACGCCTCACGCGTTTCGCGTCGCCTGATCCCGCGGTGCATTATCTGGCTCGCCGGCGATTGGGTCTGGATATTCGCGACGACTGGGGCCGGCTGATCGCGCCCGGGGACGGGGAGCCGACATTGCTGAAACAGGGCGGCGACGATGATGGCACGCCATTGCCAGACATTCCGATCCGGACGGTCACGCTGTTCACGCCGCCGGTACAGACCGGCGCGGATGGCACCGCGACGGTCCCGATCGAAATCCCGGATTTCAACGGTCAGGTGCGGTTGATGGTCGTCGCCTGGCATGGCAGTCGAATTGGCGCGGCCGCGGTGGATCTGGTGGTGCGCGATCCATTGATCGCCGAAGCGCTTCTGCCACGGTTCCTCGCCCCAGGCGACGACGCGCGGCTGGCGGTCCTGCTTCACAATATCGATCTGCCGGCGGGTGAGGCGAAGGCCGTCATCAGCACGGAAGGACCGTTGACGATCATGGGCGCCAATACGGTCTCCGCCGTGCTCGAACCGGGTCAGCGTGCTGTACCGGGAACGATCCTGCATGCCACCGGCGCGGGCCGCGGTATCGTGAAGCTTTCGATCACTGGCCCCGGCGGCTTCAACCTGTTGCGTGACACGGCGATCACGGTGCGGCCATCGCGTGGACTCTCTTCGATCGTCTTGAGTGGGGAACTGGCGCCAGGGGCAAGCGCACGCGTCGCGCCGGCCACCGACCAGTTCATCCCAGGCACCTGGCATGCCTCAGCGCGATTTGGCGGGCCGGTTCGTTACGACGCCGCCGGTATCGCCCAGGAACTGGCGGATTATCCGTGGTCGTGTCTGGAGCAGACCACGAGCCGAGGCTTTCCCCTGGCAGTGCTGCCGGACGGACCGATGGCCGGCGACGATCGGGCTGGCCGTTTGCAGAGGGCGGTTGCCTCGGTGCTGGACCGGCAACGTTTCGATGGCGGGTTCGCGCTGTGGACCGCCTCGGGTGAGGCTGAGCCTTGGCTGACCCCTTATGCGATGGATTTCCTGCTGCGCGCGAAGGCCGCCGGCGCGGTGGTGCCGGATCAGGCCCTCGCGGACGCGCTGAAATTCCTTCGGGAAGCAGCGGATGAGGAGAGTTCCGAACCGGAGGCCAAAGTGGCCCAGGCTTACCGTCTGTACGTGCTGGCGCGTGCCGGCCAGGGACGCCCCGGCGCCGCCAGGGTGCTGGCCGAAGACCTCGATCAGTTGCCGACACCGCTCGCGAGGGCACAACTCGCCGCGGCGCTGATGCTGGCACACGACCGGCCGCGGGCGGAGGCCGCGTTTACCGCGGCATTGGCCGCCCCGGCACGCAAGTGGTGGTACAAGGATTATGGCACCGCGTTGCGCGATCAATTGGCGACCGTGGTTCTGCTGAAGGAGAGCGGATTGCCGCCGGACCGGTTAGCCGCATTGACGGCCGCGCTACCGGGCACGGATCTTTCGCCGAACGCCCTCTCCACCCAGGAATCCGCCTGGGCGGTCGCGGCGGCTGCCGCGCTCGGCAAGGACGGGCAATTGGCGCGGATCCAAATGGACGCGCGAGAGCTGCCGGCGGCGGCGTCCGTGACCTCGGCGTTGACCGGCCCGGTGACCATTCGCAATCTGGGTGAGCGGGCGGTCTGGCAGTCGGTCTCCGTGACCGGCGTCCTGGTTCAGGCGCCACCGGCCGCCCGGTCGGGTATGCGGATCACCCGAAAATTCCTGCACGAGGACGGCACGCCGATCGATTTGGACATGTTACGACAGAACAACACCTTCGTGCTGCTGCTGGAGGGCCGCGCCGAGGACGGTCAGGACCATCGCGCTCTGATCGTCCAAGGTCTCCCCGCCGGATGGGAGGTGGTCGGACGCTTTAACGAGGGGGCGGTGCCCGGCATGGCCTGGCTGGATAAGCTGTCGGCCACCGAGGCGCAGCCCGCCGCCGACGATCGCTACGCGGCGGTAGTGGCGGTGGGATCGGAGGCTCCTGGGTTCCGGGTGGCAGTTCGCCTGCGCGCGGTCACGCCCGGTGCGTTCGAGCTTCCCGGCGCGGAGGCGAGCGACATGTATCGACCGGGCGTGTTCGCGCGTCAGGCGGTGGCACGAATCACGGTGTTGTCCGCGGAATGACGATCACGGCGTTAGTGACCTTCCTCTTGACGTCGTGCGGGTCGTTTTGGCCATCCGCAACCTGCCGTGTCGGGTCGCACGGAAGAGCCGCGCCGTGACGGAACGGCGAGAGCACCATGCAACTGGCCTCGGCGGGTTCTCGCCAGGCACCCGCACCATTGCGATCCGTTTGGGGCTCGGTGCCGCCCTCGCGCTGGTCGCGATGGCCGGTGCCGCACTTGCCCTCGACCGGCTGTTCCCGCCGAACCTGAGCCGCATCGCTACGACCGGCACGGAAATCCTGGATCGTCAGGGGCGAACGGTCGCGCTGTTCCCCGCGCCTGGTGGCGTGTGGCGGTTCCGGACCGCCGCCGACGACGTCGCGCCGGTACTGCTGCACATGCTGGTGGCGACCGAGGACCGGCATTTCTGGCATCATCCCGGAGTGAACCCGCTGTCGCTGTTGCGCGCCTCGGTGCAGGACCTGCGCGCGGGTCGAATTGTTTCCGGCGGCTCCACGCTGACCATGCAGGCGGCGCGCCTGTTGGAGCCGCGGCCCAGAACGGTGCGGTCGAAACTGATCGAGATCGCGCGTGCCTTCCAGCTTGAGTGGCATTATTCCAAGCGCGAGATCCTCGGCATCTGGCTGACACTGGCACCGTATGGCGGAAACCTGGAGGGCGTCCGGGCGGGATCGATGGCATGGTTCGGCGCCTCGGTCCGGAACCTCGACGCGGCCCAGGCGGCGTTGCTGGTGGGAATTCCGCGGCGGCCGGAAGCGCTTCGGCCGGATCGCCATCGCGATGCGGCGCGCGCCGTTCGGGACCGAATTCTGGCGGCGGATGGAGGTGACGTTCCGCGGTCGCGTTTGCCGTTCCCGCGTCACGCACCTCAGGCGGTGGCACGGCTTGCCGGGCCGGCGCGGGTCACGACGACAATCGATTTGCCGTTGCAATTCGCGCTCGAGCGCCTGGCCTCCGACCAACTGCGGCGGTTACCTGGACGGGCTTCGCTGGCGCTGCTGGTCGTCGACGCGCGCACGCGGGAAATTCGCGCGGCCGTTTCCGGCGGCGAACAAACGAGTGAGGCGCGCTCGAGCGCGTTGGACCTGACGCGAGCGGTTCGTTCGCCCGGGTCGGCGATGAAGCCGTTCATTTATGCCATGGCGTTTGAAGGCGGGATCGTCGGGCCAGAGACCAACGTCGAGGATCTGCCCCGCCATTTCGGTGCCTACGCGCCCGAGGATTTCGATCGAGGCTTCGCCGGTGGCGTGACCGCGGGCGAGGCGTTGCGGCGATCGTTGAACCTGCCGGCGGTGGCGCTGCTGGACCAACTTGGTCCGGCACAGTTCGCGGCTCGACTGAAGCTGGCCGGAGTCGCGTTGCATCTGCCACCTGGCGCGGCGCCATCTCTGCCACTGGCTTTGGGCGGCGCGGGCATCACGTTACGGGACCTGACGGGTATGTACGCTGCGTTGGCCACCGACGGGTCAGCGGGTGCGCCGAGGATTCTGCCGGAGGGGACGGTGCCTGGCGGACCATTTTTGCAGACCAGAGCGGCGGAGGCGATCGCGGCGGTGCTGACGCAGCCGTTCCCGGACTCCAGCCTGCCCGGCATCGCCTGGAAAACCGGCACGAGTTGGGGTGGCCGCGACTCCTGGGCCGTGGGGTTTGACCGGACCCAGGTCGTCGGGGCGTGGGTTGGGCGGCCGGACGGGACACCGCTGCCAGGCGCGACCGGGCGGGCGCTCGCGTTGCCGCTGGTGGCCCGGGTGTTCGAGATATTGCCCGCCGCGCCGCGTGACCCCCCGGTGATCGCCCGGCCCTCGGCGGCGGGCTCGGTGTCAGCTTCCAACGCGCTGCGGCTGTTGTTTCCGCCACCGAACGCGGTGGTGAGCGGGGATGGCCCGGTGACGCTGCGGGCGATGGGCGGACGCCGTCCACTGACGTTCCTGATGAACGGTGCCCCGTTGCGCACCGACCCCGCGCGGCGCGAGATTTCGTGGCTGCCGCCGGCACCTGGGTTTTATCGACTGACCGTACTGGACGGCGACGGCGGCGTGGCACGAGTAAGTTTGCGAGTGAAATAAAATATGTCGTCAGCGAGTAAGCGTCTTTGTGCTGCTTCGTACGACGCCTCATTCGCCGCGCCACAAGCCGCCTGGCGCCAGCATTGCCATGACATTCGGTCGGATCAATGACCGACCAATCGGCGCCCGCATCCGGAACCAACAGCGACGCGGTTCCCACGCCCAGGATCAGCAAAGGAGGCAATCGGGATTATCGCCTCGATTTTTTCCGCGGCCTCGCTCTGCTTTTCATTTTCATCGATCACATCCCTGACAACACGATCAGCTATTTTACCCTGCGATCCTTTGCCTTCTGCGACGCCGCTGAGGTGTTCATCTTCATTTCCGGTTACACCGCTGCCCTCGCCTATGCTCCGGCATTCGACAGAGAGGGGGTGGCGATGGGGTTCGCGCGTATCTATCGCCGCGTGTGGCAGCTGTATGTCGCCCATCTTTGCCTGTTCATGATCTTCAACGCCGAAGTCGGCTACACGTTGAAGTTCCTGTACAATCCATTGTTCGCGGATGAACTCCAGGTTGGCGACTATCTGAATGATCCGGGCGATGCGTTCATCCATGTGCTGTTGTTGCAGTTCCAACCGTCCCTGCTGAACATTTTGCCGCTGTATATCGCACTGCTTCTGGCGTTGCCGTTCTTCGTCCTTTTGCTCAGGCGGCACGTTCTCCTGGGTCTGGTGCCGTCGGGCATTCTCTGGCTCGCGGCAATCCTGTTCGGCTGGAACATGCCCGGCTTCCCGGAGGGGCGGCTGTGGTACTTCGATCCATTCGCCTGGCAGTTCCTGTTCGCCATCGCGGTCGGCCTGGGGCTTACCCGGGCGACGGAACGCCGCTTGCTGGTGCCCTCGGGTTGGCTACCCCGCGGCGCCCTGGTATTCGCGGTCATCGCGGCCGTGCTCAGTCTGTCGTCGTCGCTGCACGACGCGGTCAATCGGATTCCTCAGTTCATCATGCTGCCGGAAATGTGGTTCGACAAAACGATGCTGCCGCCGGCGCGGTTGTTGAGCGTTCTGGCTCTGGCCGTCCTGGTGGGAACCTATGTCCCGCGAGAGGCACGATTCCTCACGTCCCGGGCGGGTTGGTGGATCGTGCTGTGCGGCCAGAACTCGCTACAGGTGTTCTGTCTGAGCATCCTGCTCGCGGTTCTGGCGAATTTCGTGCTCAACCTTGCGGGTTACGGGCTCCTCGTTCAATGTCTTGTTAATCTGAGCGGGATCGTCACCATGTTTGGCGCCGGACTGCTGCTGGCCTGGTTCAAGGCGGGCGGCCGGTTGCCGAACGCTCCACGCCCGCGAGAGGTGTCGTGAGGAAGTGGGCTGGCGCGCTGCTGGTAGCCGGGCTTTTTGGCATCGTCCGGCCGGTTCAGGCCGCGAGTTGTCCGGCGCCGGACGCATTCGTCATTCCATCTGGTGCCCTCCCCGCGACGAAAGCCGCGATCGAGACACACACTTTGACCATCCTGACCTTGGGAGGCGCCGCCACCCTGGGCGGGCCGGCGCGTGGGGCGGAGTTTACCTATCCGTCGCGGCTCGCGGCACGCCTGACCGAGGCGCTTCCCGGCCTCTCAGTCAAGATCGTAATGGTCGCGGTAGCTCGCCAACCCAATGCCGACCTCGAACTACAACTCAATGCCGCGTTGGTGGCCGCGAAGCCCGCGCTGGTGATTTGGGGGCCTGGTGCCAGTGCCGCCGGGCGTGGTGACGATCTTGATACGTTCATCAGCGACATCACCGGGACCATCAATAAAATCAGAACGGCCGGCGCCGACCTCATCCTGATGACGTTGCAATACGCGCCAAGCGTGGCGCGCGTGATCAACCTTTTCCCGTACCGGTCGGCTGTCACGCGGGCTGGCGAAATGGCCGGCGTACCGGTGCTTGACCGCTATGAACTCATGCGCTTCTGGAGCGATAACGACTTCCTTGACCTGGACGGCACGAAGGCCGACGACAGGGTCCAGGTAGCCCGTAAGCTTTACGACTGCATGGCTGAAATACTGACCGAGGGAATCGTCGATGCCGTCCGTTGAGACCCGGCCTGGGATAATCTCCACCTTGCTCCTGGTCGGACGCGTCGTCCTGATCCTTTTCATGGCGGGCGGAGCATTTGCCTCTGAACCGCCATGTCCCGACGCTTTGCCAATACGCCTCGACCTACCGGTCACCCGGGCCGTGATCGCCCATGACCAACCCATCACAATCGTCGCATTGGGTTCGTCTTCCACCGAGGGCGCGGGCGCGAGCACCCCGGATCGGACCTATCCGGCCCGTCTTGAAGCCCTGCTGAATGCGAGTTGGCCAGGTAAGAACGTGATCATTCTGAACCGCGGAACAGGCGGGCAGACCATCGACGCCGTTCTCCCACGAATTGAGGCCGACGTGATCGCCGTCCGGCCCACACTGGTGATTTGGCAGGTTGGCACCAATGAAGCGATGCGCGGCATGGACCCGGCGCGGTTTGACGCGCTACTGGACGAGGGTCTCCGACGGCTCGCGACGATCGGGAGCGATGTCGTCCTGATGGATTATCAGATCGCGCCAAGGATGCCGCCCGAGGCGACGCGTGGTGTTTACGGTGCCATCATCGCCAGGGAGGCGCAGGCACATTCGGTCCCGCTGTTCTCCAGAGCTGCCTTGATGCGCGCGTGGCAAGCGGCCGATCCAACCGCGAGCGATATGATTGGTCCGGACGGCCTGCATCATTCCGACCGCGGTTACGCCTGTCTCGCGGCTTCCTTGGACTCGGCGATCGTGTCCGCCGCCACGCCACGGCTCACGGTCGTCAACGTTAAATCAAAATGATCCGGCGCCGGTGAACGATCGGCGAGTTTGTTCGAACTGGTGAGGCGCATGGGACACGGTCCGTTCAATCCCGGCCGTGATCCGTGATAGCCGCGATAGCCATATTCCGCCAACCGGCCATCGCGCCCTATAACGCCGGTGGATCACGGCGCAGCCAGCATCTCGCCGAGGCAAAGGGAGACCGTCATGACCGCCACACTCGCCGGGAAGACCGCATTCGTGACCGCCGCGGGCCAGGGGATCGGCCGGGCCACCGCGCTCGCCTTCGCCGCCGCTGGGGCGCATGTGATCGCCACCGATGTCGACGAGGCGAAGGTGCGAGGTCTCGCCACCGATACTATCCGGATCGCCAGCCTGAACGTATTGCACGCCGCCGACATCGAGCGGGCCGCGCGTGATGCCGGCGCGGTGGACATCCTGTTCAACTGCGCCGGGTTCGTGCATCAGGGCACGGTTCTGGAGGCGACCGAGGACGAGTGGTCGTTCGCATTCGAGCTCAATTGCCGCTCGATGTTCCGTGCCATGCGCGCCTTCCTGCCGGGCATGCTGGAACGCGGGCACGGGGTCATCCTGAACATGGCCTCGGTCGCGTCGAGCCTGAAGGGCGTGCCGTCGCGGTTCGTCTATTCAGCCACCAAGGCGGCGGTGATCGGGATGACCCGCTCGGTGGCGGCGGATTACGTCACGCGGGGCATTCGGGCCAATTGCCTGTGCCCAGGAACGGTGCATACGCCGAGTTTGGATGAACGGATCGCGGTGAACGCGGCGGCGGCGGGATCCGTCGAGGCGGCACGGGCGGCGTTCGTCGCACGGCAGCCGATGGGGCGCCTTGGCACACCGGAGGAAATCGCCGCGCTGGCTGTTTATCTGGCCTCGGATGCGGCACAATTCATCACTGGCCAGGCCGTCGTGATCGACGGCGGGCTGACCATTTGATCGTTACAGAGAACCAGGGAAAACGTCATGAAACTGTTGCGTTATGGCCCAGCGGGAGCCGAAAAGCCCGCGATGCTGGATAAGGATGGGGCGATCCGCTGCCTCGGGGGCGTGCTGCGAGACATCGACGGCTTCGCGCTGTCACCCGCGTCATTGAAGATGCTGGCCGGGATCGACCCAGTGTCGCTGCCTCGCGTCGAGGGCAATCCGCGGATCGGCCCCTGCGTGGTGCGACCGGTCAACCATGTGTGCATCGGACTGAACTATGCCGATCATGCCGCCGAGGCCGGCATGCCGGTGCCGAAGGAGCCGATCATTTTCCTCAAGGCCCTTGGCGCCTTCAGCGGTCCGAACGACGACGTGCTGCGACCGCGCGGGTCGAAGAAGCTGGACTGGGAGGTCGAGCTTGGCATCGTCATCGGCAAGACCGCGCGCTCGGTTCCGGAGAGCCATGCGCTGGATCACGTTGCTGGCTATTGCGTCTGCAACGATGTGTCCGAGCGCGAGTACCAATTGGAACGCGGCGGCACCTGGGACAAGGGCAAGGGCTGCGACACGTTCGGCCCGACCGGCCCTTGGGTGGTCACCAAGGACGAGGTGCCGGAGCCGCAGGCGCTGGCGCTGTGGACCGAGGTCAACGGCAAGCGCATGCAGAACGGCAACACCGCGACCATGATCTTCGGCGTGATGAAGTTGGTGAGCTATGTCAGCCATTTCATTACGCTGCATGCCGGAGACGTGATCGCCACCGGCACACCGCCCGGCGTCGGTCTGGGCGTGAAGCCGGAACCTGTGTTCCTGCAGCCAGGGGATGTGATGCGGTTGGGCGTGGAGGGGCTGGGGATTCAGACGCAGCGGATCCTGCAAGCCTGACCGCCGATGGGTCGCCCTCGGTTGCGTTGGCCGGGGGCGATGCGACGGGGAGGCGTCAAACCTCCAGCCACTCCCGCCGGATCGAGGCATTGGCGTTGAGGTCGGCCGGCGTGCCCTCGAACACGATATGACCGTGACCCATCACGTAAAGCCGATGGGAAATCTTCAGTGCGATCGTAAGCTTCTGCTCCACGAGTAAAATCGCCACGCCCCGGCTGGCGATTTCCGCCAACAGCACGCCGACCTGCTCGACCAGAAGTGGCGCCAGCCCCTCGGTCGGTTCGTCGATCAGCACCAGATCGGGATCGCCCATCAGCGTGCGGCACATTGTCAGCATCTGCTGCTCACCGCCGGAAAGCACGCCCGCCGGAACGTTCTGGCGCCCGGCGAGATTGGGGAACAACCGGAACACATCGTCGAAGGTCCAGCGGCCGAATTTGCCCGCGCGCTTCAGACCGAGTTCCAGGTTCTGCCGCACCGTCAACGTCGGGAACACCTGACGATCCTCGGGCACGTATCCAATCCCGGAGTGCGCGATCAGGTCGCTGCGCATCCCCACGATATCCTTGCCGCGGTAACGAATTTCTCCTTGCGGCGGCACCAGCCCCATGATCGCCTTGCACGTCGTCGATCGGCCAACGCCATTGCGCCCCAAAAGGCTGACGATCTCGCCTTCGTCCACCGACAGGTCGACGCCGTGCAGAATATGGCTCTGTCCGTAATACGCATGCAGGCCGCGCACTTCGAGCATCATCCTTCGAGCGCTCCCAGATAGGCTTCCTGTACCGCGCGGCTGGCGCGCACGTCGGCGGGTGGGCCGGAGGCAATGACCTGGCCATAGACCAGCACGGTGATCGTATCCGCCAGATCGAAAACGACTTTCATGTCGTGCTCGACCATGAGCAACGTTTTGCCCTCGGTGACACGGCGGATCAGCGCCATGGCGTTGTCGGTCTCGGTGTTGCTCATGCCGGCGGTCGGTTCGTCGAGCAGAATAACCGAGGCCCCGCCGGCGATCGTCATACCAATCTCAAGCGCGCGCTGCTCGGCGTAGGATAGCAGCCCGGCCCGCACATCGCGGCGATCTTCGAGGTTGAGGTGTTCCAGCAGATAATCCGCCGCCTCGTTCAATGCCTTCTGCCGCCAGAGCGGCGACCAGAAGGAGTACCGATAACCTCGGCTCCAGAGCAAGGCGCAGCGCAGATTCTCGAACACCGACATGCGGTGAAAAATCGATGTGATCTGGAAACTGCGTGACAGGCCCATCCGGTTGATCCGGTGCGGGGGCAGGTGATCGACCCGCTCGCCATTCAGCAGGATTTCGCCGGAGGACAGGGGAAATCGGCCGCTGACGAGGTTGAAGCAGGTGGTTTTTCCCGCGCCGTTTGGCCCGATGATGCAATGACGTTCGCCCGGCGCGATATCGATTGTCACACCCCGGATGATTTCGGTGGCGCCGAAGCTTTTGCGCACATCCCGTAGACTGATCGCCGGGACGGTCACCGCCGCGCGTCCGCGGGTTTCAGATCCGCGGTGAGCGCTTCCCAGATCTTATGGAAGCTCGCGGCTTCGAAGCGCAGCCACACGCCGCCAAACACCAGGCATCCGATCGAAATAGCCCAAGGGACCGACGAATGGACATCGATGGCGCCGCCGAACAGCACGAGCTTTTTACCCTGCGCCGCGCCGATGGTCAGGAACGACATCAGTTCCACCAATCCGACGAACCCCAACAGAACCGCGACACCGGACGGAACCAGCCGAAGATAGGGGATCGTCAGGCGTCCGAGCCTTCCGCCGCGCGCCAGCGGACCATGCGCCAGGATCATGCCCGAGAGCCCCTCGGGCGCGAAAATCACCATGGCGATGAACATCACGCCGACATAAACCAACCAGGAATTCGACAGCAGACTTACGCCACTTTGCAACAGGGTGATCAGCACCGCACCGAGCACAGGTCCGGCGAAAACCGTCGTGCCGCCGATATAAGCCATCAACAAGGCATTCGCCGACAAGGGCGCGGCCAACGCGTCGAACGTCACGATCTCATATGTGATGGCATAGAGCCCGCCACCAATCCCGGCGAACAGACCCGACAGCACGAATTGCAGGAACCGTACCATGCGCGGGTCATATCCCATGAACTGCGCACGCTCGAAATTATCGCGCGTCGCGTTTGCCATGCGCCCCAACGGTGTATAGGTCAGGAACAGCATCGCGGCGGCCGAAAGCAAAGTCCAGGCGAGAATCAGATAATAGACCTGAATGCCGGACGCATAATTAAGACCGAACAGACTGTGGTCGATCATGCGGTTGGTGGTGACGCCGCCCTCGCCACCGAAAAAGTGATGGAACATCAAGGCCGACGTTGTGACCAACTCGCCAATGCCGAGGGTAATCATCGCGAACGCGGTGGCGCGCTGCTTGGTCGCCATGTAGCCGAACACGACGGCGAGTGCGAGGCCGGCGAGGCCCGCCGCGATCGGAACGACTTCCATCGGCAGCGGGACATCGCCATCGCCGATACCGTTCAGCAAATGCACCGTGGCATAACCGCCGATGCCGAAAAACGTCGCGTGGCACAGCGAAAACAGACCCGCCTGGCCCAGTAGCATGTTGTAGGACAGTGACAGGATGATCATCATCCCCATCTGGCTGAGCATGGAGATCATGAAGCCGGAGTGGCGATGATGTCCCCAGTCGTAAAACAGCCAGGGCAGCACGAGTGCCAGCACTATGGCGAAGATCCACAGGCCACGCGCTTTCATGTATCACGCGTCCCCATCAAGCCCCGCGGCCGGAACAGCAGGATCAGCACCATCATCGCGAAGGGCAGCAAAGCGCCGATGCGCGCGACCGGCACCGAAAGGAACTCGCCGAGAAGATTGTCGGGCAGAGTTGTGATGCCAAGCGGACGGACGAGATCGAGGATCGAATAATCGATGACGACAGCGACGGTTTGAATCATGCCCATGACGATCGATGCGATGAAACACCCGGCGAGTGAGCCCAGACCACCAAATACAACGACGACGAAGACGATGGGACCCATGGAGTCCGCCATGCCCGGTTCCGTGGTCTGATAATTCCCGCCGATCACCCCCGCGAGGCCCGCCAACAGGCAGCCGCCGGCGAAGACCGTGGTGAACACCATGGGCACATTGTGGCCAAGCGCGGACACCATCCCGGGATGGGTCAGCGCCGCCTGGATGATCAATCCGATGCGTGTCTTCTTGAGCAGCAGCCAGGTCGCGAGCAGCATTCCGCCTGAGACCAGCAGCATGAAGCCGCGATAAGCCGGAAAATTCGCGCCATAAAGCGTGAATAACGGAAAATCCAGCATCGCTGGCACACGATACGCCATCGGCAGCATGCCCCAGGTCATCTGCACCAGACGCTGGATGATGAACACGAGACCAAAGGTGAACAGCAACTCGGCGATATGGCCGTTGTGATGCACCTTGCGCAGACCGAACACTTCGATGCCCGCGCCAATCAGGCCGCACAGGATCGGCGCGATCACCAGGGCCGGGAAAAATCCCAGCACCTGGCTCACCTGAAATGCCAGATAGGCACCGAGCATGTAAATGCTCGCATGGGCGAAATTCAGCACGCCCATCATGCTGAAAATCAACGTCAGTCCACTGGCCAGCATGAACAGCAACATGCCGTAGACAAGCCCGTTCACCAGCGAGATGACGACGATCTCCATCGGATCGCTACCGGTACTGGGCTCAGCTCGTGGGCCGTTTCATCTTGCAGGTTGTCGGCAGTGTCAGATCAGCCGCCGAGGCCGTTGCGATGGTTTTCCAGCCAAATCCGGTATGCTCGGAATCGTATTTCACGTCCTTGGTGAAAACACCTGCGTAAAAGGGCATCAGCAGTTGGTGGTCGTCCTTGCGCATGATGTTTTCCTGGCCCACGAGATCCTTCGCGTGCAGGTCTTCCAGCGCCAGAGCCACCTTCAGTGGATCGGTCGAACCAGCCTTGTTGATCGCCGTCTGCAGCATGTCCAGCATCGTCATAAAGTTCATCGTCGAGAAATCCGTGTCGTGGTTCTTCCGCCACTCGACACTGAACTGCTCGGCTTCAGTCGCTTTCAGATCGACCGCCACGTTGGCGCTGTATTCCATGACTGAACTGAGCCGGTTCTCCCCCGCCGCCCCGATCGCGGTCGGGCCACCGATCAAATGCGCCAAAAAGGTGTCGAACCGCACATTCAACCCCTCATCCACCGCCGCCTTGATCAGCAGATTAAGGTCGCGGTTGTAATTGCCGGTGATCAGGCTTTGCGCGCCCGATGCCTTGATCTTGGTGACATAGGACGAGAAATCCTGCACTTTGCCAAAGGGCATCAACTCATTGCCGACGATTTCGATATCTGGACGAAGTTTCGCCAGGTATTTCATGGTGTCGTCGCGGATCGACTGCCCGAAGAGGTAATCCTGGTTCAATAAATAGACCTTTTTGACCGACTCCGGCAGAGCCTTGATCCGGGTCGCCGCACGCATCTCCACGCTACCGGCGAAACGGAATTGCCAAAAGTCGCATTTTTCATTGGTGAGCTCGGTCGCCAATGCGCCGCAGTTCAGGTACAGGACCCGATTGTCGGGATTCCGTGCGTTGTGCTTCGACACGCCATCGATCAGGGCCGCCCCGACGTTCGAGCCTGTGCACTGCATGACAAAGGGAATGTTCTGATCGGTGACGCTCTGGAGCGCGATCAATGCCTCGGCCGGTTGCAGCTTATCGTCGAACGGCACCAGTTCGAACTGACGGCCAAGCGCACCGCCTTTCGCGTTGACCCGGTCGAACAGAACCTTGAATATCTTCAGAAATTCGTCGCCGCCTGACGCGAACGGGCCAGAAAACGGATCAATATACGCGATCTTGATCGTATCGGCCGCCACAGCCGGGCACGCACAAAACACTGACATGGCCAGTGCGAAACCAGCCATGATCCGTCGGATCGGACTCGTCATCATTCCCTCCAGCAGGCCGCGGGCGTATCAGGCCGGCCGTTCACCTTGCGCGGATCAGACTGGCAGCCGGTCACGGCCTCGTCAATCGCACGGGCGTTCGAAGCGCCGCGCCATTTCGGTGGGAGACGTTACGAAATGCTCAGGCCGCATCACTTCTCCGGGTATTCCGACAAACAAGCCGCGCACGTTCCTTTAGTCGATGCCTTACAATTTCTATTTCTGGACCAACCACGACCAGCTTCGCGCGACCCATCCCCTCCCAAACATGGGTTGAGAAATTCGGATGCAGCATCACTGTGCCACCACCGTTGCTGAAGTTCGAACGGTCACCGGTATCGAGGTAAGATTCCGTTGGTAGTCCTTCCGATATCAAAATGTCATGCACTGCCAGTTCCACGTGATAGTACATTACCTCCGGCACCTTCATCTGGGCTATACTCGTTGTGTTAATCAAATATTTCACCGGGATCAGCACATCCTCGACGAACACCGCATGGTCAGGCGAGAGGAATAAATCGCGATGCGGTGCTCCCGGCCCGAATGCGCCGGCCACCACCCGCACCGGCCAGACCAGTTCCGGGTTGGGGTGGCGGAAGCAGTCTACCCGCCGATGGCCAATCCACTTGATCGGAGCGGGCCGTCCGTCAACCAGCCGTATGGAATCGCCAACCGTCAGGGCTTCGACCGCGATCTCGCCACGATCGGTCGCGATCCGCGTGCCCGTGACGAAGCAGGGCAATGTGCTGTCCATCGTGACCAGAGTGCCGCTGCCGGTGTCAGGACCGACACGGAACGAAACATTCGCGTATGTTCCCGCCAAGGTCTGCTGATATTGGTTGGCACCTTCGGTGACCGTCAGGATGTCCGTCCCGATGTCCAGGGTCGCCGACCCGCCGCCGCTAAGAGTAAGGCCGAGTACATCAATCGCACCGCCGACATCGATCACCGTGCCATCAGCCGTGGCGCCAGAAATCAAAACCTGAGTACCGCCGCTGTCTATCACGCTGCCGGTGACCGCGCCTCCCGAGTAGACAAATTGGTTCGCGCCGCTCTGAACAATGGTAGCGCCCGCCGTTCCGCCGTAGTGCACTGACTCCGCCCCGCCGCTGCCAACGATCGTCGCGCTGACCACGCCAAAGATCTCAACCGTCTCTGACCCGCCACTGCTCACGGTGGTGCCGCTCGCCACGCCACCGCTGAAGATGAACTCGGCGCCGCCATAGCTGATCACGGCGAAGGCGGCCGATCCGCCGGCGTCGACATTCGCGACACCACCGCTGCTCGCCACGGTACCGCTGGCGAATCCGCCGGATGCCAACGTCTGAACACCGCCGCGCAGGATGGCCGCACTGGCCACGCCGCCCGTCAGGATCTGATTGCCACCATTGCTTACCGTTGTGAACCTGGCCACTCCGCCGGAGGACACTGTCTCGGTGCCGCCGTTGCTCACCACGACGAATGCATCGGTTCCGCCGGAGGCGACGATCTGCTGGCCACCCGTTAATGCCGCTCCGGTGGCCACTCCACCGAACGCCACGACCTCGGTACCGCCGGCGCTGACCACCGTGGAGCTCGCCATTCCGCCCGAGGAAACCGTCGCGGTACCGCCGTTGCTGACCACGGTGCCGTTCACCACGCCGCCCGCGGCCACGGTCTGTACGCCGCCGTTCAGGATGGTGGCACTGGCCATGCCACCGGACACGATCTGGATCCCGCCGGCGCTGACGGTGCTGAAACTCGCCATGCCGCCGGACGAGACGGTCTCGGTAGCGCCGCTGTTAACCACCGTCCCACCAACAGAACCGCCAGAGACCACGAACTCGACGCCGCGATTCAGTATGGTGCCGCTGCCGAAGCCACCCGATACGTCCAGAGATCCGCCGCTGGTGACGATCGTGGCGCCGGCGACACCGCCGGACAACACGATTTCGTTGCCACCGCTGTTCACCACGGTGGCGTTGGCCATACCACCGGCGGCCACGATCTGAGTGCCCCCGATCAGGATTGTAGCGCTGGCCACACCGCCTGCCGCGCTTTGGGTGCCGCCGCCACTCACGGTTGTGCCACTCACCGCACCGCCAGCCGACACGGTTTCGAAACCACCACTGTTCACCACGGTGTTGTTGGCGGTCCCCCCGGAGGACACGACCTCCGTGCCACCGCTGTTGAGGACCGTGCCGCTGACCAGGCCACCGAACGCAACCACCTCAGTGCCGTGGTTCACCATTGTGCCATTGGCCGCGCCCCCGGAGGTCACGACCTGAAGGCCGCCATTCAGCACCGTGGCCGTGGCCACGCCGCCGACCACCGCCTGCGTGCCGCCGGTGGTGACCATGGTGGCGTTGGCCATGCCGCCCGAGAACACGGTTTCAACGCCACCGCTGCTCACCACGGTCAGGCTGGCAAGGCCGCCGTTGAACACGGAGCCCGATCCGCCACCGAGCAGCATGGCGCCACGCGCCGCGCCGCCAGTGTAAACAAACTCGGCGCCACCGCTGTCGACCACGGAGGCGCTGGCCAGGCCACCGGTGTAGACGTACTCCACGCCGCCGCCGCGAACCGCGGTCGCGCTGGCTACACCTCCATTGTAGACGAACGCGGCGCCGCCGTCGCTGATGACGGTGGAGTTGGCGAGCCCGCGGCTGTAGACGTATTCGGCACCGCCGCTGCTGAGCACCGTGCCATGCGCCACGCCGCCAGAGGAAACGTTCGCGATGCCACCGCTGCTCACGAGGGTCAGGCTCGCCACACCGCCGCGGAAAACGACTGCGACACCGCCACCGCTGACGATCGTGGAGTTGGCGATCCCACCATTGAAGACGTTCGCGGCACCGCCGCTGCTGACCACAGTTCCGTTCGCCACGCCGCCAGCGGACATATTCGCGACGCCGCCATTGCTCACCACGGTGAAGCTGGCCAGGCCACCGGACAACACATTCAGTTCATCGCCGCCACTCAGTACGATGCCGCTGCTGACGGCGCCCGACGTCACGGTGTAAATGGTCATGCTGTGCCTTTTCCGTTCGACTTTTTTGGTGGACGGAGGCCCAAAATACCGGCGAATTCTTAATCTTTTCCTAAGAAGCCGTAACGAACAGATGGAACATGACCCGGAACGACCGGAAAAGGTCGCGGCGGTTACAGTACTGGGTCAGCGGACCTCACGTAGCAGTCAACAGCGGGAAGCGTGGGTGGTCGCGTTCGTTTGTCATCACGAAGCCCGCCTGTGTGATGCCGGGACGGGTCTTTTTTCCGACCGATACGGCCTTCGCGGGAACATCGGCATGGGTAGGACCTTGATCGATGCGAACGGTTATACCGGTTCACGGCCATGTCACGATGTCGATCGGTTTTCATTGCCAGTTCATTTCGTTTAGGAGTCAATCTTATCAAAAGGCAGACAGGGCGATAATGCCTCACGCTCATTGGACGATAATGAGCCATCTTCATTAAAATTCCAGGACGGCATTGTCGCCCTCCACGTTGGGCCTGGTCTGACCAGGCCATGACGGGGATTGAACGAATCAATAATTAGGTGTTTTGGTATTAAATCGCGACTTTTGGTCTTCATGCGTGGAGCCGTCAGAACCGAGCGGAGTCGTGCGCCAGAGTGCTCGGATCATGTCGGATCATGTCGGTTGGCTTCGTGTCATCGATGGATTAACACTGAGGACGTCGTGCGTCAGGTGAGATGCCATCGCCAGGCGGCTCATCATTGAGCGGGCTTTCCGCGGGTCATCCAGGCTCTTAAAGAGGTGGCATGGCCCTCAACAGCCTGTGCGCCGACCACTGGGCCGGATCCGGTTCGGTGTGCGACTTACTGATTTCTCTGGGTCCGTTAACGGATACCCGGAGCTCTCTGACCCCGTTTGGGGCGTCACCCGACGGACGTGTAGAGGACGGCGGGCCGATCCGGGGCGGGAAGCATTCGCGCCTGTGCCGCTGTTATCTGTTCCTCGCCAGGTCGGGTTCGGAAGGCGATGGCGTCCAGGCAGAAAGCCGACGGATCGCGCTGCACCATCACGGCGGCGAACCCGGCCTTAATCAAGGCGGCCCCCAGCGTATCGCCTGTAAAGCCAGTGCGGTGGGCCATGAAGACGTTGCCACGCGCCAGGGATGCCCGATGACCGTAAAGGATGTCGAGCGGCGCGATCGGACCCATGGGGGACATATAAAGCGGATCTTCGAGCCGTCCCTCGGCGACGTGACGGGCTACCTCCTGCAGATCCGGCAGCTTTATAAATGCGAAACCGGCCGGCTTTAACACGCGGTGCATCTCCCGCAGAGCCACGGGCACTTCGTGGGGATACAAATGCTCGATGTTGTGGGACGAATATACCGCATCGACCACGCCGTCGGCGATCACGCGCATATCGGTTATGCTCGCGACGAAGTCAGGGCGCACGTCGGGGTCGATGTCCAATCGAATTTCTCGCCAGCTCTGGTGGCGGAAAACCGGCGGCAGTTTTTCGGGGTCGTGGACGCCGCATCCGACATGAAGCACTTCCGCCGTATCCCGTTGTTCGGTGCGGAGCACCTCGGTCAGCGGCACGCCGTACTGGTAGCCGGTGGACTGAACGATGTGGTGGCGTTCGCTCTCGGTTTGCTCGGAGGGCGGCACTGTTATCCCGACCGCGTCCTCGGACGCGGAGATCGAATGAACCTGTGGCGTAGCGAATTGCTCTGCTAAGATCTCATGCATGGTGCCTGGTTCCGTTCTGAGGTGGCCGATGGGTCCCGCCGTGTAATGGCGATCACTGCTACCACTTAATTACACTGTCGCTCGGGCCTGTTACCTCGCGCAGGTTCGTCAGGGAGACCCGTGGTATCTCCGCCGGGATGCAGAGCATGTTGACCGAGACCTTGTTGCCAAAGATATTTTCGGTGTCGGCACGAAAGTTGTTCGCGCCATAGATCGGCGGCAGGTGCCACCAGAGTCGGTAGCCGTATTCCTGAAGCAGGCCGATCAGTTCCGCCGAGCGAGCCTGACGATCGTTCTCGACGTATAAAACCGGCCGGAACCGTCCGATCGTTTCGACCGCTCCGCGCAGGGCCTCGGTCTCCATGCCCTCAACATCGAGCTTGATGAACTGGCAGTCGGGAAGCCGCAGGCTGTCGACAGTGACCAACGACACCGGCTCGCCCGGCCGCGAGTCAAGCAACGACAGTCCACCGTAATTGTGACGCTCGTCCGGATCCAGCGCGGGGACCAGCAGAGTGCCGCTGGTAGCGCCCACCGCCGCATGGTGAGTGAACACGTTCCCGCGGCTGTTTAGTGCCACGTTGGCGCAGAGCACCTGGAAAACCAGTCGTTGCGGCTCGAACGCATGCACCACTCCGGACACACCCACCAGACGTGACATGTCGACGGTGTGCACGCCGATGTTCGCCCCGATATCCAGCACCGTCCTGCCAGGCTGAACGATCATTTGAAAGAGCGTGGCTTCCTCACCGGAGAATTCGCCGTATTTGCGCAGGCTCGCGCCGATATAGGTATCGTTGCGATTGTAGAGCATAAGACCGCCGCGGCAGGACGCCAGCTCGTTAAAGCCGCCGGTCTGAAGGTGCGGCGATTGCTGTCTCGAAGTCGTGGTCCCGGCCAACTGGATCCGTTCGCGCGGGGATGCGGCCGGCTGAAATTCGGTCGAATGCGGTCCAGAACGGGGGGGCCTGGATCGCACCAGAGCGGCGAGATCGGCGGCGATGCGATCGACAACTCCCGACCAGTCCAGCCCGCTTCGCTGTTGTCGATACAAGCATACAGTCGGATACCAGGGTGTATCGGAGCGTTCCAGCAGCCACGGAAAATAGGGCGCGTAAGGTATCATTGCCCAGGTTCGCACGCCCAAGGCCCCCGCGAGGTGGAGGGGAGCCGTGCAGGAACTGATCATCAGGTCCAGTCCGGACATAATGGCCGCCGTGTCAGCCAGATCCACGACCTCCTCGCCCAGATCGAGAACATGAGACGGCAACGGGCTGGCACCGAGTTCCTCGCGGCCCTCGCCCACCTGCAGGACGACGAAATCGACGCCCGGTACTGAGAACAGCGGCGCCACGCTGGTCAGGCCAGGGGAGCGAAACCGATCGCGTTTGGTCGCGGGATTGCCGGCCCAGACGATGCCGACCCGCAGTGAGTCGCCACCGATCCGTCGATCCCATCGCGCCCGCTCCGCGGCGTTGACGCGCAAATACGGCACGGTCGCCGGAATGCAGTCGAGCCTGGTCGCGAACGCCCTCGGTAGACTCAAAAGCGGGCAATGCACGTCGAAATCTGGCAGTGGAACTGCCCGGATCGAGACGATTGTGATTCCTTCAATTGATTCCAGCAATCGGCGCATTCGCGGGTGAGCGGCCACGATCACGCGTCCTGCTTTGCTCACGGCCAAGGGCAAGTACCGTGCGAACAAGATGATGTCGCCGAGGCCCTGTTCCGTGTAGATCAGTAGTGTCTTGTCGGCGATGTCCTCACCAATCCACAACGGCTGCGAAAAGCCGCCGTGCAGCTGTCTGATCCAGGCAAAATCGGCCAATTTCCATCGCCAGTCATATTCCACCCAGCCCGCGGCCAGATCGCCTCGCAACAGAAGAATATGTGCCAAATGGAAATGATACTCCGCCGACCCGGGGGACAGTGCGATCGCCTCGCGTGCGGCGAGCGTCGCCTCCTCCAGGTGATTCATCGCCTTGAGCGCGTGGCTTAGATTGAAATGGGCGCTCGACAGCGCCGGATCGAGAGTGATGGCCTGGCGACAGAGCGCTACAGCTTCCTCCAATGCCCCCAGTTCCAGCATCGCGCCACCCAGGCTGGCGAGCATCGCGACACCTTGTGGCCGCAGTGCGATAGCCTGGCGGCATGCGGCCAAAGCCTCTTCATGGCGCCCGAGATTCATCAACGCCGTTCCAAGATTGGCGTGCGCCATCCCGTTGTCTGGCCGCAGATCGATGGCCCGTCTCGTTATCGTCTCTGAATCGCCCCAGACCTGGCGCTCCAGCAGCACGGCGCCAAGGTTCGCGTGGGTGATGGCGTTGTCCGGCTCGAGGGCGATAGCTGTGCGATACGCGGCGATGGCTTCATCGGTTCGACCAAGATCCTGCAACGCCTTTCCAAGGTTGCCATGCGCCATGGCATTTCCTGGACTGATTTCCGTGGCCCGCTGATAAAGTGCCAACGCCTCCTCGGGCCGCCCGAGTGCCAGAACCGCCGTTCCAAGGTTGATGTATGCATCGACGAAATCAGGCCGCATGACGATTGCCTGGCGATAAGCGTCGATGGCCTCCGGCAGCCGGCCCTGCGTGGTGCAAAGCAGGCCGAAACCATAGCTTGCGACAGCATGACCCGAGGGCGACTCCAGGATCTCGCGATAAAGTCTCTCCGCCTCGGGGGCATCACCGGCGTGATGGCGGCTGATGGCCTCGACCAGAACATGGTCGAGGCCATCGGATTTCGGCGACGATGCCGAGACAATGGTAGCTAATTCACCGGGGCGGCGGCTCATGTTGTCGATCTCGTAAATCGCCATGGGGAATCGTCGACCGGCGATTGAACTTCATACTGCCGCAAACTGGTTAATGATCTGTTTCGCGCTGTACCGTTGATTGTTGGTATCCGCGGCGACATCGATACTGACCGCATCCGGTGTTTGGCGTCGATGTGGAAATCGAACCAGCAGTTCTCATTTTGGTCTGACGCGCTGATCCCGACCACCGGGCTGATGTTTTTCGCGGAACCCTCATGGCCCGAGCGGTCGCGGGCGGCAGCAAGCCAATGTCCCAAGCAGGTCATCCCATGACGGGAATACCAGATAGGTGGTGATGGTCCGCGGATTCTGGAAGAATCCCTGGCGGGTCACCAGTTCCCGCCTGGCCGCGCGCCAGGCCTTGTCCCCCAAATCGCAAACGGTGTGACAGGCGAAGGTCAGCAGATTGAGGATCGCGAGCACCGTCGCCAAATGCTGTTCGCGATGGCCGAAATTGTGCTCCAGGTTGTAGCCCTTGGTTTTCAGGACGTTAACCCATGTTTAGCACCCACCAAAATAAACCCCTTATTATCAGCGTCTTGCACCATC
>CALFNB010000364.1 GCA_937902425.1 uncultured Acetobacteraceae bacterium | reverse complement strand
AACTTCCGCGTCATCGACCCGAAGGATTTTCGGATTCTCGCGTGAGCGGGGTATACATTCCATGAGGAAGACCCGATCGTTAACCTCCGTGCCTGGTTTGACAGGGTGACGACGCCGCATCGGCCCTGACCATCGTTGCGTCATGCCGCCTGCTCGAACGTTCCGGTATACCCAAATAACCCCACCGCGCCGCCAGTGTGCAGGAACACGACCGTCTCGCCCTTGCCGATCTCACCCTTCCGAATCAGGTCGATTATGCCCGCCATCGCCTTTCCGGAGTAAACCGGATCGAGCAAAATCCCCTCCAGTCGGCCCAACATGCGCACCGCCTCGACCATGCCTTCGGTCGGAATGCCGTAGCCCGTCCCGACATAATCGCAGTTCGCCACCACGGCCGAACGAGGAATCCCACCGCGGACGCCGACGTAATCGGCGGTCGCCTCGGCCAGCCGGAACACGTTTTCCTCCTGCCGATCGCGCGGCAGCCGCACGCCGATGCCGAGCACCGGGATCGCGGCGTTCTCGCCCACCAGCCCCACGACCAGGCCGGCATGGGTTCCGGCGCTGCCGGTCGCGGTCACCAGCCGGTCGATGCGCAGCCCCATCTCGTCCGCCTGCCGCACCAGTTCCTGCGCGCAGGACACATAGCCAAGCGCCCCAACCTTGTTCGAGCCACCGCCTGGGATGACGTATGCCTGCTGACCGGCGGCGCGCAGTTCGACGCCTTTCTTCTCCGCCTCCGCGTTCATGTCGATCCCGCCCGGCCGGTACTCGATCTCGCAGCCGAACAGCTTGTCCAGCAGCACGTTGCCGGAGCCCAGATAATCGCGGTCGTTGGTCTCGACCCGGTGCTCCAGCAGCGCCGTGCACTTCATCCCGAACATCGCCGCCACCGCCGCCGTCTGCCGCACATGGTTCGACTGCACCGCCCCTTGGGTCACGATATGGGTCGCGCCCTGAGCCTTCGCCTCGCCAATGAGAAACTCCAGTTTGCGCACCTTGTTGCCGCCGGTTGCGACCACGGTGCAGTCATCCCGCTTGATCCAGATTTCCGGCCCACCCAGTTCCCGGGTGAGGTTATCCAGCCGATGCAGCGGGGTGGGCGCCGGGAACAGTTTGACACGGGGAAAGCGAGCGAGATGCATGCGGCCAGGTCCTTTCTCACAAAAAAGTCCCGCCCGGGACCGGGTGGGTGTAATGCTTCCCCGGTCAGTGTGTCTGAGGAACACGAGACCAAGAAATGGAGCGAGTCATGCGTATCATCAGGCGGCGCGGCTGGGAAATCGCCGAGAGCCAGGTCACACCGGAGTCCGCGGTTCTGAACCGCCGCTCGTTGTTGGGAGGCTCCGCCGCTCTGCTGGCGGCCGCTCCCGGCCTGGCGCATGCGGAGCCAAATGCGAAATATGCCCCCGGCCGCGCTTTGACCGAGGAAAAATACGCCACCACCTACAACAACTATTACGAGTTCAGCGATAGCAAGAACCTCTGGCGCCAGGCCCAGGGGATGAAGACCAGCCCGTGGACGATCGAGTTCGCCGGGATGGTGAAACAGCCGCGCAAGATCGCCTTTGAAGACCTGCTGAAACAGGTCTCCGTCGAGGAACGCATCTACCGGCATCGCTGCGTCGAGGCCTGGGCCATGACCGTGCCCTGGACCGGATTCCCGATGGCGGAATTGCTCAGGATCGCGGAACCTTTGGCCTCCGCGAAGTATTTGGCGTTCGAGACGGGTCAGGACAAGGCGATGGTCGGGCTCAACGAGCCTATGTATCCCTGGCCTTTCATCGATGGGTTGGCGATCGATGAGGCGGCGAATGAACTCGCGTTTATCACCACGGGTATGTACGGCAAACCGCTGCCACCGCAAAACGGCGCCCCGCTCCGCGTTACGACGCCGTGGAAATACGGGTTCAAGCAGGTGAAGGCCGTTGTGAAGGTCACGTTTACCGAAACGCAGCCCCGCTGCTTTTGGCACGACATTCTGCCCAACGAATACGGCTTCTGGGCCAATGTGAACCCCGCCGTCAGCCATCCGCGCTGGAGCCAGGCTGACGAACGGCTTCTGGGCGTGGACGAGACCGTGCCGACGCAAATCTACAACGGTTATGGGGACTTCGTCGCCAGCTTGTATTCCAACCGTAAGTCAGAGAAGTTGTTCATGTGAACGCGCAACGCATCCTGGCTGTACTGGCCGCCGTCCTGTTCGTGGGCGCGGTGGGGCTCGCCACGGTGGGACCGCGGATGGTCAGCCTGGGTGCGGTTTTGTCATACCTCAGTGCCACCGCCGAGACCGGCCTGCACAACTGGCTCGTCCGGGTCATCGCTCCCTGGGCGTGGGAATACGTCGCGCGACCGTTGCTGATCCGGCCGGCATGGCTGCCGTTGGGCTCGCTCGGGCTGATCTGCGCGGGGGTGGCGCTGTCGTTGCCGGCGCGCGACGCGACAAGGCGGTCGCATCGGCGGAGTTGAGGGACGTCAGCCCGTCGCGCCGAACAGTCCGCCAAGCCGCGCGAGAGTCGCCAGATGCTGATCGGCGTCGCCATAAAGCTGGTCGATCATGGTCATCCGCTTGAAGTAGTGGCCCACGGAATATTCCATTGTCATTCCGATACCGCCGTGCAGTTGGATCGCCTCCTGCCCGATATGCCGGCCGGATCGCCCGATCTGCACCTTGGCCGAGGCGATCGCCCGGCGGCGTTCCACCGGGTTCTCCTCCGCCGCCATCACCGCGGCGAACATCGCCATGCTGCGAGCGCCCTCCAGCGCGACCAGCATGTCGACCGACCGGTGCTGCAGCACCTGGAACGAACCGATCGGCCGGCCGAACTGTTTGCGGGTTTTCAGATACTCCAGTGTCAGGTCGTGCATTGCCTGCATGGTTCCGACGGCCTCGGAGCATAGCGCGGCGATCGCCTCATCGACCGCGTGCTCGATCAGCGGCAGCGCGTTATCGCTGAGGGCGGCGGCGCGGACGTTGTTCAGCGTGATTTCCGCCGCGCGCAGCCCATCCTGCGTCGGATAGCCGCGGCGGGACAGGCCGGGCGCATCGGCGTCCACCAGGAACAGACCAATCCCGTCGCGGTCCAGCTGCGCGCCGGAGATCCGCGCGGTGAGCAGAATTTTATCGGCGACGTCGCCGTGCAGCACGACGCTCTTCGCGCCATTCAGCACGTATTCGGAACCATCTTGCTTCGCGGTCGTGGTGACATTCGCCAGATCGTAACGCGAATGCCGCTCCACATGTCCGAACGCGAGTTTCAGTTTGCCGGCCGTGATCTGTGGCACCAGGGAGCCAACCAGCGCCGGATCGGCGGCCCGTCGCAGCAGGCCGCCGGCCAGGATCACCGTCGCGAAATACGGCTCAACCACCAGACCGCGGCCGAATGCCTCGGTCACGATCATGGTTTCGATCGAACCGCCGCCAAAGCCGCCGAGAGCCTCCGGGAAGGGCAGGCCGAGCAACCCTTGCTCGGCGAACCGCGACCACATCGAGGCGCTGAACCCGGTCGGTTCGGCCATGTATTGTTTGCGCTGCTGGAACTGATACTGGTCCAGTATCAGCCGGTCGACGCTTTCCTTCAGCAGGCGCTGCTCGTCGGTTAAATCGAAGTCCATTGGTTTCCTCCTGGGTGACGCGCGTTCAGGTTCACAAGCCCAGGATGGCTTTGGCGATGATGTTGCGCTGGATTTCGTTGGAGCCGCCGTAGATCGATACCTTGCGGTAATTAAAGTACATCGGCGCCGCCTCGGTCGCGTACTCGGGCCCGATCACCGGTTCGTTGCGTCCCTCGAAATCGCGTTGATATGGCACCGCGTAAGGACCGACGACCTCCATTACCAGCTCCGTCAACTGCTGCTGGATAACGGAACCTTTCAGCTTCAGAATGGACGACGCCGGATTGGGACGGCCCTTTTCCTGTTTCCGCTCATCGGCGACGACGCGAAGCTGGGTCATCTCCAGCG
>CALFNB010000363.1 GCA_937902425.1 uncultured Acetobacteraceae bacterium | reverse complement strand
CCTTTCTGCTCGTCCCGTTACTCGCCTTCGACCGGCGCGGCGGCCGTCTGGGCTATGGCGCCGGCTACTACGATCGCACCCTCCCCCTCCTTTCCACCCGCTTCGCCCTGGGCTGCGCCTTCGCGGCGCAGGAGGTGCCCGAGGTGCCGATGGGGCCGACTGACGCGCGGCTGGATGCCGTGGCGACCGAACGGGAATTGATCCAGTGCTCATCCCGCTGATCCTGGCGACGATTGTGGACCTCGCGCTGGCGGCCCTGCTGGTCGCGGTATCCGGGTTCATCTTCGGCGGCGGACCGGAAGGGGCCAACGGCGAGGCGACGGCCATCACGCTTTGGCTTCTGGTCGTTGATGACGCTTTCACCGCGGAGGGCGGGGACCTCCACGGATGAACCAGCCATCCGAGGCCGTTCTGCTCGATACCTGCGCGGTGATCTGACTGGCGAACGGAAGTCCGCTCGATCCTGATGCGATGGCCGCGATCGTACGGGCGGGGTTACAAGGCGGCATCTTCGTCTCGCCGATTTCGGCCTGGGAAATCGGCATGCTGAGCAAACTCCGGCCCAGACGATCGGCGATCGTGCGGTTCACGCCCGATCCGAAGACGTGGTTCGCGCGGTTCATGGCCGGTCCGGGGATCTGGGAAGCGCCGTTCCACCCGGATATCGCGATCGACGCGTCGTGGCTGCCGGGGGAAGTGCATGGCGATCCGGCGGATCGGTTGATCATCGCCACGGCCCGGCATCTTGGGCTGCCGGTCGTCACAAGAGACCGGAAGATCATCGCCTGCTGATCCCGGTGCGATACTTGTCCCGGATCACACATCCGCCGCCCGTACGCGATCCGCGTCGCGCAGCGCGACGTAAATCGCGGGAATGACCAGAACGGTCAGCAGCGTTGATGAGGCGAGGCCGAACAGCAACGAAATCGCCAGGCCCTGAAAGATCGGATCGCTCAGGATGGTGGCCGCGCCGATCATCGCCGACAGCGCGGTCAACAGAATGGGTCTGAAACGAATCGCGCCGGCGTCCAACAGCACCTCACGCAGCGTCTGACCGGCGCGCGCGCCGTGCCGGATGAAGTCCACCAGAAGGATGGAGTTGCGCACGATGATCCCGGCGAGCGCGATGAACCCGATCATCGACGTCGCGGTGAACGGCGCGCCGAACAGCCAGTGTCCAAATACGATACCGATCAGAGTCAGCGGGATCGGCGTCAGGATCACCAGAGGCAACTTAAAGCTGCCGAACTGCGCCACGACCAGAATATAAATCCCCAGCATGGCCACGCCGAACGCCGCACCCATGTCGCGGAACGTGACGTAAGTGATTTCCCATTCCCCGTCCCACAATATGGTCGGATGCGACTCGTCCGCCGGCTGGCCGCGGACACTGACCGCGGGCTTTGGCAGAGCACCCCAATCATGCGCGTCGATCGCGCGATTGACCGCCAGCATGCCGTAGATCGGCGCCTCGAACGCGCCCGCCGGTTCGCCCATCACCATGTCGGCATAATGGCCGTCGCGGCGGAACAGGACCGGCGATCCCTGTTCCATCACCGCATGCACGACCTGATCGAGTTCCACCACGGTTTTACTGCCCGGCACCGTGTTGGCCGGAACCGGCGTGGCGGCCAGATAGTTGGACCAGTTCATGGCGCGCTTCGGCAGACCGATCCGGATCGCGATCGGATCGCGGTCCTCGCCGCGATGCGAGTAACCCACCGGCACGCCGCCGAACAACGCCTGGATGGTGTCATAGACATCGGCTTGTTCGACGCCGAGGTGCTCCAGTTGCTCCTGATCGATGCGCAGCCTCAGCCGCAGGCGTGGTTGACCATAAGAATCGGTCACATCGACGATGAACGGCACCGAGCGGAACAATCGCTTCATCTGCTCCGCCACCGCCCGCCGCGTCGTGGCGTCGGGCCCATAGATCTCCGCGAGCAGGGTGGCGAGAACGGGTGGTCCAGGCGGCACCTCCACGACCTGCGGGGTCGTGCCTGGTGGCAAGGTCAACAAGCCCAGACGCCGGCGCAGATCGAGGGCAATCGCGTGGCTGCCGCGGTCGCGCGCGTTCTTGTCCGTCAGGTTGATTTGCAGATCGCCCAGTTCGGGGGACTGGCGCAGGAAGGAGTGCCGCACAAGGCCGTTGAAGTTGAACGGTGAGGCGGTGCCGGCATAGGCCTGCACCGACAGTGCTTCCGGCACCTCGCGGACGATCGCGGCGGCGGCGAACAGCGTCCGCTCGGTATCCTCCAGGCTGCTGCCGGCGGGCAGGTTCAGGACCACCTGAAGTTCGGATTTGTTGTCGAATGGCAGCAGTTTGACGGTCACGCTCTCGGTATAAAACAACGCGCAGGTACCGAACGTTGCCATCCCGACCAACAGCAAGAAGCCCAGGGCGCGGCGTCGCGAGCGCAAAATGGGTGCCGCGGCACGGCGGTACAGGCCGCCGAGCCGGCCGCCTTCCTCATGCAGACCGCCGTTGCCACGCGGCCCGCGAGAAAGTTTCAACAGCAACCAAGGCGCGATGGTCATCGCCACGAAGAACGAGAACAGCATCGCGACCGAAGCGTTGACCGGGATCGGCGCCATATAAGGGCCCATCAATCCGGACACGAACAGCATCGGCAACAGCGCCGCGATCACGGTCAGCGTGGCGACGACGGTTGGATTGCCGACCTCGGCGACCGCCTCGATCGCCGCCGTCGCGCGGTCGCGTCCATCGCGGAATCTCCAATGGCGGGCGATGTTCTCGACAACGACGATGGCATCGTCGACCAGGATGCCGATGGCGAAGATCAGCGCGAACAGGCTGACGCGGTTGATCGTATAGCCCATCACGCGCGCGGCGAACAGCGTCAACAGGATCGTCGCCGGAATGACCACCAGCGTCACCACCGCCTCGCGCCAGCCGATCGCCACCGCGATCAGCACGACGATCGAGACGGTGGCGAGACCGAGGTGGAACAGCAACTCGTTCGCCTTGTCGTTGGCGGTGTTGCCGTAGTCGCGGGTGACCTCCACGCGCAGGTCCGGCGGCAACAGCCCGCCGCGCAGCGTGGCGACGCGAGACAGGATCGCCTGGGAAACCACCACGGCGTTGGCACCGGCCCGTTTGGCGAGGGCCACGCTGACCGCCGGTACCCGATCCCACCCGCCGGTCACCGGTGTCATGTTCCAGACGCGGCTCTCCGCCGTGCTCGGCCCGATCGTGACGTTGGCGACATCGCGCACGTACACCGGCCGGCCATCGCGCGCGGTCAGCAGCAGCAGCCCGATGTCCGGGACGCCGCGTAGGGTTTGCCCGGCCGCCAGCGTGCGCGTGGTGCCCGCGTCGCGCACATGACCGGCGACGAACGCGCGGTTCGCGTCGCGCACCTTGCCGATCAGTTGTTGCAAGGTGATGCCGAACAGCGCGAGCTTTTCGGGGTCGGGTTCCACCCGGATTTCCTCCGGGCCGGTGCCGACGATATAGCTCGTGCCGATGTCCTCGACCTTGGTCAGTTCGCCGCGCAGCTTCAGCGCGACATCGTATAGGTCCTTGTCGGTCCAACGCGCGGCGGCAGCCGGCTCCGGCGACAGGGTCAGCACCACCACGGCGACGTCGTTGATGCCGCGGCCGACGATCAGCGGCTCGGGGATGCCGGTGGGGATGCGATCCAGATTGGCGCGAATTTTGTCGTTCACCCGTAGCACCGCGTCATCCTCGTTGGTGCCGACATTGAAACGAACCGTCACGACCGCGCGATCGTCCTCGGTCTGGCTGTAGACGTGCTCCACGCCGGTGATCGCCTTGACGATCGTCTCCAGCGGTTTGGTGACAAGCTCGACCGCGTCGGGCGCCTTCAGCCCATTCGCCTGGACGATGATGTCGACCATGGGAACGCTGATCTGCGGTTCTTCCTCACGCGGAATGGTCAGCAGCGCGACCATGCCGGCGGCCAGCGCGGCGAGCAGGAACAGTGGCGTGAGCGACGAGCGGATCGCCGCCCGGGTCAGCCGCCCGGAGAAGCCGAGGTTCATGGCCGTACGAGCACGTCGCCGTCGGCGACTCCCGAAAGGATTTCGACATCGTCCGTGCCCGCCCGGACGTCACCTCGTTGTACCATCGTTTCGATTTGCCGCCCGCCGTCCTGGCGCAGCAACACGTAATCCAGCCCCGACCGCGTCAGCACATAGGCCGCCGGCACGACGAACCCGGTGCGCGTTCCGGCATCGATCCAGACCCGGATACGGTCGCCCACGAAATAGTCGCCAAGACCCCCGACACGCGCATCGGCCACGACGCGGCCTTCCTCGATGCGCGGATAGATCAGGTCGATTGTCCCCACCGCGCCGTTGCCGGCACCAGGTTCGGTGGTGTCGACCCGAACCGGGTCGCCAGGTTTAAGAAAGACCGCGTGCCGTTCCGGGATTCGCAATCGCAGCATGAATGGCAGTTGGCCGATCGTGGCGACGGGGTCGCCGTTCAGCACCACCGACCCCGGCGTCACCAGAACGGTCAGCACACGGCCGGCGGCGGGCGCCAGCACCTGGCCCTCCTTCACATTTTGCAGCAGCACCTGGCGCTCGGCGATGCGCGCACGCAGAGTGGACGTCGCGACATCTTCCGCCGTGTGCGCCTGATCCAACACGGTCTTTGGTCCCGAACCCTGCCGGAACAATGTCTCGGCCCGTGTCAGATCCACGCGCGTCTGAGCCAGCTGCGCTTCAAGCCCGGTGATCTGCGCGTCGAGCGAGGCGATCTGCAACGTCAGCTTGTCGTCGCCGATCACCGCGATGATGTGACCCTCGGCGACCGAGTCGCCCTGGCGGACGGCGAGCGACGCGACCGAGCCGCCGATGCGGGCCCTCGCCGGGATTTCTTTCGGGCTTTCCACGGTGGCGAACACCGCTTTTTCATCCGTGAACTGACTGCGATGCGCGGTGAACGTCGTCTCCGCCCGCGCGACCCCATTCGCCGCCAGCACAACGCAGGCCAGGACAGGCGAAAACCAGCGACGCATTGCGTTTTCTCCCGCTGCGCGTGACCGCCGAACTACGCGCGGTCCACCACCGCGCCGGTGTACGGATCGAGCACGATGGTCGGATACCGCGCGTGCCGCCGCGCCAGGACACCGCCGGTCGGGTGCGCGGTCACCGGCACGCCGGACTCGATGCATTTCGCCACCGCCTTGGCCAAGCTCTTGCCGGAGCTGCGATGCGACACCACGGTACGGCCGTCGACCGGCACCGCGCCCGGGTCGAAAGATGACAGCGGGAACAGCAACGCACCGTGCATCCGCTCGGTCACGTACTGCCGTGGCTCGCGCATATCGATCGGCACGATTGCGTGATGGTGCAACGCGTGGTGGACCTCCGTCGGCATCATTTCCGGTAAGTGCGGTTTGGTTTGCATCACTCGCTCCTGTTCGGCGTGAACAACGCGAAGCGGAGCCAGTACGCCTTGATTTGGGTCAATGCGCGATTTGCGATATCGCGCGATCCCGCAACCAAGATCGACTGGTTTCATCGCTTGCTTGCCGATGCGCGCCGGCGAACCGGCGGTTCACGGATGGAGGTGGGCTCGCAGAAGATCTCGAACAATGTCTCCAGCACGCGGCGCGCGGGCGGACTGGCGATCGAGTACCAGATCGTCTGCCCATCACGCCGCGCCGCCACCAGCCCGTCACGGCGCAACAGCGACAAATGTTGCGACACCGCGGAATCGCGCAGGTCGAGGAACGACGCGAGTTCGCCGACCGAACGCTCCGCTTCCGTGAGTTGGCAAAGAATCAGCAGACGATGCCGGTTGCCAAGCGATTTGAGCAACTCGCTCGCCCGATCGGCGGCTTCCGCCATCGCGATGGGGTTGACCGGTCCGGAGTTGCTGTGTGGCACCATGTTAACTTTCATACTTGCGTATATACGATAATACGAATATATCGTCAAGCGATGAAGTGGTTTGGGGATTTCGCCGATGCAAACCGCGATCCGGCTCGTCTGTTCCGGTTGTGGTATGGCGAACCGCATCGCCGCGGCGCATCCCGCCGGAGTGCCGCGTCGCGGTTCCTGTCATGACCCACTGTTCACTGCGCATCCGATCGACGTTGATGAAGCGGCGTTCGAACGGCACCGCCGCCGCGGCGACATTCCGGTGCTGGTGGATATCCGGGCGTGGTGGCGCGGGCCTTGCCGCACGATGGCTCCGGCGTTCGATTGTGCCGCCTTGGCCCTGGAACCAGGTGTGCGACTTTTGAAACTGAACGCCGACCAAACCCGGTCGACGTGCGCGAGATTGGATGTTCGGGGCATCCCGGCGCTGTTCTTGTTCGACAACGGGACAGTGGCCGGACGGACCACGGGCGCGACGGACACGAATGCGATCGTCCGTTGGGCGCGTGGGCAAATCACGTCTAATGCACACTGCCCGTCTTATGCAAATTGAAGGAGAGACCAACATGACGATCGACCGGATTGTTCTGATGTTCGCGGGCACGATGGCCCTGGTGGGAACCTTGCTGGCATGGCTGGTCAGCCCGTGGTGGCTGCTGCTTACCGGGTTCGTCGGATTGAACATGCTGCAGGCCAGTCTCACCGGGTTCTGCCCATTGGCGATGTTGCTCAGGGCGATCGGCGTCAAGCCCGGCGTCGCGTTTGAATGACCGCATGGCCTGGCGGCGAACCGTGCCGTTGGATTTGGTTTCGCCGATGCGGAAAGGATTGGCTCAGGGCCAGGCTTCACGCTGCCGGTCCGTTGCCGGGGCCCTGGGCCAATATCGACCCACGGTGATCACCGGGCGATTGGCGCCGGCGCCGCGTTTCTGTCGCTGGAGGATGTAAAGCCAGTCGCCACCGCCCCCTGACTTCCGAGCCCAATCCGCGCTAATCCCCTCCCATGCGCATTCTCTTCATGGGCGACGTCGTCGGCCGCACTGGCCGCGACACTCTCGGCCTGCGACTCCCAGGCCTCCGTAAGGCGCTGGGGATCGACCTCGCGATCGTCAACGCCGAAAACGCCTCGCACGGTTTCGGACTGGGCCCCGATATGGCGCACGCGCTGTTCGCCGCCGGCGCCGACGTGATCACCCTTGGCAACCACGCCTGGGACCGCAAGGAGATCATTCCGTACATAGCCCAGAACCCCCGGCTGATCCGCGCGCTGAACTATCCGCCGGAGACCCCGGGCGGCGGCTTTGTCGTAGTCGAGGTCCGCGGCGGGCGCCGGGCGCTGGTGCTGCAGGCGATGGGGCGGCTGTACATGGACCCGCTCGACTGTCCGTTCCGCACCACGGCCGATCTGCTGGCCCGCTATCGCCTCGGCGCCACGGTGCAGGCGATCGTCGCCGATATCCACGCCGAGGCGACCTCGGAGAAAATGGCGTACGCGCATGTGTTCGACGGCCAGATGTCGTTCGTGGTGGGCACCCACACGCACTGCCCCTCGGCCGACGCGCAGATCTTTCCGGGCGGCACGGCGTTCCAGTCGGACGCCGGCATGTGCGGCGACTATGACAGCGTCATCGGCATGACCAAGGACAACGCCGCCCTCCGCTTCTGGCGCAAAATGCCCGGCGAGCGACTGGGTCCCGCCGAGGGCGAGGCTACGCTTTGCGGCGTGTTCGTGGAGACGGACGACACCACCGGCCTCGCGCTGCGGATCGAACCGGTGCGCGTTGGCGGACGGTTGAAACAGACGATGCCGGAGGTGGTCTGATCCGCGCGGCTCCGGCGTGACTCGTCACGGGACATCGGTTCGCCGGCGGACCGGCCCCGGCCCAGGCATTGGCCCCACTGCGACACTCCCCTTCCGCGCGATTTCGCGGTAAGACGGCGCCGATCCTCCGCAACCCACGAAGAGACCATGGCCGGCCATTCCCATTTCAAGAACATGATGCACCGCAAGGGCGCGCAGGACGCGAAGCGCGCCCGCCAGTTCGCGCGGCTGATCCGCGAAATCACCGTCGCCGCCGGCCAGGGGCTTCCCGACCCGGGGTTCAACCCCCGGCTGCGTGCCGCCGTGGCCGCTGCCCGGCAGTCCAACATGACCCGGGACACGATCGAACGCGCGATCAAGAAAGCCGCCGGCGACGGCGGCACCGACAATTACCAGGAGGTCCGTTACGAGGGGTACGGCCCAGCGGGCGTGGCCGTGATCGTGGAGGCGCTGACCGACAACCGCAATCGCACCGCCGGCGAGGTTACCAGGAGGTCCGCTATGAGGGTTATGGTCCGGCGGGCGTGGCGGTTATCGTCGAGGCATTGACCGACAACCGCAACCGCACCGCGGGCGAGGTGCGCTCCGCCTTCGCCAAGAACGGCGGCGCGCTGGGGGAGACCAACTCGGTCAGTTTCATGTTCAATCGGATGGGTGCGATCCGCTACCCGGTCGCCGCCGCGTCGGAGGACGCGATGCTGGAAGCCGCGATCGAGGCCGGGGCCGAAAACGTCGAAACCGACGCCGAGGGCCACGACGTCACCTGCGCGGTCGAAGATTTCTTCAGTGTCCGCGACGCGTTGGAGGCGAAGTTTGGTGCCCCGGAAAGCGCGCGGCTGGAATGGCGGCCGACGACCTCGGTGCCGCTGGATGAGGAGAAGGCGGCCGGCCTGCTCAGGCTGCTGGACGTTCTGGAAGACAGCGACGACGTCCAGAACGTCTATGCCAACTTCGATATCCCCGAGGCGGTGATGAGCCGGTTGTCGGCGTAGACAGCGCCTGACGGATCAGATCGGCGGGTAGCGATAGATCAGCGGCCCCGTCTCATCGATCTTGCGGGTTTGCGCGGCGACCAGCGATTCCAGCGCCGCCCTGAACATGGCGCCAAGACCGAATTTGACCGCCGGTTTCGTCATGCGCTCGTCCGCCACGGGCGAGCGCTCGAGCATGAGACTTTCGGACATGTGTATGGTCCTTGACTGTGTTCTTGTTCGCACGTGCGACATGGGTGCGGCGGGGACGCGGCGAAATCGGTGATTCCGCGGCTGAGCATCGCAAATCAAGCATGGCTTGCGTGGAAGTCATACTGACGCGGTACGTCGAACACTCACTTCTGGTCGCCTGGCCCCGCACCATGGATCCAATGGGGAATGGAGGGCTGGAGCGGATTGAGATGCTCGTCGATCGTCGCGTGCGAACGGGCGAGCGCCTGACGTTTCTCGTACGGGGTGCCGTCGAACGGGTAGCCCGCGCGACGCAGCGGGTTCAGCAGGGCGCGCTCCAGAAACGACTGAATGTCATTGGCGGCCTGGCCGCGGGTTGGCAGCAGACCCGGAACGGCAAGCGCATCAACCAGCAGCACGGCGAACGCCCAGCGCGCTTCGGTCGGCGGTGCCTCGGCCGCGACCCTGATGATGTCGTCGAGAGCGACGCCTGGGCGGGACGTTATTTGCGGGGCCTCAAGGCCGCGCGCGATCAGCACCGCACGGGCGGTGCGAAAAGGCGAGCCACCTCCCGCGGTGGCGTTCAGCGCGCGGATCAGGTCAGTGCGAGTTGCCTCAATGTCCATGAACCCCGTGTCCATGAGCTCCGTGTCGATCTACCCCGTGGCGATGTAGTCCATCTGGGGACCGGCGCATTCCGTGCCAGGTTGATCATAATCATGCCGCCCACCCCGTTCTGAACAAGGCGAGCACCGATGGTCTCGCCAGACATGCCGCCTGGCGAGATTTTCAGCTTCGCGCCAGCGTGCGGTTAACAGCCACCGCGCGCCCGAAGACGAAGCCGCCGCCGCCCGCGATCAATGCCATGAACACGAGCACGGCCCCGAGCATCCACCAAAGATGTCCGCGTGCCGCGTTGACCGCATCGTTCACGCGTTCTCGCCGAGTACCGAGGGGCCCAGTACCGAGGGGCCCAGTACCGAGGGTCCGATCCGTATGCGCCGAGCCGGTCTCCACCGCGCCTGCCGCCGCCGCTCGGGGCGTTTCCGCGTCATGTCGGTCCTGGAGCCGCGCATTGTTCATGGCGAGTGCGTCGTGCTGATACACCGCGACCAGCCGCTCCAGTTTCGCGCGCGTTCCATCCGGTATCGCTATCTCGTTCACCTTCGTGGCGAAGATCGCGGCCCAGTGGGAGAGCTGGCGCGCCGACCAGGAACCGCTGTCGGCCAGCAGGGCCTTCTCGGCAAGACGCATACCCAAAAGCGGCTCGCGCAAGAGCGCTTCGTCCTGGGTCCGCAACTGTCCAAGCATGGAAGCAATCGCGTCAGACGATGCTTCAGGGGCAATTCCGCTCTGCAATGCCGGTGCCGCCGTGAAAGCGCGCGCGTACGTCTCGATCGGCGGCGCGTTCAGATCTTCACGGGTGGGGCTGTTGGCGTCTAAGGGCTGCCTGACACCGGAAATGGCTTCTTCCTGGGCCAGCGCGGATTGCTCGACAACAACGTCGCGCTCAGCCACGCGTGCCTGGAGGAAGCCAGGTCGGGACGTGCTCAACGCCGCTGTCTCGTCGCGGACATCCTTGTTCAATCCGGCATCCCTGACCAGCATTCGTGCCGGTGCGTCAGGCAATGCCACGAAAAGCAACGCGACGAGGATGCCAGGTACGACAGGCAACAGCCAACGACGCGGACCAGGGCGTGACAGTACGGCGTGCATGTGAGCCTCCTTGCCAAGGATCATGCCGCACAGGAATGAACGAACGGTTAAAGCCTCAATGGCGCGGCGATTCCTCATCCGTATATGCAGGCATTCGCACAAGCCCGTCGCCGTGGAACCTTGACTCCTCCGGACCCGGGAGCCACCTCGCGGAAACCTTGCCTGGATGACCGAGGCCCCGACGATGACCCAGAACATCTACGACAACCCCGCCTTCTTCGCCGGCTACAGCCAACTGGGCCGCTCCATCAACGGTCTGGACGGCGCGGCCGAGTGGCCGGCATTGCGCGCCATGCTGCCGGATCTGCGCGGTCTTGGCATTGTCGATCTCGGTTGCGGTTTCGGCTGGTTCTGCCGTTGGGCGCGCCAGCTTGGGGCCTCCCACGTCCTCGGCCTCGACGTGTCGGAGAAAATGTTGGAGCGCGCGCGGGCGGAGACGTCGGACGCCGCGATCCGCTACGCTCGCGCGGATCTGGAACGGTTCGATCTGCCGGCCGGGTCGTTTGGCCTCGCCTACAGTTCGCTGGCGTTGCATTACATCGAGCACCTGGACCGATTGCTCACCACGGTGCGGGATGCGCTGGTTCCCGGTGGCCACCTGGTGTTTTCGGTGGAGCACCCGATCTATACCGCGCCGGCGAATCCAGGTTGGACGGTGGAGGCTGACGGCCGCAGGACGTGGCCGGTTGATGGTTATTTGGTCGAGGGTCCGCGCAGCACGGACTGGCTCGCCAAGGGTGTGATCAAACAGCACCGCACGATGGGACATTATCTCAACGCGCTGCTCCGGCATGGGTTCGCGCTTGAGCATGTCGAGGAATGGGGGCCGGACGAAGCCCAGATCGCGGCTCGCCCGGAACTGGCGGATGAGCGTCAGCGCCCACCATTTCTGTTGGTGGCTGCTCGGCGGAAGGATTGACCGACGCCGCTGCCGAACGCGTGCGCCAGGCGCCGATGTCACCGGCGAGCGCTCCCGCATGCTTCGCGCCTGGCCGGGCGGCACCCCGCGCGGCGGTGACGAAGGGGACGTGCTGTCCAAGAAGCGGTGCCGATAGCGGCGAGCCTCGGGACGGGCATGAGGGTGATGCCGCGGAAATTCCTTGACAATTGTATATGCAAACGCATATCTACCTGAAAAGTGGTGATCATGGAATTTGATGGCTTCAATTGGGACCGGGGCAATCGCGGGAAATGCCGGAAGCACGGCCTGACCATCGCCGAGATCGAAAGCGTGTTCGATCTGCCGGTGGTGATTCTGCTCGACAAGGCACATCGGGAGGACGAACGACGCCATCGTGCGGTCGGAACCACGCCGGAACGCCGCGAGGTGTTCGTTGTATTCACCCCGCGAGATCATGGCGACTATGTCCTGCCACGCCCGATCAGCGCGCGTTCCCATGCACAAGCAAGAGGTGGAGGGCGATGAAACGAACCGTTGCGACGTTTAAGACCGACAAGGAAGCCGAGGACTTCGTCGCCAAAGCCGACCTGACCGAGTACGATCTTTCCGGTGGTCAGGTCGTGCGTTTCGAGCTGCGGCCAAAGGATAAGACTGTCAGTCTTCGCTTGCCCGAACAATTGCTGAACGCGGTGCGGCGTCAGGCGGAAAAGGCTGGCATGCCGTATCAGCGGTATATTCGCATGGCACTCGAAAAGGCAGTCGGCGGCACCGGGCCGTGAAATTCAAACGACGACGCGATTGACCGCGGTTCGCCGATTGAGCCACCTTTGGTAAAGGAGAATGTCATGGCCGAACCAACCCTGGAATTGCTGCAAGCCATGGTTCAGCGCGTGCTGGACGGCAACCGCCGCATCGAGGTGAAGCAGGATCGGATCATCGACGATCTGTCCGACCCGAAATTTAGCACGACAAATATCGAGGAGCCGCTTGCCGGCATGAACCGGCGCCTCGATCGGCTGGAAATGCGTGTCGAGCGGATGGAGCGCAGGCTTGAACTGACCGATGCACCGGCGACCTGATGCAAGAAATGCGGTGTGCGGCTGGCTGCGCGATCTTGCATTGTACCGGCTCGATCCGATCTGACTCCCGAGCGGCAACGTATTCGAACGTCTGACCGGGGTAATCGAAAATGCACTCGGCCACGGATGCGAGCCAAGCAATTTCTGTGCCGCGGAACATCCATTATGACAACCCACGAGATCGGCCACCCTCGTAGCTCGTTGGCGACAGATCAGTGTCGCATCGCTACCCCCCAGCGGCGTCGGGGGCTTCCCTCCCTCTCCTCGAACGAAATGGCAGCCATCACGGCCGCGGTGTCCTCCCACCCTCCGGCACCTCCGCCACCACCAGCTGCACATGCGTCTCCAATATCGCCATCCCGTTCGCGCAAGCCGTGCCATCCTCGGCCCGCGCCGCGGTGAACAGCAGCCCGACGAACTCCGCCAGCGCCCGCGCGCCCATCGACAGCGCGGCGCCGCGCAGTCGATGCGCCGCGTCCGCGTACTCGTCCAGCCGGCCAACAGCCAACAACTCGCGCATTTTCACGAACTCGGCGCAGATGCTGTCACGGAACACGGCGAGCAACTCGTCGATCGCGGCATCATCGTCCGCCAGCCACTCGCCGAGCACGGAACGGTCGATCGCCGGAGTAGCGCTCAAGCCACGGCCCGACGACCCAGGGGCACCGAGGGTCATCTCCAACTCCCGGTCCCAACCATACCGCGTTGGCGAACCGCGTCACAACACCATATCGGCGATTTCAGTCCGCCGCGGCCCGCAGCTCGAACGCCTGGTTCGCGGCGTCCTCATATTCGAGGGCCGGTGTATCGAACGGGTTACGAATGATGGCACGGCGCGCGCGAATTTGCGAAAGGTGCGCGACGACAGCATCACCGGTGGCCTCGGTGTAGCCCGATGCCGCCAACGCCACGGCGATTTTGCGCCGCGCGCTGACCTCGATCTGATGGACCCGCGCGGTGGAAACCCCGAACCGCGCGGCGAACGCCTCGAGCGAGGGTACCTCGTCGGTGTCAGCCATGGACCGCGCGAGAAAGATCAGCCGCTCCCGCTCGCCGAGCACCTCGTCCGCCAGAACGCGGATCCGCGCCCGCAACCGATCATGATCCATCCGTTCGTGGAGGTCATCGGCCGACGGCGCGGCATCGTCCCGTAACCCCGACCCGTTCCCATCCTCATCATCCTGGGCGTGCAGGCTCATCCGCGCACCCTGGATCAGGCGAAGCCCATGCGCCACCTCGTCGGCACTGAGCCTGAGCCGGCTGCCAATCCGGGTGTGCAATTCACTGTCGGTTGGTTCGATGCCTTCGCGCTCGCACGCTTTGCGGGCCTCGATCAGCAGGCGGGGGCCGGATTGCGCCAACTGGCGATGCGCCTTCGACTCCGGCAGGCGCACGGGTCCGGAATTTCGCCGGATGTAATCCGTGATGTACCAGCGGATCCAGCCGGATGCATAGGCCGCCAGCCTGGTGTCGAACCGGTCCGTGTCGAACCGCGTGATCGCCGAGTGCAAACCGAGATGGCCGGCGTTGATCAGATCGTCATGCTCGATATCCGAACGCCGGTATTTCGCCGCGATCGCCGCGACGAGCTTGCCGTGGCTCATCCAGAGTTCATTGAGCGCCGCGCGGCTTTCGACACTTTGGGTGGCCGAGCGCACGCGCAGGAGCAGTTCCCGCTCTCGCTCTTCGTCCAAATTCGGCGCATCGGCTTTTCGCGATGCCGTCCCCAAGCGTCTGTTCATTGGTCGCCCCAAAAAACTCCCTCGTTGATTCTGGGCGGGTAACCCCGGCAGTCCCCGCCAGAATTTCTCTGTCCCCGTGGTTTCCCGCTTGCGCGAATCACTTTTGGCCTGTGGAATATCGTCAGACCGGGGGCCACCGCTTGTTCGTGTTTGTCGCGACGTGTGAGACAAGCGTTAATGTGCCGTTAATATCCTTGTATGAGTGTATCGCGCGTATGGCGTGTGCGTATCTTTTGTATCGTTGCGGAGGGAATCGGACGAATATTACTGGACTGACACGCTGGCTGATCTCCGTGACCGTCCGCCACGAACCGCCGATGGCGTCGCGTAATCAGCACCAAAGAGGGTTATTTGCCCCAAAATCCGTGATATTTATTAATTAACGAACGAAAATCTGGGAAGGCCGGTGTGCACACACAAAAACGCCAGCGACATGAAAGAGTATTCGTCGAGCAATACAACTATAAGTCGAAATTTGGTGCTGCAATGAGCGCACGAGGCAGGCTCCGCCACCCGCTAATACACGCGCTACCCTATCTCGCCCCTTGCGCGCGCCCATGTCCTCCGGTTAACCATACCGTGATAGGAGACCAACGACCCCAATGATGGTGTCCCCACGGATCATCGTGGTTGAGGATGAGGTCGCGCAGCGCCAGTTGTTGGTGCAGTACCTCAGTCGGCAGGGCATGCGTGTGACCGGTGTGGCCGACGGCCAGGCGCTGCGCCGGGAGATCCAACGCGATACGCCGTCGCTCGTGCTGCTCGATGTGGGATTGCCGGGGGAGGACGGGTTCAGCCTGATCCGGTATTTGCGGGAGGCCTGTCCGGCGACGGGCGTGATCATGGTGTCGGTCGCCAGCGATACGATTGATCGGGTCGCGGGCCTGGAGGCTGGTGCGGACGATTATATCGCCAAGCCGTTCGAGCCCAGGGAATTGCTGGCGCGGGTGAAGAGTGTGTTGCGGCGGGCGGCGTCAGTGGCCTCGGGCGAGTTCTTCGGGCCACGGGTGATCATGGGGCGCCGGGTGCTGGATCTGGAACGGCGGCTGCTGCTGGACGGCGAGGGCATGGAGGAACGGCTGGCGCCGGGCGAGTTCAACCTGCTGAAACTGTTCGTGGAGAACCCGAACCGGCCGCTGGCGCGCGATTGGCTGCTGGAGGTCACCAGCCACCGTGAGGCCGAGGCGTTCGACCGCGCCATCGACCTGCGCATCACCCGGTTGCGGCGCAAGATCGAGCGGGATCCAACGCACCCGGAGGCGATCCGCACAGTGCGCGGTGTTGGTTACATGTTCGTGCCAAAAGGGGCGTGACCCAAAGGGCTATGGTCAGACCGTTCGCCACTGTACCAACGTGAACGGCGGATCGGCTTTGTCGTGGGGTTCGAACACCGCCTCGACCGGGGCGCCGATCGCCACGGTCTGTCTGGGGTCGCCCAACAGGTTCCCGACCATGCGGATGTCGCCGTACTCCGGCAGTTCGACCAGCACCGCGATATACGGGCCATGGCCGTTGAGCGCGGTATGCACCGGATGGTGCGGCCGTTGGTAGGAGTAGATGCGGCCCTTGCCGACGATTTCCCCCCAGTTCAGGTCGAACGAATGGCAGCGATGGCAGATCCATTCCGGTCCCCATTGCCATGCGCCGCAGCCGTTGCATTTCTGAATGCGCAGCATGCCTTGCCTTGTGCCTTCCCAGTATGGGGCGGCGAGACCGTCCGGCCCCGAGGTCGGGGTCGGCAGTCCGTTCGGAAGATAGGTGTCGCTCATAGTGTCGCCTCCGAACCGAGAATAATGGAGCTGACCGGCGTGACCATCGGGCCGCCGATGATGATCGCCGCGTCGTTCTTTTTGACCTGATTGATCGCCGTGCCGCGGATCTGGCGCACTGCCTCGATCACCAGTTCCAGACCGTGCATGTAGCACTCAGCGAGGTTCCCTCCGCTGGTGTTTAGCGGCATCTTGCCATTCGGCGCGATGAGGTTGTCCCGCGTGAGGACTTCGTTGGCTTCCTCGGCTTTCACGAGGTCGTGCTCGACGAGGCTCATCAGCACGCCGCCGGTGAAATTCTCGTAGCACTGCACGATACCCATGTCGGTGGGCTTCAGTTTCGCCATGTCGTACAGCCGAGGCGCGATCTGGCGGAAATGCGAACTGGGGTAGTTCGGCATGTTGTGCACCGGCGCCGCGCTGCGATGGTCGCAACCCTGGCCGCAGGCGAGCACATAGGATGGCTCGTGGCGGAAGTTTCTGGCGCGCTCGGCCGGCACGACAACCACGGCGGCGGCGCCGTCATTCTCCTGGCAGCAGTCGTAAAGGTGAAAGAACGGTTCGATGATCCAGCGCGAGGCGTCGTATTTCGCCTCATCCAGAGTGCGTCCCCGCATCACCGCGTTCGGATTGTTTTGCGCGTGGTGGTAGCAGGCGAGCGAGATCGCCCGCAGTGCTTCTTGTTTGATCCCGGTCTCGTGCATGAAGCGCGTGACCTTCATGGCGAAGCGTTGCGCCGGCGACATGACGCCGTAGGGGAACATGAACGCGTCATCGCCGCCAACGGCGTTCGCCGCGGCACTGCGACCGTAGCGTGCGTACTGTCCTTGCGCGAGCGAACGGAACGCCACGACGCAATCGGCCATTCCGGTGGCGACCGCCGCCGCGGCGTTGCCGACGGCGCCGCACACACCGCCTCCACCGCCGCCCCAGAACATATTGGAGAACCGCAATTCCTTGATGCCAAGCGCGGCGGCGAGACGCGGCCCGTCGGAACGGTCGTTGCCGTAGGAGGTGAACCCGTCGATGTCATGCGGACTGATGCCGGCATCCTCGCAGGCTTTGACGATC
>CALFNB010000362.1 GCA_937902425.1 uncultured Acetobacteraceae bacterium | reverse complement strand
GGGGAGCTTGCACACTCCGCCGTTATCTCCGGACTTGTACCCTCCGTCGTCATCCAGGGCTTGTGCTTTCCATCGTCATTCCAGGCTTGTGCTCTCCGTCGTCATCCTCAGGACTGGCCCGAGGGTCTGTCACCGCACGCACAACGTCGGTGCGAGCCGAAGTCCGCGCCGCGACAGACCAGGCGTAACGCGTGGCCTCCTATACGGGGCAATGACGCGCCATCAATGAAACGGTGCTGGCTTCGCCTCCCGGAACGGCGTAGCGGCTTCCGCCAGTTCACGCAGCAGGCGTGAGGGCGCCCAACGTTCACCATATTGCTGGTGCCAGTTCGCGATCTGGTTGTAGACGTTTTTGACGCCAATGCCATCCGCCCAGTACATCAACCCGCCGCGGTAGCGCGGGAAACCAAACCCGTGCAGCCACATCACATCGATGTCACTGGCGCGACAGGCTTTGCCTTCCTCCAGAATGCGGCAGGCTTCGTTCACCGATGCGAACAACAGCCGATGCAGAATCTCCGTGTCGCTGAACGCCTTTTGCGGGATTTTCAATTCCGCGGCGACCTCCTTGATGATTTTGGCGACTTCCGGATCAGGATGCGGGGTGCGATCGCCTTTCTCGTACTTGTACCAGCCGGCGCCCGTTTTCTGACCGTATCGGCCCATTTCAACGAGCTTGTCTGCGATCGGCAGCTTGCGATAATTGGGATTTTCCGCGGCTCGTCGGCGTCGTCCAGCTGCTCCGATGTCGAGACCCGCCAGGTCGCCCACCGCGAACGGACCCATCGGATAGCCGAAATCAACCATCACTTTGTCGACCTGCTCGGGCAGGCATCCTTCCTCCAGCAGAATGACCATCTCAGAGTTGAACGGCGCGCGTGAGCGGTTGGCGACGAACCCATCCGTGTTGCCCGCCATCGCCGGGATCTTGCCGATCTGCTTGCCAAGCGCCATCGCGGTGATCAGCGTCTCCGGTGACGATTTCGATCCACGCACGACCTCGAACAATTTCATTACGTTCGCCGGCGAGAAAAAATGCGTACCCGCGACATCTCCTGGGCGTTTGGTCACCGCCGCGATCTGGTCGATGTCGAGCGCCGAGGTGTTGGAGAACATCAAAGCGCCCGGCTTCATTACTTCGTCCAGTTTGGCGAAGATCGGCTTCTTGACATCCATCTCCTCGAACACGGCTTCAATGACGACGTCACAGTCCTTGATGTCGTCGTACCCCGCCACCGGATGGATGCGGGCGAGCCGGCGATTCATCTCGTCTTCTTTAAGACTGCCACGCTTCACCGAGGTCGCGTAGTTCGATCGGATTCGTTCCATACCGCGATCGAGCGCTTCCTTCGTCGCATCCATGATCTTCACGTCATAGCCGAAATCGGCGAACGACATGGCGATGCCGCCGCCCATCGTTCCGGCACCGACCACGGCCGCGTTGTTGAAGTCACGCGGCTTCGCGGAGGACGGCATGTCGGGCAGTTTGGCGGCCTCACGCTCGGCGAAGAACGCGTAACGCAGGGCCTTCGCCTCGTCGGCGTTCACCAGTTCCTGAAACAGTTCGCTCTCGCGCACCATGCCTTGATCGAACGGTAAGGTCGCGGCGGCCTCCACGGCGGCGATGCAGTTATAGGGCGCCTTCTGGTTGCGGGCGCGGCGCGCGATGGATTTACGCATGGCCTCGAAGACTTCAGGGCCGGCCTTGCATTCTTTGTCGCGCACGCGTGGCAACGGCCGGATGTCGGCGATCTTGCGAGCATAGGCGACCGCACTCTGACGCAGATCGGCGCCTTGGGGCAGCACCTCATCCAGAATGCCAAGCGTCTTTGCTTCCGGAGCCGGAACGTGACGGCCGGAGACGATCATTTCGAGCGCGGTTTGCACGCCGGCCAGGCGCGGCAGACGCTGGGTGCCGCCGCCGCCGGGCAGAATGCCGATCAACACCTCGGGCAGCCCAACTTTCGCGGCGGGCACGGCGATGCGGTAATGGCAGCCCATCGCGTTTTCCAGCCCACCACCGAGCGCATAGCCATGGATCGCGGCGACCACCGGTTTCGGCGAGCGGTCCATGACGTCGTAGGTCCGCTCGCCGATCGCGAGGCGTTTGCGGTTGGCGTCGAAGCCGCGGATATCGGCCCCCGCGATGAAGCCGCGGCCATCGCCCATCAGCACCATCGCCTTGATCGACGGATCGGCGTTCGCGGTGTTGAGGCACGCGATGATGCCCTCGGCGACACCCGGACCGAGTGCGTTGACCGGCGGATAATTGACGATGATGACGCCGATATCGCCGTCTTTCTCAAGACGGACCACGGGAGAGTCGGTCATGGCGGTTCCTCTGTGCTTCGCGCGCGAGGATAGAGCGTGTGGCCGCCGTCGTGAAGCTCAGAAAATTCCGGCCGCCAGACCGGCCGCCATGGTCGCACCGAGTTCCTCGCAGCGGCGGAGGTCGTTGGCGCCGATGGTTTTGGGCGCCAGAATTGCTTCGGGCGTTTGTGCGTGCGTGCACACGATCAATGGCGGCGCGATGACCCGAAGCCGCCAGCCGGTTGCGATCCGCGCGATTTGCCGCGCCGCGTTTTCCCCATCGCTACCAGCGCAGATCAACGTCGCACAGGGTCGGCCGTTCAGTCGATCCAGCACGGCGTAATAAACCCGATCGAAGAAATCCTTCATCACACCGGCCAACGCGGCCAGGTTCTCCGGTGTTGCGAAAATGTAGCCATCCGCGGTGAGCATATCATCCGCCCCCGCATCCTGGGCGCGTAACAATCGCACTGTGACGTCCGCGGCGGCCGCATCAGCCGCCGCCTTCGCCATTTGCCGCGTGCCGCCGGTCGCGGAGTGGTAAACGACCAACAGCGTCTTCACAGAACGGCTTCAGCCACCACCCGCATTGCCTCGATGCTGGCGCCTTTCAGCACCATCGTTCCGAGATGGCCCGATTTCGCCGCGTCTTTCCACGCCGCCAACCGGTCACGGATGCGATCCGCTGGTCCGCACAGAGAAATCTCGTCGATCAGCTTGTCGGGAACGGCCGCGGCGGCCTCATTCTTTTTGCCGTCGAGGTAGTAGTCCTGGATGGTTTTCGCCTCGCCCTCGAAACCAAGTTTGATGGCGACGTCGTTGTAGTAATTCTTCGCCCGAGCGCCCATGCCGCCGATATACAGCGCGAGTTCGGGCCGGATCTGGTCGCGGCAGGCGGCCACATCGGATCCGACTTTCACGCGGACATAGGGTGCGACATCGAACCCCTCCATCGTCTCCGCGCGGCCGGCTTGCTTTTTGCCGGCCAGGATCGGATCGGAAACGATCTTAGGTTGTTCCGGAGAGTAAAAGATCGGCAGCACCCCGTCCGCGCACTCGCCGGCGGTGCGCAGACCCGCCGGGGTAATCGACGCGAGGTAGAACTTCAGCGCCGGATCGCCGTGCGTGATGGAGCGTAACGGTTTTCCCAGTCCGGTGGCGTCGGGACCGGCGTAGGGGATTTCATATTCCTCGCCTTTGAAGACCAGCGGGCCTTTGCGTTCCAGAATCTGCCTGATGATGGCGATGTATTCCTTGGTGCGCGTCATCGGCTTGCCGAAGCGGGTGCCGTGCCAGCCCTCGACCACCTGCGGTCCGGACACGCCCAGTCCGCAGAGGAAACGACCGCCGGAGAGGTGTTGCAATGTCATCGCGGTCATCGCCGCCATGGTTGGCGTGCGCGCGGGAATTTGCATGATGCCGGTGCCGACATTTAGTTTCGTTGTGTGCGCCAGCATCCAGGTGGCGGGGGTGACGGCATCGGTACCGTATGCCTCGCCGGTCCAGGCCTGTGAAAAGCCCAGTCGTTCGGCTTCCTTGACGCGCTCGATGTCGAGCTTCGGGTGGGCGCCCGACATGTCGACGGTGATGCCAAGTCGCATGGTGTCCTCCTGGTTCCGGGATCGTAGCGTGCCGGTATGACGCGGCGGGTCAAGTCCCGTGCCGTCAGGCCGGGCTGGCCGGTCGGCCGCTGACGTCATCGACCACCTCCGCGCGTCGATCTTCGACGCCGCGCTGGTGGCGGCCGAGCGTTTCGTGCGCGCCGCCGAGCCGGAGCCCGCCGCGCTGATGCCAGTGTGGCCGTTCGAGCCCGACGGCGGAGGCGAGGACGTGCTGCTCAGTTCGGCGACACCGCGGAACGTCAACCTGCCTGTGGAGGCGCTACGCGTCGAGGACGACGACGATCCCGTGCCCGAGCCGGCGGTGCGCGAGCGGTTCCGGTGCGGGCATGAGGCGGCAGGCTCGGGGCCGACGTTGACGACCTCGCGGTTGCCCGGTCGCGAGGGGAGCGACGTCATCTTTGGCGCGGCAGCGCCGGCCCGCGGCGGGGGCCGGTCGTTCAACCGCGTGAGGCGGGGCGTCGGCCACGCGGCCGACGCCTCGTCACTCTCATTTTTTGGCGACGGACCTCAGGCAACCCGCCGGCCGCGGCAAGCCTGTCCCGCGGGAGTTCGTTTGTGTCCGGGAGGCGATTTCCGGGGAAGAATTTGGAACAAGCCAGCGGCCAAAAAAGCGGCCACGATCGCGGTCCGCCCCCAGGGCGATACCCGCCTGTTTGTCCGTGTTCGACAGGAGGACGGCCATCGGATGTGGTCGAGCGCTATCTACTTGTGTCGGGCGGTGACGCGGCAACCCCATCGTCGCGGCGAAGCAGGGGCTTCGGCGGGTTCCGATCGAGGAAATACCTATGTCTGGACTGGAGCGGAGGTTAGTGTCCGTTCGGAATGGACGATACAAGCGGTTATCCGGAACTGTTGGAGTTATGTCATGAAAGTAAGATTCCGCGAAAGGCCGTATCTGACCGCCTCGCTGTAGCCCTTATGCGTATGCGTCTCGATCAATAGAGATAGACTCCGAACTTACCCCTCGCGAACTCCCATCTGCCGAGACTCGCAGGGTTGACACCTCCCGTCCCGATGCGCACGGTCTCGCCAGCGGATTGCCGATGGAAGCACCCGGTCACAATGGGTGCGAGCAAGCCGGCCTGACTGTGGGGAGCCAGCCCGAGCCAACAGCGAGGGAACGGACGGGAAAATGGCGGGAACAGCTTCAAATGGCGCGGTTATCCACGGTCATATCGCGGCACGGATTGATCGACTGCCGTTAACGCGGGTGCAATGGAGCCTCGCGATTCTGGTGGAAGTCACCTGGGGCTTCATCATCGTCGACACGGATGGTATCGGTGCGCGGCTTTACCCCTTCATCTGGCGCCCCAACAAGCTGATCAGCGTGACCGAATATGCCGTGATTCAGGCACTGCAGGTTGGACTGGGCGTTTTGGTCGGTGCCTATTTGATGAGTTGGATCGCCGGCCGGTACGGCCGCCGGCCAGCGATATTGATGGCAACGTTGCTTGGCGGAATCTTCTTGTGGCCGTTTGCGCATGTCACGAGTTTCTGGCCGCTGGTCGTGCTGTCGGTACTGAGCACACTCGGCGTTGGCGGGATCGTCGCGACGCACGCGGTCTATTTGTCCGAAATGATCGCGCCCAATGTCCGTGGCAAAGTGCTGCTCGCCTCACAGGGCAGCACGGCCGTGGTTGGCGTCGCCATCAGCCTGCTCGCGTTCGCGTGGATCCCCATCCATTGGCAGTGGTTCGTCTGGGTCAGCGCGGCGGTTGAGGTCGTCATACTATTCCCGTTGCTGTACTGGCTGCTGCCCGAGTCGCCGCGTTGGCTGGAAGCCACCGGCCGTCACGCGGAGGCCGAGCAGGTAATGACCGAACTGGAGGCCCGCGTGCGGCGCGCCACCGCCGCCCCCCTGCCGGAGCCGGATCAAGGCCAGCATCCGCTTCTGATGGCCGACAAGGCGGCCTGGCGCGAGTTGTTCTCAAGCCGCCAATACCGCGGCAGAAGCTTGTTGATTCTCGCGTGTTGGATGTGTTGCTATCCCGGCATCATTTATGGTGTTGGCGCATTCACCGCAGTCTACATGGTCGACCACGGCGTGACGCCGCATTTCGTGTTCCTGACGTTCACCGCCGGTTATGTCGCGCAGTTCGCCGCCTTCCAGTTCAATTCCCTCCTGGGCGAGCGGGTCGAACGCCGCGATACGCTGTGCGTCCTGGGCTTTTTGTTCGCGATGGTCTGGACCGCGGCGTATCTCTGGCCGAGCCCGGAGGTCATGGCGGTCTGCGTCATTATAGCCCGGATCTGCACCGGGTTGTTCCTGTTCAATCTATATAATTACACCGCCGTCTCGTTCCCGACCCGCATCCGTTCCGTCGCCTTTGCCTGGACCGATGGTCTCGGTCATCTCGGCGCCTGGGCTGGGGTAACGCTGACCGGGCCGCTGTACGGCATGGGGCCTAACCATCTGGGTTGGGTTCTGTTCATCGTCGTGCCGGGGGCATTGCTGCCGGCGGTGCTGATCCGGAGCTTCGGGATCAGGCAAAGCGGCGCGGTGCTGGAGCAGGTGTCGACGTAGGGAGCGTTGGGGCATGGATAGGTCAAGCGTCGTTCTGTATCGAGATGTGGACAACCCTGGATTGTGCTGCGGGACTTCAAGGTGACAGCGTGGAAAGTGGCTCATGGGAAAGGGCCTTGGTTTCCGTGATCAAGACGCCCCTCCACGCAGGCGACCAGGGCCTGCCTGGCCGCGACGGGAGCTACGTGGTCGTCGCCGCGGCGGCGCACGGCTGACGGCCCGGCGGGGGGAGGACCGATCGATCGCGTGAGAAGGGGGGCGTCGGCCGCGCGGCCGACGCCCCCACCACTTTTTTGGTCCGGACCACAGCGCACCGCGCCGACCGTGGCGCGCCCGTCCCGCGGCGAGGTCGGTGGTCTCCGGGGGCGATTTCGGGGGACGAGCGTGGGAAGGAACCCGCAGCCAGAAACCGGGATCGCCCGAAACCCCATGGCTCCCATGGTGAGCCCGGTGGGACTCGAACCCACGGCCCCAAGATTAAAAGTTCTGAGAGCGGAACGGACAGATGGCCCGATTTGACCCCTTTCTGAACCACTTCAGGCAATTTCGGAGCGGTGGTCCGCGCCTGCTGTCCCCATGTTTTCCCAGGATCCCCGCCGATCACCATCTATACCGGCGGAGGATAGGCGTGGGACGAAGGAATCTCGGTGCCCGTGCCCCCGCGGCCGTCCACCGTTGTTGTTACGGGCGAGCCAACCTGATTTGATGGCAAATAGCCTCATACAAG
>CALFNB010000361.1 GCA_937902425.1 uncultured Acetobacteraceae bacterium | reverse complement strand
ATTCCAGCCCGTCGCGCGGCTCGAACCCCATGGTGGAATGGATCATCTGGCGCGCTCTCGCCTCGCGTTGCACAGGTTTATCGCCCGGCAGATCGCATAGCGCGCGCGCCACGAGTTCGAGCATCCCGCTGGCGACGGACGGAAGCAGCGGCTGACAATAGGTGGTCATGGAACAACTGGCCTTATGATGATCTATTAGGCTTTTTTTCAGAATTCACGATCCGCGCCAAGGGATATCTTCTGGACCAAGAGAGCGCACTCGACAGCATCGCCTCGGGCGTTCAAAACTCCCGCCAAGAGACCTGGGAGGATACCCGATGCGCGTCGCCATTATCGGCCAACAGGATTTCGGCAAAGCCACGATGGAGGCATTCCTGAACCGCGGCGATGAGGTCGCCGCCGTGTTCTGCGCCCCCGAGAAAGGCCGTCCCGACCCGCTGCGCCTCGCCGCCCAGGAGCGCGGGCTGACAGTGCATCAGTTCGCCAAACTGACCGACCTCGCCGCGCTGGACGCGATGCGGCAAGCCAACGTCCAGGTCGGCGTCATGGCCTTCGTGACCCAGTTCGTGCCGCAATCCCTGTGCGAGATCCCGCGACTCGGCACCATCCAGTTCCATCCCAGCCTGTTGCCGCTGCACCGCGGCGCCTCGTCCATGAGCTGGTCGATCATCCTCGGCCGCAAGGAAACCGGTTTTTCCATATTCCGCCCCACCGACGGTCTGGACGAGGGCCCGGTCATCCTGACGAAGTCCGTCCCGATCGAGGACAACGACACGCTCGGCACCCTCTACTTCAACAAGATGTTCCCGGCGGGCGTCGCCGGCCTGCTGGAGGCCGCCGACCAGGTCGTCGCCGGCACCGCCAAAGCACATGAGCAGGACGAAACCCACGCCGGCTACGAAGGCATCATCCGCGATGCCGAATCCCACATCAACTGGGCCTCGCACGTCGACTTCACCTACAACCTCATTCGCGGCTGCAATCCGGCGCCCGGCGCCTGGACCACGCTCGACGGCAAGAAGCTGTTCCTGTTCGAGTGCACGAAGCGCATCGCCCGCACCTTCTCCGAGGTGAAGGGCAAAAAGATCGGCCAGATCGTGGCGCGAGACGGCTCCAATGTCGTGATCCATGGCCAGGGCGGCTTCATCGAGGTGCAACGCGTCCGCTGGGACGGCGGCAAGAAAGTCACCGCGGCCGAGGCGGAACTGCAGGTCGGTGCGATCCTGGGTGGCTGAACCCATACGAGTCGTTGCCGAGAACCGCGCCGGACTGTAGCGTCCGGCCCGCTGACCTGGAACCCGGACCGGACGCTTCATGCTCGCTCGCGTATTACTGGCCGCCGTGGGTGTGCTCGCCGCGTGGCCGGCCAACTCATACGCCCTGACGATCGTCACCCGCGGTGAAGCAACCGAGGCCGCGGTCGGGGAAGCATATGTCCAGCCTTTCACCGCCGCGACCGAGATCCCGGTCCACCAGGACAACTGGGACGGCGGCATGGACCTGCTGAAGACCAAGGCGACCGAGGGCGGGTGGGACCTCGTGCAGGTCAGCGCCGACGAACTCGCCGCCGGCTGCAACGACGGATCATTCGAAAAGCTCGACTGGTCCGCGATCGGCGGGAAAGATCATTATTCGCCCATCGCGGTCAGTGACTGCGGTGTCGGTTCGACGATCCACAACACCGTCCTCGCCTGGGATCGCGACAAATTTCAGGCCACCCCAACCTGGGCTGATTTCTGGGACGTGGCGAAAATTCCGGGCAAGCGCGGGCTGGCCAAAAGCGTGCGCGGCGCACTGGAATTCGCGTTGCTGGCCGATGGGGTCGCGCCCGGCGATGTCTATAAGACCCTGGGCAGTTCCGACGGCGTGGATCGTGCGTTTCGCAAGCTGGATCAACTCAAGCCCTATATCGTCTGGTGGCAAACCCCGGCCGAGGCGGCGAAAATCCTGGGTTCCGGCGATGTGTTGATGATGACAACGCCCAGTGACGTGATCGTAACGGCGAACCGCGTGGAAAAGCGGAATTTCGGTATTCAGTTCACCGCGAGTCTGTACGAACCCCGCTCCTGGGTCATCCTGAAGGGCGCGCAAAATCTCCGCGAGGCGCTGCAGTTTCTTTACTTCACCGGTATGCCGTCGCAGGAGGCCCGATTGTTCCGCGTGAGCGGCGATGTCGGCATGGCGAAGGGTGTGAACGACTGGCTTACTCCGGATCAGCAGGCGTTGTCGGCGACCTTTCCGGCCAATGCCAACGCCGCGTTGCGCGTGGACAATGGGTTCTGGCGTGACAATCTGGCGAAGTTACGCACCCGGTTTGAAGCCTGGCTGGCGCAGTAGGCTCACGCCGCCGCCAACGCCCTCCACACCCGCTCCGATGTCGCCGGCATGTCGATCGACGTGATTCCATCCACGCTGAGCGCGTCGATGATGGCGTTGATCAGCGCCGGAGGGCTGCCGACCGCGGCCGCCTCGCCGGCGCCCTTCACGCCCAGGGGATTGGTGGCGCAAGGAATTTCTAGCAGATCGACCTCGATGTCGGGCAGGTCGCCGGCGCGCGGCAACGCATAGTCCATGAAGCTGCCGGACAGCAACTGGCCGGAATCCGGATCGAACACGGTATGCTCCAGGATCGCCTGGCCGAGGCCCTGCGCCACACCGCCGGCCACCTGACCGCGCACGATCAGCGGGTTGACCGTTGTGCCAAAGTCATCACAAACGATGTAGCGCACCACCGTGGTGATCCCGGTTTCGGGGTCGATCTCGACCTCGGCCATGTGGCAGCCGTTGGGAAACGTGTGATTGTCGATCGCGGCGACCTCGGCGGTGTCGAGCGTGATCGCCGGCTGCCCGGCCGCCACTTTCTTCCGTTGCGCCGCGGCGAGACTGATGATGTCGATGCTGCGATCGGTGCCAACGATGGAGAAGCCGCCATCGACGAAGGTGATATCCGCGACTGCGGCCTCGAGCGCCTCGGGGCGGCCGGTTTGCCTTTCTCAATGACCGAATCGGCGGTTTTCACGATCGCCTGGCCTTCCGAGTAAAGGCCGCGGGCCCCGCCGGTGCCACCGCCAACCGGAATGGTATCAGTGTCACCCTGACGTATCCTGATTTTCTCGCCGTCGATCCCCAGCCGGTTGGCGGTCAGTTGCACATACGCCGTCTCGTGCCCCTGCCCGGTGGACTGCGTGCCGACACAGACATCGACAAAACCATCGTCAGCGAAACGAATTTCCGCCCGCTCGGTCGGATCGCCGCCGGTGGCCTCCAGATAATACGCGAGCCCAGGCCCGCGACGCCTGCCACGCGACGCGGCCTCCGCTCGGCCTCTGTGTCACTGTGGTAATACTTGATTTGTTTCATCCACCCCCGCACCAGGGATCATTGACGCATACGAACGACGGTCAGCGCATGCCTCGCTCCGAAGCCCATTCGGCCGCCGGCCGCGTGATCGTGGGTACTAACCGACCGGGTCGCCGAGATACTTCCGGTAGATGATCTTCAACGGCCGTTTGACATGCAGGCGCTCAGCCCAGTACCGGGCACTATCGGCAACGCCGGCCAACCGCTCGGCGAGGTGCCATTCCAGATACCCGATCGGATTGCGGCGGAAATAGCGTCTCCGAAACCGCCGCCACGCTTCGAACGTTTTGACACCGGACGCCCCCGCGAGCTTCGCCACGATCGGCGTGAAATGCGGATACAGCGTGACGCCGCGCAATTCCGCGGTCATGAAATTGCCAATCAATATGGCATCGAAATAACCCAGTTTAACGGCGCTCATCAAGGAATTGGCGGGGGCGTGGAAGGCAATGCCCCGCGTCTCGCTTTGGCCCAGAGGCTCGGGGTTGATCCAGATGCGGCGGGTTTCATCGGCGACACGGAACTCCACGTAGTCGACACAGGGCCGCAGAATTTCGATCGATTTGAAGAAGCCGGACAGCGCGGCCCACTCCTCCTCGCGCAGCGGCACCGCCCAATCGTCATCGGAGGTCGCGTCGGTGATCTGACTGACGTCGGAGGTTTGCTCGGGATGCTTTCGTTCGTATTCGCCGGTGTCGAGGTTCACCCGGACAAAGGGCTCAATGATGCGGATGTCCGGCCGGGTCCAATGGCGCACGACATCCGCCCAACCCACGCGGTACGGGTTCGCCCACACCGCGTCGCGGCGCACGTAGATATGCTGGGACGCGGACGACACGTACGCGCCGACACCAAGGCTTTCCGCGATCCGCGCCAAAGCCCAGATCATACCGGGCTTGCGCTGCTCGGGGGGATCGATGACACGCCGCCCCTCGGCATCGACGATATTGAACATGTCCGCGTCGTTCGAGCACAGCGCGGCCATGTAGGTCCGCTTCTTGTCGTAACGTCTGACGATGTCGCGGATGAAGCGCCGTTCTCCGCACAGGGGCGAATCGTTCAGGTCGACGACAAGACTGTCGCCCGCCTCGATCAACAGGATGGCATCCTGGTTCTCATTGTCCAGACACAGCGCGCGAATGCCTGGCGAGAGCTGCTTCCAGGTGCGGTACGGCATGACCTCAACGGCGAAGCCGCGCTTAACAAGATAGTCCTTGATGTCGGAGCTGTAGTGATCCGGCAGCAGGATCTTCTGCTCCGGCCGCAACAGTGCCAGCGACGGGACATGGAAATGGTCTGGATGGCCGTGCGAGATCCAGACGTATTCGCTGGCCCGGACCAGCGCGAGTTCGTCCTCCGTCAGCGGCCGGTCGAGGCCCCAACTGCCGAAATAACAGGTCCCCGTCAGCCACGGGTCCGTCACCAGTACTGCGCTGTCGCCTTCGCGAAATGCGATCGACGCATTGCCCAGAGTTTCAAATCCGAAACGCATGATCACTACCGCGATGAATGAATACCCAGGCCATTATCCGACCAGTTCGTGCCAACCCGATCGTTTCGGCCACGACGGTGAAGCGTGGGCGCCAATCACTTGTTCGGGCCGCTGACTTTACGATCGGACAAAACTGCGACGCTCCGCACGCCGGTTCATTGATCTGGATCAAAGACACGCGCCGAAGCGCCCGCCACGGACCCCCGATCAGGCCGCGCGCGCGAAGTACAGCTTCACCCGCTCCCGCCAACTCTGGAACACCATATACAGCATCGGGATCAAAAACACCCCGATACACGTGGCGACGATCATGCCCGCGAACACCGCCGTGCCCACCGCGCGCCGGCTCAGCATCGCCGCACCATGCGCCCAGACCAGAGGGATCAGGCCAACGATGAACGCGATCGAGGTCATCAGCACCGCCCTGATCCGCATGCGCCCGCCAAGCAGCGCCGCCTCGCGGATCGGCATGCCGGCCTCGCGCAGTTCCTTGGAGAACTCCACGATCAGAATGCCGTTCTTCGCCGCGAGCGAAATCAACACCACCATGCCGATCTGCGCGTACAGGTCGAGCGAAAGTCCCGAGATCAGCAAGCCGCCGAACGCGCCTACCACGCCGACCACGACAGTCAGCAGCACCGGGATCGGTATCATCCAGCTTTCGTACAATGCGACCAGAAACAGATACGCGAACAAAACGGCGAGCGACAGGATGCCAAACGTCTGACCCTGCGCCTGGATCTCCTGATAGGCGGTACCCGACCACTCATAACCATAACCCCGAGGCAATGTGCGCGCGGAGATGTCCGCCATCGCCTGCAATGCATCGCCCGAGGACACGCCCGCGCGCGCCCCGCCATTCACCGTGACGGCGCGATAGTTATTGAACCGGCTGATCACCCGCGGGCCCACGACGAAACTCGTGGAAGCCACCGAGCGTAACGGGATCATATCGCCCGCCTTGTCCCGCACGTAAACTTTGTCGATCGCGGAAATATCGCTGCGATCCCCCTCATCGCCCTCCAGAATGACCTGCCAGGTCCGACCATATAAATTGAGGTCGTTGACGTAAAAGCCGCCAAGCGTGGTCTGCAACGTGTTGAACACATCGGACACCGCCACGCCAAGCGCCTGCGCCTTGTCGCGATCGATGTCCAGCCAAATGGACGGGTTGGTCGCGGTGAAGGTGGCGAACACCCGGCTCAACCGCTGATCCTGATTGGCGGCGGCGAGCAGTCCGCCCACGACACTCGCCATTTCCGCCGGCTCGCGGCCTTCCAGGTTTTCCAGTTGGTATTCGAAGCCGCCACTGGTCGACAGGCCGATGATGGGCGGCAAACTGAACGGGAAAATATTGGCCGACCTGATCTGACTGACGCCGCCGAACACCCGGCCGATCACCGCTCGCGCGCCGTCGGCGGCGGCCAGCCGATCCTGGAACGGCTTGAGCCGGACCACGACAAACGCCGAGTTCGACTGATTGCCGCCATCCAGCAGCGAGAAGCCGACGATCGACAGCAGTCCCTGGACCTGCGGCATCGGGCTGATCAGTTGCTCGACCTGTCGCACCACCGCGCGGGTGCGGGACAGCGACGCACCGTCGGGCAATTGAATCGAAACGAATATCGCACCCTGGTCCTCTTCCGGCAGAAACCCCGTCGGAGTCATCTGCTGCAGAAACCAGATGCCGCCACCCGAAGCGGCGATCATCGCCAAACTCAAAATCGACACCCGCAGCAGCGGGCGAACCAGCGATGCGTAACCGTTACAAATGCCGATAATGCCGCTCAGGATCCAACCCAGCGGGCCGCGCGGATGACCATGATGGCGCAGGAATACGCCGCACAGCGCGGGCGACAACGTCAACGCGTTGATCGCGGAGATCAGCATCGCCACGCTGATCGTCACCGCGAACTGGCGGAACAGCGTGCCCGACACACCCGGAATGAAGCCAATCGGCACGAACACCGACAACAACACGAGGGAGATCGCGATCACCGGCCCGGTGATCTGCGCCATCGCCTTTTTGGTGGCCTGCTTCGGGTCCATATCGGGGTTTTCGGACATCACCCGCTCGACATTCTCCACCACGACGATCGCGTCATCGACCACGATGCCGATACCCAGAACCATCGCCAGCAAGGAAATCGTGTTGAGCGAATAGCCGAACGCCATCAGCACGGCGATCGAACCGATCAGGCTGACCGGGATCGCGACGATCGGAATGATCGTGGCGCGCCAGTTGCCCAGAAACAGGAACACCACCAGCACGACGAGGCCGAACGCGATCAGCAATGTCGATTGCACCTCGGCCAGCGTGTCGGCGACGAAGCTGCTGCTGTCGTAAAACACCCGCGCCGTCAGACCGGCCGGAAACCGCGTTTGCAGATCGTCGAGCGCCGCCCGCACCGCAGCCGAAGTACGCACCGCGTTGGCGCCCGGCGCGAGATACAGCGCGATCGACACGGCGGGTTTGCCATTCAATCGGCTTTCCGTGTCCATGCTGGCGGCGCCAAGTTCAACGCGCGCGACGTCGCCCACGCGCAATACCGAGCCGTCCGGATTGGCCCGCACCACAATTCGCGAAAATTCCTCCGGTGTGGTCAGCCGCCCCCGCGTGCTGACGTTCATCTGGAATTGCGTGCTGTCCGGCGTCGGCCGTGCACCGATCCGTCCGGTGGCGGCCTGCACGTTTTGTTGCTGGATGGCATTGATAATGTCGGACGGCGCCAGACCGAGCGAAACGATGCGCTGCATGTCGAACCAGATCCGCATCGCGTAATCCAGCCGCCCGAACAGGAAAGCGTCGCCGACCCCCGGCGTGCGCGCCAGCCGGTCGAGCACGTTGATCGTCACATAGTTGCTGATGAACAACGGCGTCTGCTCGCCGTTTTCGGCGTAGACCTGGAGGAACTCGAGAACGGCGGTGGAGCGCTTGCGGACGGTAACGCCCTGATGCTGCACATCGGCCGGCAGTCGCGCCAACGCCGCCTGCACGCGGTTGTTGACGTTGACCGTATCGACATCCGGGTTGGTGCCAAGGTCGAACGTCACCCCGACGCTGTAGCTGCCGTCGTTGGCACTGTTCGACTTCATATAAATCATCCGATCGACACCGACGATCGCCGACTCCAGCACCTGCGCGACCGTCGCCTCGACCACGGACGCCGAGGCGCCGGGATAACTGGTCGAGACCGTGACCTGCGGCGGCACGATATCGGGAAACTGCGACAACGCGATGCGCTGATACGCGAGCACCCCCGCCAGCGTCATCAAAATCGAGATGACGATCGCCAGTCTGGGCCTATCGACAAAGACCGCTGAAATCATCCGCCTAACGACCGCCGGGTGTCGGTCCAACCGGACCAGGTTTGACCTCGATGCCAGGCCGCGCGCGCTGCAGTCCTTCCAGGATCACCGTCTCCCCCTGTTTCAGGCCGCCGGCGACGACCGCCAGGGTGGCGGTCGATTGGCCCAATTGGATGGCCCGGCGGTCGACTTTGTTGTCGGGACCGACGACAAAGACAAAATTGCCGCCCAGATCCGACATCACCGCGGCGCGCGGGATGCCGAGCGCGGTCACCGGTTGAATGCCCTCGACCAGCACGGTGACGAAAGCGCCATCGATCAGCGTCCGCTCGACACGCCGTCCCGGCTCGGGCGTGCCCCGAACGGGATTGGCGATCGAGGCGCGGACCAGGATCGTGTCGGTGCCGGCGGAGACCGTTGGGTCGACGTAATCGATCTTGCCGCTCTGATCGTACGGGGAGCCATCCGGGAGTTTCAGCCGCACCTGCACGGCGCTCAGCCCGCCGCGTCCCTCATAGCGTTGACGCAGGTCGGCCAGCAGCCGAACCGAGACCGGAAAGGTCACGTACATCGGGTCCTGGCTGACGATCATCGTCAATGGCCCGCTGCCGGGAGACACGACATTGCCCGGCGTGATCGCGGTACGGCCGATTTCGCCATCGATCGGCGCGCGGATTTCCGTGTAGTCCAGACTGATCCGCGATTGCCGCAAGGCAGCCTGCGCGCCCGAGAGTTGCGCCGCCTGAGATCGCTGCGTCGCCACCGCGTCATCGTAATTGGATCTCTGCCCAGCTGGCGTGCCCAACAGCGATTGCGCCCGCGTGAGCTGGATCGTCGCGTTCGCCAGCTTCGCGCTGTTGTCGGCGACGGCGGCTTCCTTGTTGGCGACGTCGGCCTCGAACGGGGCACGTTCCAGTTGGTACAGCACGTCGCCGGCGTGGACCTCGGTGCCCTCGACGAACAGGCGTTGATCAAGGAAGGCGGTGACGCGAGCGGTCAGCGCGACGCGTTGCACCGCCTGCACCCGGCCGACGAATTCCGAGGTTTCGGTGATCGACGCCGGCTCGACCGTCACCACGCCGACGGCGGGCGGACCGGCGGGCGCCTGCGCGAACGCGGGGGACGCCGCCAGCAGGATCGCCAGCCAGAGAATTACCCGCATCAGGCTTTGGGTTTCTTGCGCATCATCGCCTGGCGGCGGCAAATCGCGACCATCTCATCGCGTTGGTTGAAGCAGGTGTGCTCGAACTCGACGATGCCGACATCGGGGCGGGATTTGCTCTCCCGCATCGTCAGCACTTTGGTCCGAGAGTGCAACGTATCGCCGGCGAACACCGGTTTGGGGAAACGGACGTCCGAGAACCCAAGATTTCCGACCGTCGTGCCGATGGTCGTGTCGTTGACCGAGACGCCGACCATCAAGCCCAGAGTAAAGATGGAGTTGACGAGCGGTTTGCCGAATTCGGTTTTACTGGCGAAGTCGGCGTCCAGATGCAGCGGCTGCACGTTCATGGTCATGGTGGTGAACAAAACGTTGTCCATTTCCGTGACGGTGCGCGTCCACGGATGGTCGAACTCCTGTCCGAGCGAAAATTCCTCGTAATACAAGCCAGCCACGATCAACCCCCTGAATTGTTGGCCCGGTTCGGCCGGACGCCGCGAGCGCGCACTCTGCCGCGCCGAATGATCTCGTCAAGCGTGCCCTTGGGCATGACGGGTGGATCGCAGCGCTTCGCTTTACGCGGCGATCTTCTCCACCCGCACATCCTTGATGTCCCGAAAAGTCAGAGCGGGTGCCAGTTCCTCCGCGCGGCGCATCATGAACGCCGAGGTCGCCAGGAACACCGGATCGCCGTCGACATCGTCGCAGATCGCGCTCCGATTATCCTCGATGAACTTCGTCAGCGCCGCGCGATCGTCGGACGAAATCCAGCGGGCGAGACCATAGGTCGACTGCTCGAACCCGATCCCCACCCCGTATTCCGCGGCGAGGCGAGCCTTCAGCACGTCCAACTGCAGCACGCCGACCACGCCGACCAGCGGCGCGGCACCGTCGCGGGGGCGGAACAACTGCACGACGCCTTCCTCGGCCAGTTCCACCAGGGCCTGGCGCAGCTTTTTCGCTTTCATCGCGTCATCCAGGCGGACGCGGCGAAGGATTTCCGGGGCGAAATACGGCACGCCAGTGAAGGTGATGTCCTCGCCCTCGGTCAGCGTGTCGCCGATCCGTAACGTGCCGTGATTGGGGATGCCGACCACGTCGCCGGCGAACGCCTCATCGGCGATCTCCCGCTCGCGGGCGAAGAAGAACTGCGGCGCATGGAGAGGAATCTGTTTGCCGGTGCGCACCTGCTTCAGCCGCATGCCACGCACCAGCCGGCCGGAGCAGACCCGCGCGAACGCGATCCGGTCGCGGTGATTCGGGTCCATATTGGCCTGGATCTTGAACACCAGAGCGGTCAGGCCGGGCTCGTTCGCCTCGATCACGCGCTTGTCGGCGGGTTGCGCGCGAGGCCGCGGGCCGAACTCGGCCAGGCCATTGAGCAGATCGGCGACACCGATCCCCTTGATCGCGCTGCCGAAATAGACCGGCGTCAGGTGCCCGGCGTTGAACGACTCGACATCGAATTCCGGCAGCGCGGCGCGCACCAGATCGACTTCCTCGCCCAGTGTTTGCATCCGCGGGTCGGACTGCGGCAGTTCGGTGGCGAGGTTCATGGTCCGCCCGCGCAAATCGTAGGTGCCGACGAAGGTCGCGGCCTGCCCGACCGGCCAGGTCACGGGCGCGGTGTCCAGTGCCAGAGCCGAGGCGACCTCATCCAGCAGAGCGAACGGGCTTTGCGCCTCGCGGTCCATCTTGTTGATGAACGTGATGATCGGGATGTCGCGCAGCCGGCAGATTTCGAACAGCTTGCGGGTGCGTTCCTCGATGCCCTTGGCGGCGTCGATCACCATGACGGCGGAATCGACGGCGGTCAGGGTGCGGTAGGTGTCTTCCGAAAAATCCTCGTGGCCCGGCGTGTCGAGCAGGTTGAATACGCAGCCCCTGCTCTCGAAAGTCATGACCGAGGTGACGACGGAGATGCCGCGCTCCCGCTCGATGCTCATCCAGTCGGAGCGGGTGCGGCGACGCTCGCCCTTGGCGCGCACGTTGCCGGCG
>CALFNB010000360.1 GCA_937902425.1 uncultured Acetobacteraceae bacterium | reverse complement strand
GCATCATCCGGGGCCTTGGGGCGGAAAATCCCGGACCACTCATGGAGCAAAAAAAATCGGGGCCAGAGCCGAAAAAAGGCTTGACCTCGGACACAGTCGCTTAGTGGTAATACTTTTTCTTGCAAAACCCAAACGGAACCAGGAATTATGGCACAAACGGCATCCAATGCCTGAACAATCCACCCGCTCAACCGTCGTTGATTATTGTTGCTACACAAATGAATGTGACACTCAAATTTATACCAACCCGCGTTTACGCCGACTCTCCGGGCGATGACAACATCGTGCGTCATTAAAGCCATAGGCATGTGGCGAAGAGTCAACCTCAACGCGGGTTGATATAGAACCACCGGTGGAACTGGAGCATTCAACCGTCGATTTGTAAGAAAGCCACGTGAGCCTGCCGTGCTCCGTGAGCTTCGTGACATCGCGGGCCGCGCCCCACGACCAGGCGGCGGAAGATTCCGCTCATCGCGCCGCGTCAACAACGGCACGCCAGACGGACCTCGGATGGGTTCGTGCTCGCGGAACGGCCACACTTTTCACGAAGCTCACACAGCGCGCCAAGACCACGAAGCTTTCAAACCGGTCCCCCCCGATGCAGTGCCGCTCACGCCGGCGCGAACAGCCTGTCCGCCTCGCCTTCAACCGCCAGCGGCGCCGGTTCAATCTCCCCCTGGAACGCCGCGTCGCGTTGCAATACCGGCAGGACCTGATCGGCGAACAGCCGCATGTTCCGCTCCGCCAGATGGTGCGGCATCGATCCGTAGGAGAACTCGGTCACCAGGTGGTCCATGCCGGTCAGGCGCCGCAATTCACCGACCTGCTGGATACAGTCGTCCGGCGTGCCGGCGATCTGGATGCTGACGTAAAAATCGGTGGCTTTCGAACGGAAGCCCGGATCCTTCATCTTGGTATAGGTCTTCGCCAGCTTCCCGTACGACTCATACCCTTTCACCGTCGACAAATGCCCATCCGAGAAATGGTAGTGGCTATCGATCGAATCCCACTTCTCCCCGAGATGGCGTAACGCCCACTCCCGCGCTTCTTCCCGCGTCGGCGCACAGGCGACATTGGTCAGGATGATCGGCGGCTTCGGCGTGTGGCCAACACTTTGGGTGATGGCGCGGTAGCGGTGCACGTCCTCCGCCGCCTTCGGCCATTCGTTCTGCATCACGATCAACATCCCGAAGCCGAGCTTCGCCATGAGTTCCGCCGACTCCGGACTGACCGCCGAGGCATGGAATCGCCGTTCCGGGTGTGAAATGGCACGCGGCCGGATCGAGGTCCGGGGAATTTGATAAAACTCCCCCTGCCACTCGAAACTATCGTTACTCAGCGCCTTGATGATCAACTGGGCCGATTCAAGGAACCGGCCGCGTGCCTCGCCCATCGGAATTCGAAAACCCTCGTATTCCGCGGTGGCGGCACCGCGGCCGAAGCCCATCAGCGTGCGCCCGCCGCTCAGTATGTCCAGCAGCGCGATCTGCTCGGCGACGCGGATCGGGTCGTGCCACGGCAGCACGATGACGCAGGTGCCAAGCGTGATCTTGTGCGTGCGGCCGGCGTAATAGCTCAGCAACTGCAACGGCGCCGGCGACATCGAATAGCCGGTGAAGTGGTGCTCCAACGCGAACAATGAATCGTAACCGAGCGGCTCGGCCAGATCGCCCATCGCCATGTGCTCGTGATACAGCGCGGCGTCGGGACGTCCAGGTTGCGCGAGGATGCTGATGGCGGTACCGACCTTCATGATGCGTCTCCGGGTCGAAAGCTGGCGAAACAAAGTCCGGTGCCGGTCAGTGCCGGCGTGCGGTAACCGGGCGTGTAGGACACCCAATCGAGATCGAATGTCGCGACCGCGCCGGCGAGGCAGATCCAGTTGCGGATTTCCGAGCTGCCGGACATCAACTTGTGCAGCGGCGCCGAGCGGAAGAATTCGCTGTCGCGACGTTTGAACGCGTCGATCACGGCGTGGTCGAACGCCTCATCGACCACGAAATGACTGAGCCCGCCGGATGCGAGGACGCCAACCCGTGGCTTCGCATCGAACCCATCGATCGCGCGCCCGATCGCCTGGCCCAAAGCGAAACAGCGGGACGGGGAGGGCTGGTTGGGCGGGTAGTAAGCATTGAGGAAGATCGGCACGACCGGCACCGGAACCGGCCCCATCAGAAAACGGTGCACGAACGAAATCGCGTGGCCCTCGGACTTGCCGGGAGCGGTCCTTGCCATCGCCGACAAATCGAAGTCGTCACGTTGCAGAGCGTCAATGAGATGGCACGCGAGCGGCGCATGGCAGGGATAATCGACGTCGCCGTCCGCTTCATGATAGCGCATGCGCGCTCGCTCCAGCGGCGCGCTGGCCTCCGTGGCCCGCGCGTTGGCGATGGTCTCGCCGTAATACACGCCGATCGCCGGCATGTTACTATGGTCGAACAATTCCTCCTGGTCGTCGCCCACGACGATCAGCGCATCCAGCCGCGCGGCGGCGATATCGTCGCGCAACCGGGCGATCGCCGCCTGCGTATTGGCGTGGCGTTGCCGTAGCGCCTGAGGCTCGATGCGCGCGGCGGCATCCGCCGGAGCACGTTCCAGTAGATCGGCATAACGGCATGGAACGCCGTCGAAGTCGACGAACTGACGGGCGCGATCCCGGGTGAGGAACGCCCCATCTACCCAATCCTCGGCCGACGTCGCCAGCATCGGGCTGTGCGAGGAGCCAAATCCAGCAACCAATCTGGCCATGGATCTCTCCGTCGTGGAGCGGGCCGCACCGTCGTCGACGCGGCCCGCTGTTCAGTGTCAGCGAATCGGTGAGAACGCCGCCGGCAGCAGAATGGCGTTCTTCTGTTTCAACGTGGTGCCCGCGGGACCGCCCGGCGGCCAGGCACCAGCCGCGCGGGCGGCGTCACGCACCTGGAAACGCTGGTTGGCATCCTTGTAAGCCCAGATGTGACACCATTTGTTCAGTTCACCGAACTCCGAATACCAGGCACCCACCAGCGGCGAGTATTTCTGCCGCCCTTCGATCTTCTCGGACCAGCGCTCGATCATGCCGGGAATGGCACCCGGCGCGAGGGTGTACTGGCGCATTTCGAAAATCGGGCCGATCTGCCGCGGCTCCAGTTTCGGCGAGAACGGTGCGGGCAGGAATATTTCGCTTTCCTGGCTCACGACGAATTCGCGGACCGCCGGCGGCCAGCCTTCTTCCTTGGTGGCGGCGGCACGGACCGCGGCGCGCTGCTCGAAGCTGTCATAAGCCCAGACGTGGATGATCTGGTTCAGCGGACCGATTTCGGAGTGCCAGAACGCGGCGAGCTTCGAGTGCTTCTCGCGCACCGGTAGTGCCGCGCCGAAGCGCTTCTCGGCCTCGGCGATCGAGCCTGGCTTCAGCGTGTATGTACGCATTTCGATGATCATTGGCCGTCCTCCTGTTGCCTTGTGTCCGAACCTTAGAGCATTTCCGGGCGGGCTGAAAACCGGGGGGCGGCCTGGGGGGGCATAATATTGCGATTACGTTATGGAAATCCCGGCGCACCGCATTTCGTCCTGTTCGCACCAGACCCGAGCATCGTGTGCCGCGACGACTTTCTCCAGCAGCCAAAAGCCAACCCCGTGCGACAGATACTCGGGTCGGGCCATGCGAGAGTCACACATTCCGCATCCGCCCGGACCCTGGTGCCGCCGGCCAGAAAGTCGTGATGGTGGCGTCCGCATCGGTCTGCGACCTTGCTTGCTGAGTTTCGAACGTGACGTCCCGGCATCCCGCGCCGGCCTCGTGCGCCATGTGCATGGTGTAAGGTCGAACCCGAGGAAGATGACGATACGGGGGCATCACGACCAAAACCGCCGTCTGGTGTCAGGTGGCGCG
>CALFNB010000359.1 GCA_937902425.1 uncultured Acetobacteraceae bacterium | reverse complement strand
AAGGCAAGAGGAATCATGAATATCCTGTCGATCCAGTCCTGGGTCTCGTACGGCCACGTGGGTAATGCCAGTGCCGTGTTCCCTCTGCAACGTCTGGGCGCCAACGTCTGGTCGATCAATACCGTCCAGTTCTCCAACCACACCGGCTACGGGCATTGGACCGGGCAGGTTTACTCCGGCGACCAGGTGCGGGAACTGGTGGATGGGATCGCGGCGCGGGACGTGCTGAAGCACTGCGACGCGGTGCTGTCGGGCTATATGGGCGACGCGTCGATCGGCGCCGCGATCCTGCATGCCGTGGAGCGGGTGCGGCAGGCGAACCCCGACGCGGTGTATTGCTGCGACCCGGTGATCGGCGACACCGATACCGGCGTTTATGTCCGTCCCGGAATTGAGGAGTTCCTGCGCGACCGGGCGTTGCCTCAGGCGGATATCGCGACCCCGAACCGGTTCGAGGTGGAACGGCTGACGGGTCTCGATTGCTCGACGCTGGCTTCGGCGAAAGCCGCGGTGACGCATCTCGCCGGCGGCATGCGCGCGGGCGGGCCGCGTTGCGTGCTGATGACCAGCCTGGAGACCGACACAACGCCCGGCGACCATCTGGACATGATGGTGGCCGAGGACGGGGCATTTCACCTGCTGCGCACGCCGCGGCTGCCGGTATCGGTGAACGGCGCGGGTGACGCGACCGCCGCGCTGTTCCTGTATCACCGGCTGCGCACCGGTAGCGCGGTGGCGGCGTTGGAGGCAGCGGGTTCCTCGGTGCATGGACTGCTGCGGCGGACCGCTGAAGCGGGTTCCCGCGAAATCCAGCTGATCGCGGCGCAGGACGAGTTTGTCGCGCCCACTCAGGTGTTTCGCGCGACGCCGTGCTGAGGCGCCGCGCTCAGGCCGCGAGATAATCCATCGCCGCGTCGACCCCGCCACGCGCATGCGGTACGTTGTTGATCCGCAACGCCATTTCCACCACCGTGAGCGCGCCCAGAAGCATCGGCTCATTCAGGTCGCCGAGATGGCCGATCCGGAAAACCTTGCCGTTGAGCGCACCAAGCCCGCCGCCAAGCGACACGTTGAAGCGATTGCGCGCGGTCTTGCGGATCGCCTCAGCGTCGTGGCCTTCCGGCATCAGGATGGCGGTGACACTATCGGAATAACGGGTGGGATTGAGGCAATACAGTTGCGGCCCGTTGTTGCCAGCCCAGACGTTGACGGCGCGGCGGCGGCGCGGCGGGTAGCCTCGGCGAGGCGGGTGTGACGAGCGACGACGTTGTCCAGGCCTTCGTCTTCCAGCAGGCGAATAGACTCGCGCAGACCGTAGAACAGGTTCACCGGCAAGGTGCCGATGAAGCTTTTCTGCGGCCGCTTCGCCATCATTGTCCAATCGAAATAATGCCGCTTCAGGCGGGCGCCGGCGTGCGCCTCCATACCCTTGTCGGAGACGCCGGTGAAGCTCATGCCGGTCGGCAGCATCAGGCCTTTCTGGCTGCCACCGACGACGCAATCGATCTTCCACTCGTCCATGCGAAAGTCGAGCGATCCGAGCGAGGAAATGGTGTCCACCAGGAACAGCGCCTTATGCCCGGTGGCGTCGATCACCGCGCGGATCTGGTCGACCGGCAGCATCATGCCGGTGGCGGTTTCGTTATGGACGGCGCAGATGGCCTTGATCTCACCGGCGGCGTCGGCGGCGAGCGCGGTGCGCAACGCCGCGAGGTCGGCTCCCATGCGGCGGTCCGCCTCCAGCGTCCGTACGGTCAGGCCATGGCCGATCGCCATCTCACCCCATTGGTCGGAAAAGAAGCCGGTCTCCAGCACCAGGATCGTGTCGCCAGGGGACAGCAGATTGGTCAGGCTCGCTTCCCAGGCGCCGTGGCCCGAGGCGTTGTACATGAACAGGTGTCGCGAGGTGCGCAGGACACGCTTCACGCCCGCGAAGGCCTCATCGTAGACCTCCTGGAAATCCGGGTCGTTGAAATCGATACTGGGCCGGTCCATGGCGCGCAGCACGCTGTCCGGGATGTTTGTTGGGCCTGGGTTGGCGAAGAACTGGCGGCCGCGGGGCTTGGTGGTGGGCATGGGATGGTCCTCGTGCGTCCTGCGCCGGGCTGGCCGGCGGGCGCATCCATGGTCGAAAGCGGCGGATTGTAAAGATGGGGGGTGCGGCGGGGTGCGTCAGAGTATAGCTGGCTCCGGTATTTGACGCTCGGACAAATGGGAGGTCGCCATGCGCACCACGCTCGCAATCGATGACGATGTGCTGACCGCGGCCAAGGCCATCGCCCAGCAGACGAACAAGACGATTGGCGAAGTTGTCTCTGACCTTGCCCGTCGTTCGCTACCGGCGCCGGTTGAAAGTGCTGAACGGAACGGTGTCCCACTGCTTTCCGTGCGCGGGGCGGGCGTCGTCGTCACGCCCGAAGTCGTCAACATGCCGCGCGACGAATTCACTTGACCACAATTGCCGCACGCGTGGAATTTGTCAGGATATTCCGTGATGGGAGTAACGTCGATGGCATCCGTCATTGTTGAAAAATGGGGCAGGAATCTCGCCATCCGGGTGCCCGCCACCTTGGCGGATACCGTAGGATTGAGTGATGGCGAGTCAGTCGAGATCGAGGCTGTGCACGGCGTCTTGATGATCCGCCGCTCGGCAGCCCAGGCTGATGCTCGGCGCGGGGCCGAGGCGGTGGCGGCGGCGGAGATGGAGGCGGAGAGCAGGCATTACCGCCTGGGTGATGTGGGCATTCGCGAGTTACTCGGGGAAGGCCGGCGGGGTTGACGCTGGTACTGGACGCCTCGATGGCCATCGCCTGGATGTTCGGCGACGAACGAACCGAGGGGACCGTTGCCGCCATGCGGCGTATCGTGGTGGAAGGGGCGATCGTGCCATCCTTGTGGCGTCTCAAGGTCGCCAATGTGCTGCGTAACGCGGTGCGGCGCGGCCGATGCGACGAGGGGTATGTGGATCGTTCGCTCGACCGGCTGGGGCAGTATCCGATCACGGTTGACGACGAGACCAGCGTTCAAGCGTGGAGCGCGACGAGGGTCCTGGCTCGTGAACTCGGGTTGACGGTGTACGACGCAGCTTATTTGGAACTCGCGAAGCGGTCGGGTCTGCCGCTTGCGTCTTGTGATCAGGCACTGATCGCCGCGGCCAGGGCGAGTGGCGTGGAAATGCTGACGGGGTGATCATCGGGAAGCAGGACTGACCGGTTGCAAGGCCGTCCAGCCGGCCACACCGATGCTGAAGGCCGCATTGCTACTCCGTACCCTCGTCGTCGGTTCCGTCGTCCGCGGGCAGTTCAGACACGCTGGCGTTCGTCATCTGCCACCGCTGGCCAACGCGCTTTAGATCACCGGTCATGATCACCGGTCTCTTCGCCTCATGGGCCTGCACGGCGACGCTATAGGTCGCCTGGTCCAGCAATGCGCTGACCGATTGCGGCTTGTCGTCGACCATTGCCTTGAGGGTGATAGTTCCCTCGGGGTCGGTGTGGTCACGCTTCAGTTTGTGGACGGTACCGAACAGGGTCACGTCCTCCTTCGTTTGCCGAAGACGGAACGTTCGAGCGGCTTCTTTCAATATCTCCGCGTCGTTCCCGGAGAAGACGACCGTCCGCCGCGCTTCCGGCGTCGGCCGTGTACGTGCCCAGGTCAGGCTGATGTCGAGTCCGTGCGACTGCTCGATCAGACTGGCGACCGCCTCGCACAGATTTGCGCTGACGCCCGACCTCACTGCGTTCTCGAACGCCGCGCCGTCGCCGGAAAGCGCCATCTCGGCCGCGGTTCGCGACGCTTCGAGCGCGCTCATCAGGCGGCGTGTCACCATCCGTTCCATTGGCTCGTCATCAAGGCTTGCCCATGATGGATCGAGTTGAGATTGCAAATCAGGCGGCACTGGCGCGAGAAGCGTGACAACGAAGCTGCCGTGTTCGGTCTGCCCAAGCTTCACACGGCGCATATAATCGTTCGCTTCCTTGTTTGCGCCCGCGCGATAAAAAGGCTGCGGTATCCGCGCCGCACAGGCTGCGGCGAGCAACATGTCGCGCGCCTGGGCGACAATCACTACTCCGGTATCCAACGGTACAGACCCATCATCATCGCCACCAGACGCGCGAACGCGAACGACGTCGCGATCCGCGGTAACGAGATCTTGATAGGCCTCAAGCTCGTCGCGTTCCATGACCTTCGCGAAGACGCCTATCAACCGTGAAACCACCGAAGCATAGTCAGCCAGCCGGTCCGTGCGCGGCAGGATGATTTCGGGCCGAGCGTCCCCAGCATAGACGTCTGCGTGGGCGCCGTAGACTTCCGTTTTCGACCAACCTTCGCCGCGCGCGAACGCCGCGAGCGCGGCGGGAGAAATCGCACGCAATGCCTTGGCGTCCAGAATTTGCGCTCTCATGCGAAGGCTCCGGTCCTGGCTCGTTCCATCAGTGCCCTCAGGGCATCGACGTCAAACCGATTATTTTTTCAATCGAAACCGTAACACTTTCCTTGTTCTCTGTCTCCTCCAAACCGACGAGGCTTGCCCAACAGGCGCAACGCCGCATGATCAGTTGGTCCGGATGCACATTCAACCAGTCCATTTCGTTTGCTGGTAGATCAAGCACGACCAGAATGCGGGGAATCATTGTCTCTTCCCGCAAGAGGTCATAGTTGCGACGTTTCAGCGGGAAACGGAACACACCGCTGATCAGCTCGCCAAGGTTGATTGTCGCCTTTAGCTGAATGTCGAGTGAGGGGCGCATCGATCCGCCCGCACGGATTTCAACGTCAACGCCGTCCCGGTCAAAGTCCATCAGGGCTGTAACATAACCCGCTCCAGCGGTAACAGCCGCGACATACGCGCGCGACAGCGCCTCCTCGCGGTCCGTCGATGTCATGAGAGCGTCCGTCATGTCGTCGCCCGTTCCTTCTTCCGCCTATGGCGGACCTTCTTTGTCACCCGGCGGCTCGCCACTTTCTTTAAGGGATACGTGGCCACCGTCAAGAGCTGCTGATTATAGCCTATTGGTACCGATTTCCCCCTCATTCCCACTCGATCGTCCCAGGCGGCTTGCTCGTAATGTCATAAGTGACTCGATTGATCCCACGCACTTCATTGACAATTCGGTTGGCGACGCGCGTCAAAAAACCCATGTCAAATGGATAGACATCCGCCGTCATGCCATCCGTGCTGGTCACCGCTCGCAGTGCGCAGGCGTTATCGTAAGTCCGCCCATCGCCCATCACGCCAACGGTGCGCACCGGCAACAAAACCGCGAACGCCTGCCAGATCGCGTCGTACAGCCCGGCGGCGCGGATTTCCTCCAGATAAATCGCATCGGCCTTGCGCAGAATATCCGCCTTTTCCCGCGTGATCGCGCCGGGGATACGGATCGCCAGGCCAGGCCCAGGAAATGGGTGCCGGCCAACGATGATCTCGGGAATGCCAAGCTCACGGCCCAGTGCGCGGACCTCATCTTTGAACAGTTCGCGCAACGGCTCGACCAGCCGCATGCGCATCCGTTCCGGTAGCCCACCGACATTGTGATGCGACTTGATGGTGACCGACGGCCCCCCCGTGAAACTCACACTCTCGATCACGTCCGGATACAGCGTGCCCTGCGCCAGGAAATCGGCACCACCCACTTTCGCGGCCTCTTCCTCGAACACTTCGATGAACAGGCGGCCGATGGTCTTGCGCTTGATCTCCGGATCAGTGACACCCGCCAGCGCGCCGAGGAACAGATCGGACGCGTCACGATGCACCAGTTTGATATTGAAACGATCACGGAACGTGGTGACGACGTCGTCCGCCTCACCGTGTCGCAGCAGGCCATGGTCGACGAAGATACAGGTCAACTGGTCGCCGATCGCCTCATGGATCAGCACCGCCGCGACCGACGAGTCCACCCCGCCGGACAACCCGCAGATCACCCGGCCGGAGCCCACCTGCTCTCGGATCCGCGCGATCTGCGCCGCGCGGAAGCCGGCCATGGTCCAGGAGCCAGACAGACCCGCGACCTTGTGGGTAAAGTTCCGCAGCAACTGCGCGCCGTGCGGGGTGTGCACGACTTCGGGATGGAACATCAGGCCGTAGAACCGGCGGTCGTCATCGGCGAACACGGCGAACGGCGCGCCCTCGGATGAGGCCACGACGCGGAACCCCGGCGGCAGGCGGGTCACGCGGTCGCCGTGACTCATCCAGACCTGCTCGCGGGCGCCTTTGCTCCAGACGCCGTCGAACAAGGTGCAGTCACCGGTGACGTCGACGAAGGCCCGGCCGAATTCACGGTGGTCGGCGGCCTGGGTTTCGCCGCCCAGTTGGGCGCACATGACCATTTGGCCGTAGCAGATGCCGAGAACGGGAACGCCTTGCTCAAACACCATGGCTGGCGCACGCGGCGACTCGCCTTCGTGCACGCTGGCGGGACCGCCGGAGAGGATGAAGGCGCTGGCCTGGAACTCCTTGATGCGGGCAGGATCGGCGTTGAACGGCCAGATTTCGCAATAAACGCCGGACTCGCGCAGACGGCGAGCGATCAACTGGGTGACCTGGCTGCCGAAATCGAGCACCAGCACGCGCTCGGCGGTTTCGGCGGGATCGTGGGTTCCGCCAATGGGATCAGGCAATGAATCGGGCATGGTCTCGGTCCAGGCGTGATCGAGGGCTTGGACCACGGATCGGCGGGCGATGGCAAGGCCGGAGTGTTCGCCAGTCCCGGTTCAGGAAAGCCGCGGCCGGCTGGTGGCGCCAGCCCAGATGAACTCATTCGGTCCGACGCCATACCAGTTCGCATTGCCCATGAGCGTTTCGCCGTCCGCGATCTGGGCTACCCGCACGGTCTGGCCTTTCGTTTTCACCGCGACGGGTGCCGATTCGGATTGCGGCCAACTTCGTGTTGTCGTCGGATCAATCACCGTGACGTCAAACGCCGACGCCAGCGGCGCGAGCGTGACAGCAGGTGCGATGGCTGTCGTCAAAGCCGTCAGATAGGCCGCGCGGTTGAAATTGACGCCAGGGCATGTCTTGCCGGCCCGGATCAAATGGTGCGGCACGATCCGCTCAGGCACGACCGGAATTCCCCAGCGATCCATGATCTCCCGCACCAGTTTGGCGCTGGCCTGAAGCTGAGGCAACGGCCAGGGCCATGGCTCGCCCGCCAGCCCCTCATGCTCGATGCCGATCGTGTAGAAGTTTGGATTGACACGCGGCTTCAGCAACGGCCACCTCGGACGGTCGGCGGAACCGGCGTGAAACGCCGTGTCGGCCTCCTTGACATATTGATGGACCTGACCGGCCTTTCCTACTCCGTAATGAGCGGATACCTTGGCACGCGTATCGTTGAACCACGAATCGGTGCCCGACAACGTCCCATCCATGATGTGGATCACCACGGCCTCCGGCTGGAACTGGCCTGGGCGCCCAATCTTATAGTTGCGCGCCGCGCAACCTTTCCAATCGGCCATTTTCGCCTCTCCTGTTTGCCGGTAACCTGTCAGCCCGTCGCGGTGAGGTCGCCCTTCTCACCATCCGTCAATGGAGGCGGTTGCGGCGACGGCTGCTGGTCCTGGCGCACCTGCCGCTGCGCGTCGTCCTTGGTCGCGATCATCGACCGCAGTTGCAGAAGATTCTTCAGGATATTGTACCAGAACGGTGCCCCCAGACTGAGCAGCGCGATCGATGTCAGCTTGCCGGCGGCGTGCCGGATGGTCGATGTTCGCACCCATTGTTTCTTCCAGTCATCGAAACCGCCGGGAATCTGGATAAGGTCGTCACTGATGAGACCCTCGAGGTGAAGGTCAGACAATGTCGGCGGGTGGGAATCTTTCAACGCTGTATCAACCGCCTTTGACACCTGTTGCTCCGGACTGCTCGCGACCAACGTGACCGCCTGCTAGACCGCGGCCTCCCGAACCGCGTCGTCCACCGACAGCCGGTTGATGACCGTGAATGTATCGAGCTGCACGATGAGCACCAGAATCACGGAGATACTGACCGACCAGATCCTGGCCAGCGCCGTGAACCGGGCGGACGCCCGATCGACGGTCCCATCGAACCAGGCATTGATCTTCGCGACGATGGGCGAGTCGGCCTGGTTCAGGATGGCCGCGTTGACGCGTGCATCATGCGCCATGTCCGGATTGGTCTTCTCAAGCGCGACCGAGGTGGACTGGATGGCATTCAGGGTTTGACCCGGGTCCGGAATGCCGCCTTTCGTCAGCATGGCGAGGACCTTTTGCTGCTCGGGCGTGGCTGGCGTGCCGGCGGGGGGGGGGGTCGCCACGTGCATGAGCAACTGGGTCAGTTCCTCTCGATGGATGACCGCCGCGGCGCGCCTGAAGCAGTTGCACGAATCAGCGACCAATGGATGCTTCAGCAACAATTCCGCGATCGCCGCCGCGTCGCTGCTGCTCAACGAAGTATCCAATTGTAACAACAGGCCGGAAATTGAGTCTTTGAGCGCTTTCGCACGGCTGTTGAAAATGCCAAGCGCCAGTTGGACCAACATGGTGACCGCCATGCTGAAGACCAGCATGACGGCACTGATTCCTATCAGCATATCGGGGGTTTTTAGCATCGTTCTGTCCCCCCGAAACGGCTCACGAGAAGCCGGTTCGAGGCAATGCTACTTAATTCCTTTGCGAAGTGTCAACCGTTGCGATCGCAAACCGGGCGATCGTTACGTCAGGAATACGCCGCCGTTCACATGCAGTACCTGTCCGGTGATGTAACGGCCGTCCGGCCCGGCCAGGAACCGCACCGCCGCCGAAATCTCATTCACCGCCGCCTTGCGGCCCAAGGGGATGCCGCGATCGGCCAGGTTACCACCTGCCCCGGCGGTTGGCCCGCGCACCGTGTCCACGGCGCCGGGCGCCACGCAGTTGGCGGTGATCCGGTGCGGCGCCAACTCAATCGCCAGCGCGCGCATCAGCCCCTCCAGCCCCGATTTCGAGGCGGAGACATGGCAGCGATTCGGTGTCCCGACATGGGTCGAAATGCCCGACAGCGACACCAGCGCCCCACCGCCGCGCGGGATCATGTGCGGCACGGCGGCCTTCATCAGGACGAAAGCGCCGTCGAGAGCGACCGACAGGATTTCCCGCCATTCGGCGAAACTCATCTCCAGGAACGGCGTCTGGCGCCGCAGTCCGGCGTTGCTGACGACGACGTCGATGCCGCCGAAACTGGCGACGGCGGCATCGACCATGCGCGCGACTTCATCCGGCTTCGTGACGTCGGCCAGCGCGCCGATCGCCTGACCGCCGGCCTGGTTGATCTCGGCCACCGTGGCGTCCACCAGAGCACGGTCCGCGCGGCCGTTGACGATGACCGACGCACCCTCACGCGCCAGATCGAGCGCGATGGCCTTGCCGATGTTCTTGCCCGCGCCGGTGACGAGGGCGACTTTCCCGGTGAATGGTCCGCTCATTTATGCCGCCTCCCGCATGGCAGTCTGATTGAGGATCATATCGGCGCCTTTTTCCGCGATCATGATGACCGTGGCGTTGGTGTTGCCGGACACCACCGTCGGCATCACGGCGGCGTCAATCACGCGCAGCCCCTGGATGCCCTTGACCCGCAGTTCGGGATCGACGACCGCCATCGGCCCAGGACCCATCATGCAGGTGCTGGTCTGGTGGAAGGTGGTGCCGGAGGTGGCGCGGACGTGTTCCAGCAGGTCCTCATCGGTGATGGCGTGCGGGCCGGGCATGTACTCCTCGGTGGTCCAGCGGCGCATCGCCTCGGTGGCGAAGATTTCGCGGATGACCCGCAGGCCGGCGACGATGGTGTCCTTGTCGCGTTGGGTCGACAGGTAGTTGGGCTGCATCGCCGGCGGGCGCGTTGGATCCGCGCTGGTGATGCGCAGCCAGCCGCGGCTTTCCGGCCGGCACGGGATGGCAACCATCGTGCAGGCGGGGAAGCGGTGCATCGGGTCGCCGGTCTTCTCCGCGCTGCCGGCGAGGAACTGATATTGCACATCCGGACTATCCAGCTCGGGCCGCGTCTTGACGAACAGGCCCATCGGACCGGCACCGGTCATCAGCGGCCCCTTGCGCGCCAGGATCCACTCGGCACCGGCATATAACCGCCGCAACCAACTGTGGTAAATTTCGTTCATCGTCACGGTGCCGTCGATGCAACGATAAATCATGCGGCCACCGATATGATCCTGCAGGTTCTCGCCCACACCGGGCAGGTCATGCACCACCGGAATGCCGACCGATCGCAGCAACCCGCCAGGCCCGATCCCGGATAACTGCAGCAGTTGCGGCGAGTTGATGGAACCACCGCACAGCAACACCTCGCGCCGCGCCTTGACATCGTGCATGACGCCGTTCTGCTCGTAGCGGACGCCGACGGCGCGCTTGCCCTCCATCAGCACTTTATGGGTCAGCGCGCGCGTTTCTGTACGCAGGTTGTGCCGCGCCTTCACCGGGTTCAGATACCCGACAGCGGCCGAGCAACGACGGCGCCCGCGCACCGTCAGTTGCAGCGGGCCGACGCCTTCCTGCTTCGCGCCGTTGAAGTCGGGGTTGAGCGGATATCCAGCCTCTTGCGCGGCCTCGATGAAGGCATCGTGCAGCGGATGATCGGTCTTGAGGTCGGAGACGCCGAGCGGACCGCCCTTGCCGTGAAATTCGTTGGCGCCTTTTTCCTGGTCCTCGGCTTTGCGGAAATACGGCAGCACGTCGTCATACGACCAGCCGGCGTTGCCGAGCTGGCGCCACAGATCAAAGTCCTGACTTTGGCCGCGGATGTAGATCAGGCCGTTGATCGACGATGACCCGCCGAGCGTCTTGCCGCGTGGCCAGGCGATGCGGCGGTTATTGAGTTCGGGAACCGGTTCGGTTTCGAAATACCAGGCGACCTTGGGGTTGTAGATGTTACGGTAGAAACCAGCCGGAATGTGGATCCAGGGATCGGTGTCGGGACCTCCGGCTTCCAGCAGCAGCACGCGGGTCCTCGGATCGGCGCTGAGGCGATTGGCGAGCACGCAGCCAGCCGAACCGGCGCCGACGATGATGAAATCGTATTCTCCACTGGTGGTCACGGTGCGCGGTCCCCCCGGTTGGTCGATCGGGCGCAGTCAAGCCGATGAGCGGGGAATTTGCCAGCCCCTGGCACGGGCGAGCGGCCCGATTGTCCCGATTCGCCCGTTGTCCGCCGTGCTGGAGGTTGCGGTAGGCGCCGCATGGTCTATATACGGGTTTCAGTGGAATCCCGGAATATCCGGATAATGAGTGTCCAGACATGATTCGTGTCTCATCAACTGAGTTCGGCAAGGAAGTCGGCCGCTACCAGGATCTGGCGCTCAGCCAGCCTGTTGTGGTGACCCGCAACGGCCGCGACCGGACGGTGATCATCTCGGCCGACGAATATCTGCGCCTCAAGCGCCGTGACCGCCAGGTCTTCGTGGCCGGTGAACTTCCCGACGATATCGTCGATGCCGTAAGCCATGCCGAAATGGACCCGCGCCATCAGCATTTGGATGAACTCCTCAAAGACTGGACTCAGTGAGTCTGCCGAAGCCGGAGCCTGGGCTCGTCATCCGGTATTCTTACCTTTGGTCGCGCGAACACATGGCCGGACGCGAGGAAGGCACCAAAGATCGGCCTTGCGCCATTATCCTCGCGTTGCGAGACAATGGCGATGACAGCCAGGTCCTGGTCGTTCCCGTCACACACAGTCCGCCTGACGACAGAAGTACCGCGCTGGAATTGCCTCAGGCCGTCAAACAGCATCTTGGCCTCGACACGGAACGTTCTTGGGTCGTCCTCTCCGAGAGTAACCTGTTCGACTGGCTCGGTCCTGATATGCGCCGCGTGGGCGACCGAGACGACAGCTCAGTCGCGTATGGGTTCCTGCCACCAAAATTGTTCGCCGAATTGTGCCGGCGATTTCTTGCGCTCGAAGCCACTTCCCGTTCGCGGCGCGTTCAGCGCACCGAGTAATGGCGTGACGACTCGCGCGACCCTCAGAACAACCGCCCCGACGCGATCCTCGCCCCTTCGCTCAATGACGCCAGCTTCGCCCACACCACATCCTCCGCCACGCGCCGCATCCCGGCCGAGGTGTCGAAACCGCAGTCGGTCCCCGCCTGCACCTTGCGCGGATCGCCCACCACCTCCGCCACGCGTTCGATGCGGTCGGCGATCGTTTCCGGATGCTCGACGAAGTTGGTCACCGAATCGATGACGCCGGCGACGATGATCTGGTCTTTGTCGAGCGGGAAATCCTTCAACACCCGGTATTCATGCGCATGCCGCGGATTGGCGAACGGAAACACGAAGCCGCCGACATTCAATCGCCGCAGCACCGGCATCAATTCTTTCAGTTCCACATCGCAATCGTGCGGGCCTTCGTAATTGCCCCAGCACACGTGCAGCCGCACCTTCTCACGCGGAATGTTCACCAGCGCACCATTGATCGTGCGCACCACGCGATCGACAAATGACAGAAATTCGTCCAGCGGCTTCTCGTGCCAGGTGTAGTGCCGCTCCATCGCCAGATCGGGACAATCCAGTTGCAGAAGGAACCCGTGCCGCACGATGGTTTCGTATTCCACCTGCAACGCGCGGCCAAGCGCGTTGAGATAGTCCATTTCGGTCGGATAATAATCGTTGCGCATCGCCGCCGCGACGATCCCCGGCGAGGGCGCGGTCATGAAAGGCTCGACGAACGGTTGCGCCATGCGGTCCAGCGTGGCACCGAAATCGGCGCATTCCCGCTCGACCGCGGCGCGGTCCAGGTATTGAATATCACCAATCGCGGTGGGCAGGCCTTCGCGCGCGCTCACCCACACCTGGCGCTCGATATCCCGCGCCATGGCGGCCTTGAACAGCGGATAGCGATCGACGTCGCCACGCGGTGGCCGGTCCCACGAACCGCCGAACCCTGACATTCGGCCGCGGACGTAAAGGAAGAAGGCCTCACGCTGCTGCTCGCCGTTGTTGCCGATGTCGATGCCGGCATTACGTTGCTTGCGAACAACGTCTTCCATGGCGGCATGGCCGGCCTCGGCCAGTTCAGCATCCACCTTCTCGCCCGCCGCCTTGCGCACGTAAAGTTCCACCAATGACGGCGGGCGCGGCAAACTTCCCGTGTGGGTGGTGAGGATTCTGGTGTCGCTCACACGCATTTTTGGTGCCTCCCGCTATCCGCCGCGCAACCGCTCCAGCACCCGGGTCGGGCCGATCAGCGGCAGCAACGCGGCGAGTTCAGGCCCTTGCTCCTCTCCCGTCAATATCAGACGCAGCCACGCGGCGTTGTCCGGGCTTGCGTTGTCTGGGCTTGCGTTGTCTGGGCTTGCGTCGGGGGGGATCGCGGCGAGCCATGCCGCCCAGGTGGAATTGTCCCATGGCTCGGGGGGCAATGTGGCGCGCGCGGCGGCGATCAGTTGGGCCGCGCCGTCGGGGATCGGCGGAAAGATCGATCCGTTGACGACATCCCACCAATGCCTTGCCTCGGTCAGCAAATCGATATGGCCGCGGATCGCCAGCCAGAACGGTTCGGTGGCGCCGCGCGGCAACCGGTCCGCGACCGATCCGAACTCACGGCGCGCCAGAACCTCACGATTGAGCGCCGGCAACGCCACCGGATCGGGTTTGCGCGCCATGCGACGCAAGGTGAAACGTTGACCACCGCCAAGCCACGTCACCAGCGCCTCCGCGTCGATCCCATCTTGACGCAGATTGCGGATCGCGAGACGGTCGGTGACGCCCAGTACCGGCAGACTGGCGAAGCTGACGGCGTCGGGATTTTGGCCCAGAGAGCTCAATAGATCGATGTGGATACCGGTCATGCCGTCGCCCTCATCAACCCGAATGACATGCGTGATCCGGTCCGTGATATCATCGACGACGGCGGTCAATGCCGCCGCCGGCGCATCGTCCGCCGTGACCAGGATCGGGTCCGAGACAGCAGGCAATTTCGCCTCGTGTCGACCGGCGATCGCATCGGTCCAGGTGACCACGCGGTTGGACAGGCGAAAGCGCCAGTGCGCCCTCTTGCCGCCGGCCTCGGCCGCCGCGCGTTGTTCCGGCGTCAGTTTCAGCATCGCCCGGTCATAGACAGCGGATTGGCCACGCCTGACCCGGTACTCGCGCTTCGCACGCAGTTCCGTTTCTGATTCAAAACATGGGTATAATCGGCCGATGGTTTTCAGGTGCTCGATCGCGGCGGCGTAGTCGCCTGGCACGCCGATCGTGTCCCAGGCAATTCCGAGCCATCGCAGATCGGCGGTGACACGGTCCTCACCCGGCGGTAAGCGGAGCGTGAAGTGCCCCTGTCGGCTCCGTGCGAACAGTGCGTTCGCCAACGCGACACGCGCGCCGGTGACCAACAACCCACCGGACGGCTTCGCGATGAACCGGACACGGGTCATTCGTCGGGGTCGTCGTCGTCCAGATCAATCCGCCGCGGATCGAGCGAGCGCCAGTCACACTCCTCCGCGCCGGCCCGATGATCGACGAAGGTTCCGAGTTCCGCCGCGCTGCGCCAACCGCCCTCACCGGCGTCGATCACCACCGCGTCCTCGCCAAAGGCGAACCACGCGTCCAGCACGTCCTTGGCGGTCATACCCGGCACGCGGCAGCGTTCCACCGAATCGCGCACGTAGCGGCGGGCGAACGCGTTGGCGTGCATCAAGGTTGGAAATCCGCCGACTTCCTCGACGATATTGTCGGCCGCGCCACCGGACAGGTCGAGGATACGCACAATCCAACCACCCTCCGGGCCGAACAGATCGCCGCTCATTGCTTCACGGCGCCGGCGGTCAGCCCGGCGACGTAATGTTCCACGAAGAACGAGTAGATGATCGCCACCGGCACCGAGCCCAGAAGAGCGGCGGCCATCAACTGGCCCCAGTAGAACACGTCGCCTTTGACCAGTTCCGCGATGGCGCCCACCGGAACGGTGCGCACATCGGTCTGGGTCAGGAAGATCAGCGCGTAGAGAAACTCATTCTGCGCCAGGGTGAAGGCAAAAATCCCCGCCGAGATGAACCCCGGCGTGCACAGCGGCAGGAACACCTTGAACATGGTTTGCAATCGCGTCGCGCCGTCGATGCGGGCCGCGTCTTCCAGCTCATGCGGGACGGAGCGGAAATAACCCATCAGCAGCCAGGCGCAAAACGGGATGAGCAAGGTGGGATAGGTCAGGATGACGGAGGTCAGGGTGTCGTTCAGCCCCAGACTGCTGATGATATCCGCGAGCGGAATGAACAACAGCGGCTGCGGCACCAGATACGTGGCGGCGACACCGAACGCGATCAGCGCCGAGCCGGCGAACCGCATGCGCGCCAACGGATAGGCCAGCATGACGCCGAACACCAATGAGATCGCCGTCGAGATGGTCGCCACCAGAAACGTGTTCCAGGTCCACACCAGAAAGTTCGTCTCGGTCAGCAGGTCGACATAATGCTTGAACGTCGGATGGTAGACGATCAGCGGCATGATCTTGCGATTGTACAACTCGCTGTTCGGCTTCAGCGAGGTCACCGCCATCCAATAGAACGGAAACAGCGTGAAGATCATATAGGCGCCCAACGGCAGCCAGAGCCGAACCGATTTAACCCGCCAGCCGCCTCGTTCGACCATCATGACTTGTTCGGTTTCATATAGATCGACATGGCGACGATGATCAGCGCCAGCGGCGGCAGCATCGCCAGCGCGACGGACGCTCCCAGGCCAAGCTGCCCGGCGCCCATCGCGAGGTCGAATGCATAGGTCGCGAACAGATGGGTCGCGTTGGCCGGACCGCCGCGGGTCAGCACATAGACAAGCTGGAAGTCAGCGAAGGTGAAAATCACCGAGAACATCGTCACGATGTAAATCACCGGTTTCAGCAATGGCAACGTCACGTAAACGAACCGGTCCCAGGTGCTGGCGCCATCGATGGTCGCCGCCTCATACAACTCCGGTGAGATGGTTTGCAGGCCGGCGAGCAGCGTGATGCCGTAGAACGGCAACCCCCGCCAGACGTTGACGATGATCAGCGACATCATCGCCAGATGCGCGTTGCCGAGCCAGGACGGACCGGGATTGGCGATGTTCAGATAGCGCAGGAACCAGTTGACCGGCGCGAACGCCGGATCGAGGATCCACATCCAGGCGATCGTCGACAGCACCGTCGGCACGATGAACGGCAGCAGCATCAAAGCCCGCACGGTGTTCTTGAATTTGAAGTCCTGGTTCATCACCAGGGCCAGACCCAGGCCGCCAACCATTTTCAGCACGGTCGCGAAGAACGTATAAACGAACGTGTTCTGAACCACCTGCCAGAACACCGGATCATGCGCATCCGCGATAAAATTCGCCAGCCCAACGAACGTTCCCGCTCTCGCCACCGGCCGATTTTCCAAGCTGAGCCAGACGCCGTAGGCGAGCGGATAACCGACCAGCAGCAACAGAAATACCACTGGCGGAATGATCATCAGCCAACTGAACACGTCCTCACGTTCAGTCCAGCGGCGAAAGCCCGACGCCCGGCGCGGAACCGGAACGTAGACGGCGGCGGGCAGCGCAGTCGTTGACACGATCAGGCCGGCTTAAAGATTTGCTTCAACTGCGCGGCGGCGTCGGCGATGACCTCCTTGGTCGACTTACCCCCGCAGGCCTTGGCGAACATATCGACGACGACATATTTGGCCACGCTTTCCCCTTGCTGCCGGCTGATCGGCGCCGGCCAGCCCGGCAGATGCGAGGTCTCCAACGAATCGCGATACGGCAGGTTGCGCGGCTCGGCGGTCCACATCGGCGCATTGTCGAACATATGCAAGAACGGCGCGTAGTAACTGACCGCGATGTCATACCAGCCGGCGACATTCTTCGGATCCATCAGCCAAACCAAAAACTCCTTCGCCGCCTTCACATCCTGGGCATGCGTGAAAATCGCATGACTCCACGGCGCGAGGATGTGAAATCGTTGCCCGGTCGGACCCTTTGGATTTTGCGCCTGGCTGGTCACTTTGCCGATATCCGGAAAATCCTTCTTGGCGATGTACAGGATACTTTCCGCGTTGTTGGTGCAGGAGATCTGCTCGGCCAGGAAGGCCTTGTTGTTGCTGACGTCGGTCCAGCCCAACACGTCCTCGAACATGGTCTTCTGATAGAATTCGCGGCAGAAGTCGACGGCGCGCGCCGTTTCCGCCGAATCGATGGCCACGGTCTTGCCATCGGTGTCGACCTCTCGCCCGCCATAGGACCACAACAGCGGATAGAGCCACCCGTGGTTGTCGCCGAACCCGTGGCCGAGTTCGTAGCCGAACGGATGGCCGGCCTTCTTCAACTTGATGCCGGCTTCCAGCAATCCGTCCCAGGTGTCCGGGAATTCCTTGACGCCAACTTCGTCAAACCAATCGGTACGGTAATTCATCAACTGCCCGACATTGCCGAACGGAATGGCCTTCCATTTGCCATTGACGACCACCGCTTCTTTGACATTGTCGTGCCAACCGCCGCCTTTCTTGCCGATCTCCTCGGCGATGTCGCCGACATCCACCAGCTTCTCGTCGAACAAATAGGGCCAGTTGAAGTACACGCATGACATGTCCGGCCCAGTACCGGTCTCGGCCGCGGTGGTAACCCGGGTTTGCAAGCTGCCGACACTCACGACATCGTAATTGATTTTGATGCCCGTGGCCTTCTCGTACGCCTGAGCCATCGTGGTCTTGATATAAGCGTCGTATGGCGGAATGAACGAACTCTCGTGCATCAACGTCATGCTTTTTGGCGCGGCCCCCACGCGCGCGGCGCCGAGCAGTCCGCCCACCGCCGATAGCGCCGAAATTGTCAGCACATCGCGCCGCGACGCGGCGCGGATGATGTTCGCCATTCGTCTCACCCTTCCCTGGTACCGCCCGAGTGGGCGGATTGTCACCTGTCACGCGGCTTATCTGCCTCGCGTTGCTCAGGTTATGGGCCGCGAATCACTGAAGTCAACCGTGTGCCAGACTGAACCATATCAGTTCCGACACCTCGCACCGGAAAGCGCGATTGGCGCGCTGTCAGGTCCGTTGGACGCGCCGGCGCCGTATCCATCCGAGCCCACCAACCGCGCCCGCGAACAATGCGACGGTCGACGGCTCGGGCAGCGCATCATATCCAATGGATTGCATCATCGCGTATTCCGGCGACAAGATCGAATAGATATCGGTCGTTCCGGGATAATACGCATCCTGAATACAGGGAATGTTCGGCGACGTCGTCGCGAAGTCGCCATAGTCGGAGCCGCCACCGGCCTGGTTCATCTGCACCAGCGACGTGGTCCCGCCATCAATCGAATAGCACGCGACCGCGGAACTGCTCGTCGTGAAACTGGGGGTATTGGTCACATTGGCGCAGGTCGAACCGCTGGACTGGAAGCGGTACGGATCCATCGGGCCAATGACCGGCCCGGTCACATAGTTGGCGAGGTTGGCGGTTTCGCCGATCGTCGTTCCGGTGCCGCCACCGCCCAACACTTCATCGATCTCATGCTCGGCCACGGACGTCGCCGTCGAATTCTTGCCCGCCCCGTTCGACGATGTGGACAGATTGCCGAGGGATATCACGCCGTCATAAACCGCGTTGCAGCCACTGACGTAATTGCCCGAACTGTCGAAGCACGGCGTCGTGCCGGATCCGGTGAACCCCATACCGACGCGCAGGAACGCGGTAGTGCCCAATACCCAGTCTCCGGTGTTCCCTTTGGAGAGGTTCGCCATCCCCGAGGCCAGGACCGTGTTGCCGGGATGAGCCGCGGAATCGGCCGCGAGCTGCGCGGTATATTGGCCATAGGGGACGAAGGACTCGCCGTCATTGCTCTGACCAAACACGCCGCTGTTGAAATTGAACAGAATTTGAATAGTGCCCGGGTTGCTGTACAGCCCGTCGATGGTGTTGATCGCCGTGTCGATCGCCGCCACTTCACCGGCCGGATCGGAGGCGTTGTTCAACGAATTGGGGTCACTGGTGGGGTTCAAATCGAATGTCGGCACGATCAGCAAGGCATGCGCGTGCCCCACGAGCATGGCGGCGGCCGCAACCCCGATCGCAGTTACTCGAAAATAGTCCATTAATTGATGCATTTCTGTTATAACCCCGTTATCTCGGGGCGACAGGTGCCGCAAGACCTGGAAAACGTCAAGAAAAAACCAGTTCAGCGCCAAATGCGGGATTCGCA